>JADGOB010000276.1 GCA_017883185.1 Acidobacteriota bacterium
GTAATGCGAAAAAGACGTTACGTCATCTGGGCGCGCGGACCCTTGCGCTCATCGATTTCCGCCTTCCTCGCCCTGAAGGAGGCGAAATCCAAGGTCACAAAGGAGCCGGCCGACTCTCCACCTCTCAGAGCAAAAGGTCAGAACCCCTGCTGCAGGAGCCTGTGCAGTTCCTGGACAAACATCCAGGCTGCGGTGAGATCGGCTGGCGCACGGTCTGCCTGTGGACCGTCACTCAGGAGGCGCAGGACTAGGCGGCCGCCCACCCGCGGTCAGGCGGAAGTACAAAGCCTGGTCGGCAACAGGACGCGCCTTCTCGGAAAGCGCGGCCATCTGCTGTGCGTTTAGTGGCGTGAACTCGCGCGCGATCCTGACATTCTCCTCCACGTGCGCGACGCTATCGCAACCGATGATGCAGGTGCTGACGGGAAGCGTCAGCACGTAGTGCATAGCCTCCTCGATGGTGAGGGTGCCGGGACTCGTGACTGGCGTCGCATTCCGATTTCTGCTCTTTTGCTCTTCCACCGACGGCGGCTTCCAAACCGATAACAGGTTGCGGCGCCCGGGGATCTTCATCGCAATGATCCCTATCTGCTTTTCCAGCGCCAGGGGGATCAGCTCCGCTTCGAAGCTGTAGTGGTGCCGATCTGCGGCATTGATGGCCATCAGGACCGTGTCGAACGGAAAGCGGCGAATCGCTTCCATCAGTATCTCAGGGCGGTAGTGCCCCGTGATGCCCAGGAATCTGACCATCTTCTGGTCCCGGGCCCGAACCATCGCCTCCAGCGCGCCGTCCTTGCCGAAGATCTGCTGCAGGTCGTCATCGGTCGACAGGGAGTGTATTTGCCAGAGGTCCAGGTGGTCCGTATTCAGCTTCTTGAGCGATTCATCCAGGTGGCGAAGCGCTCCGTCGCGGGTGCCCTCGTCCAACTTGGTGGCGAGGAACGTCTCGTTGCGGCGGCGTTTCATCACCTCTCCGATATACCGCTCGCTGCAGCCGCCCCCGTCGCCTCTGCCCCCGTAGCCCCACGAGGTGTCGATGTAGTTCACCCCAAGGTCGAGCGCCCGCTCAATGATCGGGATTGCGACCTTCTCGTTGCCGGGGATTTCGACCGCAGCCTGGCCACCCAGGCTGAAGATGCCCACTTTGTGCCCGGTGCGCCCGAGGTTCCGCGTAGGCATCGGGGGCGCAGCTGGCCGTTGGGGCGCGGCCGGTTGTTGGGGCGCAGCCTCGACTCCCGATTCCACCAATAGTCCGGCGGCAACAGCACCGCTGCCTCTCAGGAACATGCGCCGATCGGGCGCATGTTCGTGTTGTGAAGCTATGCTTTTCATAGTGCAGGCCTTTCGGCGGCATTCCACACAGCCGCTCCAATCCGGAATTTCCGATTTGACCGCCAACCCTCGACAGTATTCTACTATTACCTTCTTGCACTGCTGGCGCTGCGTCGATTCACCGAGCGTGGTGACCTCTTATCGATTCTCGAGACGCTTGCGACGGACCTGAGCCCGCTGAGTTCTCCCGCGAAGGCAGGCAAAAGTCCGGAACTGTCTGCAGCAGGATTCCTGAGACACTCCGATGACACCGCCAGGGCGCTCCCCGCGTCCTGATCATGACCTGCAGCCAGCGACGCGCGCTTTGGCGGGCCTTCTTGGCCCCCGTGACCGTCCGTGCTCCGCGGCTTCTGGAGCAAGTCTGGAACGACGCTTGTCAAGAAGAGGGAGGCCGGATGCCCGAATAGGAAACGGCGAATCCTTCGTGCGTGGTGAGGTTAACGCAGGGAGCAAGCTGGAGAACCGGGAGGCCGTCGCCGTTGCCAACATGTTGCCAAAACGGACGTCGATCAGAGCAGCTTCCAGAAGACGCGAGTGAACACTTTCGCCTCCTCAACCTGATGATTCGCGGGCACTTATCGCCAGAAGTCCTGCGCCGTCACCATTTAGAGAAACTACCTTAATAGGGTTCGAATCCCTGCCTCCCAGCCATCCGCCTCCGCCGCGTTCAATTCTGCGCGGCTACGGCGCGATGTCGCGCCGTAGCCGCGTGGCCGCGAAGGCGGACCCCTCGCAGATGCTGCTCCGTTCCAAATCCCCAGTCATCGTTCACACCGCGTACTCTCTCCAGCATCGTCCCGCGCCGTCGCGGAAACACGCCACTCCCTGCTGACGCGATGCGTGCCATTCCCTGGCACATGCCCGGAATCGGCAAGCGGTTCGTCTACGTGCTTCGGAGCGACAGCGACGCCGATCGTCACGACGTCGGCATGACGAGCGATGTCGACAAACGCCTTGACTGGCACAACCACGGCCCGCGCGGACACACAGGCGAACACCGACCTTGGTCACTGGCGCTCGTCCTGCAGTTTCCGAACGAGCAGACCGCGGTTCGGTTCGAGAAATACCTGAAATCCGGCTCCGGACGCGCCTTCGCGAAGCGCCATTTCGGGGCCGATCGCAGTTGACCTGCCCCCTGTCATCCGCCACATGTGGAATGAGTCCGCCGTTCACGCCGCGTTCGGATGCTGACGCCTCTGGCAGACGGCACGCTGCGCGCGTCCTTCACCCGCGGGTCTCCTTGGCCGCAGCGGGCGCGGATTCCGCGGCGTCAGACTCGGAATGTGAAATAGATGTGAAACTCTTGCCAGATTCCAACCGTCCAGCGGCTTGCTGACGCGCGGCGAACGTGTGCGTGTCGTAGCGCTCGGTCGTGACAATCGACGCGTGGCCCAAGAGGTCACGCATTACGCCTTTGCGAATCACCAGGTGAGGCGTGCGGTGCTCTCGCCCGTCCCGTTTGCCGCCGTCGTGGCGGTGTACGCGATGCGCGTGGCCCTTCCCGGAGGCTGGTCGTCCGTCATTGCGAAGCCGTTCGGCACCGTGGCCATCGGCCAGGGCTTCCTGATTCCGTCGAGACGATTCAGGCCAGCAGAGTAAGAACCGGGCGGTCCGGCTCCCGCCGCGACTCGGCACTCGAGTCCATTACTTCGCGCGATCTTTGAAGCCCTCGGCGATCATCTGCAGCTTCGACACGACGTTCCGCCCGACGATGTACAGCGTTCTCTTGCCGGGACCGGCAAAGGCCAGGTTCTGTGGCGGTCTGGGCGTCGGGATCGTGCCGAGGTGCTGCCCCTGCGATGAGAAGACCTGCACACCATTGGACGCGGCCACGTAGACGCGCCCCTGGCTGTCGATCGTGATGCCATCGGCGCCGCTGTTCGACGCAAGCCCGGCCTCGTTGATTCTGATGCCGTCGTACTTCGCGAAGTTGCGGCGGTTGGTGAGCGATCCATCGGGCTGTACATCGAACGCCAGCAGGTACTGGCCGTTCGAGTTCAGATACAGGACCTTCTCGTCGCCGCTCAGGATCACGCCATTGGGGAAGTTCACGTCCGTCATGAGCTGGATGGCCTTTGTGGCACCCGGCGGCAGGTAATAGAACGCCGCCGGCAGCGGCAGCGGTTCCGTCGGGCGCGGCTGCGCGTTGGCCGAGTCGGTGAAGTACATGCCGCCGTTCCTCGCGATGGTGAGATCGTTGGGGCGGCCGAAGGGCTTGCCGTCGTAGTTGTCGATCACGACCTTCTTCGCCGCTTCAGGATAGATGATCGAGAACTTCGTGGTGCCCCACGGCACGACCGCCGCGAAGAGACGGCCTTGTCTGTCGAACGCGACCCCGGTGGTATGACCGGTGTTCTCCAGGAAGGTCGAGAAGGTGTCGTTCGGGTCGATCCGGATCGTGCGGCCCGCATCGATTTCGGAGAAGATCACGCTGCCGTCCGGCATCGCGATCGGCCCCTCGGTGCCGCTGAATCCTTCCTTCAGGACCTGCACTTTCGTCCCACCCGCCACGACGCCCGGGATGTCGGGCGCAACGGTGTCGACCCCCGGTGCCGGAGGATGCGGTGCGCCAGCCCTCTCTTGTGCCGCGACAACTACGGAAATAGCACACATCGCCGCCAGGGTGAACGTCTTGAATCTCATACCGCAACCTCCTGAAGATGACCGGGAAGTCTGATGCATGGCGGGGCGATCCGTCAATTCCCGTTGCCGTGCCGGTCATCGAAAACGGGAAAGTGCTGGCCATGGTCGGCCGATAGGCGATATCAGCGGCCTCCCGAAGTTGACGGAAG
>JADGOB010000277.1 GCA_017883185.1 Acidobacteriota bacterium
CCGCGCCTACGAATAGCCTCAAGCATGCGAAGCGTGCCCAGCGCGGTGGTCTCCCCCGTGTATTCAGGCAGGTCGAAGCTGATCTGGATGTGACTCTGGCCAGCGAGATGGTAGACCTCGTCGGGATCGGTCTTGTCCATCAGCAGCGACAGACTGGTCGAGTCGGTGAGCTCGGCGTTGTGCAGGTCGATGCGCCCGGCGTATCCGCGCTGCGGTTCCATGAGCTCGCCGAGCCGCGTGCCGGCCAACCCGGAGGTCGGGCGGATCATGCCGTGGACTGTGTAGCCCTTTTCGAGAAGCAGCTCCGCTAGGTAGCCGCCGTCCTGGCCGGTGATGCCGGTGATGAGCGCCGTCTTCCCCACTTCTCTGCCTCCCGTCGAGTGCGTTGCGCCGCGCCACGCACCGGGCCGCCGCGAGATTCCCGCCATACTCTAGAGGACGCTCGAAGGCCTGTACACCTCGCCGAGGCGTCCCGTTGCCCTCCCGCGCGTGGCCGACGGCCCGGCGTACCGCCGCTAGGATGTGCGGCGGGACCGGCTCGTGAGCGGCCCGTAGACGACAGCTGTCACACTCCTACCGGGAGGTCGGTGCGCTTGGCCGAGAGAAGCCGGATCGAGCGTGTGTTCCAGGATGCCGTCGATGCCCTCGTCGGCGCGTTCGCCGGCTGGACCGCCGGCTACCAGGCGGGCTTCTCGCTATCCTTCCCAGCGTACATCGACGCGGCGGCGGGCCTCTCTCTGGCGGTGGTCGCGTTTGGTACTCGTTCTCCGCTCGCGCCAAAAGCGAGTCCTACCCCTTGGATGAAGGAGTTCGTCGGTGCTCCCGGGACAGGCCATTGGTCGCTTTGCTCGACGGACTGCGCCGCAAGAGCCCCAAGGCACTCCGGGAGTAGCTCGCCGCCACGCCCCAGAAGCGCACCTGGTTGCCGAAGTGGCCCGAGACGTACTCACGCGCCGTCGTCCATGCACAAGGCTCAGTCCGTGGCCGCCGGCGACGAAGACGAAAGCACATGCCCTCCTCGGCTGTGAGTACTCGCGTACCGTCGGGTGCCCCACATGACGTCGGGCGCGTCCAGCTGGTGACCCTGCCGTCGTGGCTGATGCCCGCACCCTGACGCACGTGGCGCGGGGAGAGCAGTCCGTGCTCGCGCATGAGGCGGGCTACACGCCGGCGACCCTGAGGCGCGCCCAGACCTTGCGGTGTCCCTCGCCGGAGAAGGGCGAGCCTTCGAGGTCGTCGGCGATCATGGCGTAGAGCTCCTCGCCTGAGACCGCGGGCGCCGCCGCGCGCCGCGCTCAGCGCTTCGATCTGCGAGCGCCCCCAAGGGCCCGGACGCTCGATCCTCGCGCGCAGCTTCCTCAGCCCCGGGGCGAGGCGCGCAGTATGGTATGCTCGAAAGGTCGCCGCGTAAGGAAGATTCATGTCCAGAGGTCCGGGTGCGGTACAGCATGACGCCCTCCGGCGCGGCATGCAGACGCAGCACCATCCAGGCCTCATGCAAGGGACGCCAATGAGCGTTGGGCACAGGTCAGAGGATGTGGGAGAGTCACCGGCCAGCACGGCTGCCCTGATAGAATTGTGAGACCTTGCCATCGATTTGGCAGGTCATGTTGAGCAGGGAGTGCATTGCCCAAGCTCTACTACCATGACTTCAGCCGGCTGGGATTCCACAATCGCCAGCTACCAGGCATATTCACAGGCATATTCGCACCCAACCAAGAAGCGAAGATGCCTGTCATCTGCGCCTACATCATGCTGGCCATCGCCAAGTTGCGCTGCGAGGGCGAAAGAGAGATCTCGTTTGCCGAGCTCTTCTGCGCCGACGCCTTCTATTCCATCTTCGCTCGCAAATGGGGCGCAGATACAGCCGTCGGCATTGACAACGACCGCGACGGCTACCTGAGACTGGCCTCGGTCGCTCGAAAACGTGCCGGAGTCCCCGATGTGCAGCTCGTCCGTGGGGATGTGATGGAGTTGCCCACGAACATCAAGTACTCCATTGTCGCCAACGTCGGCGGCCTCTACCACGTGGAAGACCCGGTCCGCGTCCTTCGGCACTCGTGGGAGCTCAGCAGCGGCTTCCTGATCGTGCAATCAGCGGTCTCCATGGCGAACGACGATCCCGCGTACTTCGAGACTCCGGCTCCTGGCTGGGACTGGGGGAGCCGTTTCAACCGCCGTTCATTCCAACGCATGGTCGAGCGAGAGGGCTACAACGTGATCGATTCTGCGTTCAATGAACTGACCGGCAACGAGCGGCTCGAGGATCGAGGCAGCGTCTACTACCTGATAAGGAAAGCGCCGTGAGACGCCGCAGCGCTGCCGGCTGTGCGCCGTGAAGGGCACACAAACTCTCGACAACGTCGCTGAGCAAGCGTTTCCTTCAGGTCTCCTGTCTCTCCCAAGAATGTCCCAAGAAGGGATTCGCCGGTGGTACTCGCGTTGCTCTACCTGGTTCTTCGCAGGCTGACGGGCTGGGCGTTCGGCTCCCCGACCGCCGACCGCCCCAAGGACGTCGAGATCCTCGTCTTACGCCACCAGATGGAGGTCCTGCATCGTCAGACCCCTCGGCCGAGACTGCGGCGGCGCATGCCGCCCGCGGGCTTGGAGAGGGTAAGTCATGGAGGCACGTCACGACAAAAGCCTCACTCAACACCCATGCGGGCGCCGAGCGTCTCGCCCGCGCCGATCGCTGCGGCGCTGCTGGCACTACTCATGTTCGGCTGCCTGTTCGGCGCTGTCGCGCCGGCCGGCGCAGCCGCGGCGCCGGGCAAGCCCACAGCCAAGGCGCCCAAGGGCACCGTGACCAGCACCAAGCCGCCCTTCACGTGGAGCAAGGCGCGCGGCGCCGCCAAGTACGAGCTGCGCGTCTACAAGGGCAAGAAGCTGCTGGTCAGGAAGACCGGCATCACCACGCTGTCGTGGAAGAGCAGCACGGCGCTGCCCAAGAACGTCAGTCTCATCTGGAAGGTCCGTGCCAGAAACGCCGGCGGCAACGGCGTCTGGAGCAAGAGCCTCACGTTCAAGGTCGTATCCCTCTACAAGCCCTACTTCGGCGACCTGCACGCGCACACCGCCGTCTCCGACGGCACGGGCACGCCGGCCGGAGCGTATGCGAGCGCTCAAGCCGCCGGCATGGACTTCTTCGCCGTCACCGACCACAGCATTATGATCGGGCCGCCGGCCTGGCTGGCGACCCAGGCCGCCGCCGACGCGGCGACCTCGGCGACGTTCGTCGGCGTCGCCGCCTATGAGCTGGGTTGGCAGTACCACCATCACGTGAACACGTTCGCGGTCGAGTCGATCATCCCGGAGAGCGAGACCAACCAGGCCGACTCGCCGGCCGTCGACTTCATCGACCCGCTGCTCGCCCATCCGGGCGCGATCGGGCAGTTCAACCACCCCACCTGGAACGTCGGCAACGACTTCGACGCCTTCGCCGGCCGCACGCCCGAGCGCGACGCGGTCATGAACCTGCTCGAGGTCTACAACTGGAACGTCGACAATACCCCGAGCTCAAGCAGCTACGTGAAGTGCCTCGACGCCGGGTGGCACGTGATGCCCACGGCGGTGAGCGACGCGCACACCGTCGACTGGGACACGACGACGGTGCCGTACGAGTTCCGCACCGTGCTGCTGGCCCCCAAGCTCACGCGTACCGACCTCTTCGCCGCCATGCGCGCGCACCGTGGCTACGCGACCATGGACGAGAACCTGCGCGTCGACTTCAAGGTCGACCACGCGGTGATGGGCTCGGTCATCACGCCGGCCACGCGCTACGCGGTGTCGGTCGCCGTCACCGATCCCGACACTTTCGCTCCCGGCGACGAGATCACGAAGCTCGAGCTCGTCAGCGATGGCGGCGCTGTGGCCGCCTCCAGGAACGTGACCGGCCACAGCGTCACGTGGGCGCCGACGGTGAGGTCCTCAACGGCACGCTATTTCTGGCTGCGCGTCACGACCGTTGACGGCGTGGCCGCGTGGACGGCGCCGGTCTGGACCGGGCGCTGAGCGCCTGAGGCGCTGGCGGCCGTGGGCTCTGCCCTCCGCCGCCGGCGTCTCCGCCGCCCTAGTGTCCCGAGTCATAAGTTCGCTTGAATAATACCAC
>JADGOB010000037.1 GCA_017883185.1 Acidobacteriota bacterium
TCCCCCTTGCGCGGGACGTAGGTCGCCATCTACCAGACCTCCCGGCCGACCGGAGGCCCCCAGTCGAGCTCTTCAGGCTTGTAGCCCTTGGGAATGCGGCTGACCAGCTGATTGAGATCGTGTCCGCCCCTGATGCAGCGAACGGGCGTGACGACGAGGGCACCGTCGCGAACAGCCACATCGACGGCATCCCCGACATCGATCTCGGCGTCTGAGAGCAGCTCCTTGCTCAGGCGCACGCCCTGGCTGTTGCCCCACTTCTGGACTTTAGTGATCGTGACTCCACCTCCAATGGCTAGCCGAAGTATAGCCATGGATGGCATCTGGGGCAAGGTTGACTCCGCTGTGGCGCTTGATGGCGTGCTTGGTGTTCAAGGCGGCGGACCACAGTGCTCGCGACGCGGAATCGGCGCCTTCCGAATCGGTGTTCCAGAAGGCGGCGCCGGGCAGTTATGCTGTTGACAAGGTGATGTGACGGAAGACCACCGCTTGACGAAAACTCCAGGGCTCAATAGAGGTCGGCTCTTTGGCGCCGCCTGCATGACGATGTTCGTGTTCGGGATGCTCATTGCCATGCTCGGCACCCTGTTCGGGCTGCCGGCGATGCGCGAGCGGCTCGGCATCGACCTCGCCCAGCAGGGCGACCTGTTCAGCGTGCTGTTCATCGGCCTTCTCGTTTCGACGGCCGTCGTCGGGCCGACGCTCGACCGCATCGGCAGCAAGCCGGTGCTGGTGTCGGCGTCGGCGATGGTGACGGTGGCGCTGCTCGCGTTTGCCCTGGCGCATGGCTTCGGCGCGGCCGCGCTCGCGGCCCTCCTGCTCGGCGTCGGCGGCGGCTGGCTCAACGCGGCGACCAACGCCCTGGTATCGGACGTCTTCCCCGACGACCGGGGCCGGATGCTGAACCTGCTCGGTACGTTCTTCGGAATCGGCGCGCTGTTCGTGCCGCTTGTCGTTGCGCTCTTCTTCAACGTCCTGTCGATCGCGGGGACGATGGTGCTGTGCGCGGGGGTGGCGGGGGCGAGCACGGTGCTGTGCGCGGTGTTGCCGTTCCCCCCGCCGCGCGAAGGGGCGGCGTTCTCGTTCGCCGGCATGCTTGGCGTGGCGAAGGATCGCGGCGTCCTCCTGTTCGCGCTGCTGCTGCTCTTCCAGGCGGGAAACGAGACAGCTCTGAGCGGGTGGACATCCACCTACGTCGGGTCGGTGGGCTGGTCGCCGCGCGTGGCGACGCTGATCCTCGTGGGCTACTGGATCATGGCAATTGCGGGGCGCGCGCTGTCCTCGCGGGCGCAGGCCTGGACCGGCAAGGAGCGGCTGGTGGTGATCTCCGGTGTGCTGTCGGTCAGCGGTTGCGTCGTCCTGCTGGTGGCCGCAGGCTGGCTGCCGGGGCTGGCGTTCGGCGCCCTGATGACGTCTCTCGGGTTCTCCGCGATCTTCCCGACGGTGCTGGCGATGGCCGGAGATCGCTATCACCGGTTTGCCGGGACCGTGTTCGGCTTCCTGTTCACCGTGGGCAACGTCGGCAGCATTACTTTTCCGTGGGCGCTCGGGCACATCTCGCAGGCGTTCGGTGTACGCCTGGGGATGCTGGTTCCGCTGGCGGGCACCGTCCTAATGACCGCGTGCGCGCTCGTCGTCGCGGGTCGCCGATCGCCGGTCAACCCATAGACGCTGTCAGAATGCCGTGCCGTGGACCATTGCCTTCGGAGCGGCAATGAGATCGAAACCGCGGCCGTTCCAGCGGCGGATGGGGAAGGCGTCGGGCAACCCATAGCTACGCGAAGCCGACGTCACGATGTCCAGGCTCTCCAGTTGCCGGTCCAGCGATTTGTAGGACGGAGCCAGTTCCACCCGGGGAATCGCGAACCGATCGTCGAAGTAGTAGTAGGTGAAGTCTTCCTGCTGTGGGATGCCGGGAATTCCGAACGAGGACGCCGCGACGACCCAGACGACAAATTCGCGGCGGCCCGACACCACTACGCGGCGCGGAGTTGCCATCCAGTTTCGCTCACTCCGACAGTGTCGTATGCCAGGTCGCCGAAGCGCACCGAATGGGTATTCTCATACGGGATACGGTCAACGAACCGGCGGCCGTCTCGAAGAAGTCCATGAACGTCGTGACGAACTGTTTTGTCCAAAGTACTGTGCCGTCTGCTGATTTGGCGGTGAGCGTGCGGCCCTGCAGCGTTGCGGTTTGTGGTTCCCGGGCGGCGGCCGCGGGCCCCTGAGTCGCGGTGTGCGAGGTCGCGTCGCGCTGGCGAGACGCCGCCGACCAGCGGTCGAACAGCCCGGGGAAAACGGCCCACCATCCCAGTGCCGCCACAGCCACCAAGGCCGCCGCCCCGGCCAGCGCCCACCAGCGTCGGGTCGCCCGGGCAGTCTGGGTCCGCGCGGGCTGGGGAGGTTCGTCGCTCGACTCGGATGGCAGTTCACGCGGCGTCGCGTCCTCTGCAGGAGTCCGCTCGTCCGCAGGTTCCGCCTGCGACACGCGCGAATGCCGCACCACCCACGCGTCGAGTTCGTCGCGGAGTGCGTTGACGACCTCGGCGGTGCCGGTATCCAGGCGACGGATCGGCAGGCCGAGCTCGCGTTCCCAGCGTTGGACCGTGCGGACGCTCCTGCCCAGGTGCGCAGCGATGTCTTTCCAGCCGTCTATCCGGATGGCTGGCGCGCCATTGTTCGTCGAGCCTTCTGTGGAACCCATGCGGTCTTTGGTCCGGGGGCCGGCCCGCGATCATACCACGCGAGTTTTGGGGGCGCGCCAAGAGCCCAATGTCGCGAAATGGCGCACATTGGACCCCTCATCGTCCCGCCTTCGTCGCTCCGCGACTTCGGCGTGGCAGGCAGTTCCGACCCCTCATCGTCAGCCCCGACTATTCATCCCGGGCACGACATCATCTCGTCAGACGGCTGGTCCGACTTGAACAGACCGCGACGCCGGATTCTCGACCCTGCGGTAGAATCTCACCATGAGAATCGCACTCGTGCAGCAGCGGGCCACTGCCAGCAAGGCCGCGAACGTCGCGGCCGGCCTCGACGCGCTTGCTGCGGCGGCCAACAACGGCGCACAGCTCATCTGTTTCGCGGAACTGGCATTCGAGCCGTTCTACCCGCAGCGCCCAGCCGGGCCTGATTTCGCGAATCTTGCCGAACCGATCCCTGGCCAGGTCACCGAGGCCTTCCAGGCGAAGGCCGCCGAACTGGGCGTGGTCGTCGTGCTCAACCTGTTCGAGCGCGATGGTGACCGCACGTTCGACAGCTCGCCGGTGATCGACGCCGACGGGACGCTCCTCGGCTGCACCCGCATGATCCACATCACGGAGTACCCCTGCTTCCACGAACAGGGGTACTACACGCCGGGCGACACCGGCGCGCCGGTCTACGACACGGCGATTGGAAGGCTCGGCGTGGCGATCTGCTACGACCGTCACTTCCCGGAATACATGCGCGCGCTCGCAGTCGGCGGGGCCGAGGTGGTGGTGGTGCCGCAGGCGGGAGCCGTCGGCGAGTGGCCGGACGGCCTCTACGAGGCGGAGATGCAGGTGGCCGCGTTCCAGAACGGCTACTTCACGGCGCTGTGCAACCGCGTCGGCCAGGAGGAGTGCCTGACGTTCGGCGGCGAGTCGTTCGTCTGTGCCCCAAGCGGCATGGTGGTCGCGAAAGCTCCCGCCGGGGAAGACGCGATTCTCTACGCCGACATCGATCTCCAGACGGTCGAACGCTCCCACGCGCGAAAGCTGTTCCTGAAGCACCGCAGGCCCGAGCTATACGCAACGTGGATCTAGACATCTTCCAGGGCTGAGATCGTCACGGTTGACGCAAGTTCCTGTAGGCCCCCCTGGAATCTGTCTTAGGCCTGCTACATCTGTTCCAGTGCGTCGAGCGTGCGATCGATGACGTGCGGCGGGAAGATGCCACCCGCCTCGAACGACCCGCGGACGGCCCGCAGCGCGTCTGCCACCTCGACGAAGCCCCGCGGAACGGGGAGCGCCACGGCGCGGTTCTGCGCCAGAGCAGCGGTCCGCGCGAGCAACTCGTCCAGGTTCTCGACCGTCCTCCCCGCCACCATCGTCTGCGCGATGCCCGCCAGCAACAGGTGCGGATGCGCGGAGCCGTCGGCCAGCCGGAACTCGACGGTTTCCGGGCTCACCGACCTGCCTTCCGCGTCGGCCGCCACGATCGGCAGCCGGATGAGCGCCCGGCGGTTGTAGTGGCCCCAGGTGACGGTGCTCGGCGCTTCCTTCGCCTGGAGCAGGCGCACGAACGAGTTCGTCGCGCGGTTGCCGAACGCCATCAGCGCGCCGGCGTGCTGGACGAGGCCCGCGATCAACCAGCGGGCGACGCCATCGAGCTGTCCGTCCGGCGTGCTGTGCTTCTGGTGCACGCCGTCGATCATCGGCGACAGGTGGAAGTGCAGGCCGCTGCCTGCGTGTCCCTTGCGGAGAATCGGATCGAAGCTGCAGCGCCAGCCGGCCTTGTTCGCGAGGTTGCGGAGAAGCCACTGCGTCACGAGCACCGAGTCGGCGGCCTGCGCGAGCGGCTGCAGCGAAAGTTCGATCTCGTGCTGCTCCCAGATGCGCGCGTCCACTTCGTCCGGCTGGATGTAGCCCACCTCGCTGTGGCCGTATTTCACCGGGATGCCGATCTCGGCCAGCAGCACCATCGCGCGGCGGCGGAGCGCTTCGCCGAACACGAACGGCGAGCTGGCGTGGTAGCCGCGCTCGGTCGATCCGTAGATGTCCGTCTCGTCGGGCCGCTTGCCGAGGAAGTACTCAATCTCGCCGAGCGCCTGCAGCTCGACGCCGGTCTCCGCCTGCAGGCGGTCGTACGCCTTGCGGACGATCGTGTCGGGCGACTCGGGCAGCGGCGCGCCGTCGCGGCCGAAGTGGCCGCAGAAGACGACCAGCGTCGGGTACGAGGCGAACGGATCCACGAACGCCGTCGAGAGACGCGGTCTGAGAACGACGTCGGACGCCGTGACCTGCACGCCCATCGTTCCGAACAGGCTCGAGCCGTCGGCGCGCTCGCCGAACGACAGCACTTCGCCCAGGTGCGGCAGGTCGCGTGGCACGAAGTCCAGCGTCTTCAGCCAGCCGTCGCCGCCGACGTGCATGAGGCTGACGAGGCGAATTCCCAGCCGCCCGACGACCTCCACGAGGTCGTCAACGGTCCAGCGCTCCGACGGCTTGCCGATGAGGCGCGACAGCCGGCACGCGGGCCAGAGATGGGATTCGTCCTCGGTCTCGACTGCGCCGTTGGGGGTCCTGGTTGTGTCGGTCATCGCGAACGCCGCTCCTCGGAAGAAGGCAGGGATCACCCGATATGTAGCCCCACTGAAGTCCGGAACAGGCTGCCCGAAGAGGGGAAGCCCTCACGGGGGGCGAAGCATTATAATCCCTTGTGATACACCCATGCGCTTGTGAAGTTCCTGGCGCGATCAGCCGGCCAGGGCGCCCCGCGCCATGCGAACGACGACGCAGGGAAACCGCGCGAGGAGCCGGCGACGGGCCTCGGCGTAGGAGGTCGTGCCCGTCGCGTAGGCGATGATCGTGTCCGCCGCCTGGCGGTACGTGTCGGCGCTGCTCACGACACCGTCGATGCGGGAGGCATCGCGGAACAGGTACTTCTGGATCAACACGGAATCTCGAAGCTCCGCGCCGATCTCGCGCCGCCAGGCTCGCACGTAACGGCCCGCCGCCGTCGTGCCTCGTCGCGGATCGTCGATGCCGCGGTCGTCGATGACCGCTCGGGCCGCCAGGTCGCCCGAGACCAGCGCGTAGTAAATGCCTTCGGCCGTGTACGCATTGACGAAGCCGCCGGCATCGCCCGCCACCAGGACGCGGCCACGCGCGGTGTTCCGGATCGGTCCGCCCACCGGGATGTGATACGGAGTGAAGTCCTCGCGGCTCGACTCGCCTTCGACGATCCCGCGCCGGCGCAGTTCGGACACGAAGCGCTGCTGCATCTGGTAGGGCGCAAGGTGGATCTGCTCGCGGAAGTGCGAGAGCAGGCACCCGATGCCGACGTTGATATGGTCGCGCTTCGGGAAGATGTAGCCGTACCCGTTTGTGCCGCCCTGCCCGTAGGACACCCACAGCGTGCCGGGCTCGAGCGCGCGCAGGCGCTCGTTCGGCGTTTCCTCCATCATGTCGAGCGCGACGCCCGCTGCGTCCCATCCCGGGTGCAGCCCGAGCCGGCGTGTGACGATGCCGTTGACGCCGTCCGCGGCCACGAGGTAACGCGCGCAGAACTCACGGCCGTCGCGGGTCGTCACCCGCACGCCCTCGTCGTCGGCGTGCACCTGCGACACGCAGGCATCCTCGATCAGCTCCGCGCCGGCTTCGACGGCGAGGCGCGCCAGCAGGTCGTCGAACTCCAGCCGGCGGATCATCACAACGGCCGGCTCGTGCGACGTGAGGACGACGCCCCGGCCCGACGGCCCTTCGAGATAGAGTTTCGAGATGTAGTGGGTAGTGATCCGGTCCAGCGCCGCGCCCAGATAGGGGAACCGGCGCAACGCGCGCGTGGTGATGCCGCCGCCGCACGGCTTGTTGCGCGGAAAGCGGAAGCGCTCGAGCAGTTGCACGCGGGCGCCGCCAAGCGCCAGCGAGCGCGCCGCGGTCGCTCCCGCCGGCCCGGCGCCAACGACGATGACATCAGCAGGAGCGGCCACTACTTCAGCGGAGCCTTGCCGTCGCTGATCAGGTTCGCCAGCAGCTGATACGCGCCGTCGGTGCCGGCAGGCAACTGCCGCCAGAGGCCGAGACCGACGTAGATCCACCGGCCCTTGCCAACCCTGGCCTCGACCAGCGCGCCCCTCTTCATGCCGCTGTTCGCCGGGAACGGGTCCTGGAGCTGCACCAGGTCGATGTACCTGGCGTCCTTCTCACCCAGGAAGTACAACCCGCGCTCCTGCACCCAGTCCTTCCAGGTGGCCTCGCCAATCCTGTTCGGGAACGTGAAGATCGGATCGGTGGGAACGAGCACCTCGACAGGCGCCGTTTCGTCGGTCACGCGACCGGAGCTGACGCGAGCGGGATAGGGTCCGTACTGCGCCTCGTTGAACTCCATCTTGTTGTACTGGACGATCAGCGTTCCGCCCTTTTCCGCGTAATCGATGAGCCGGCGGTTGTTGGCCTTCAGGTCGGCCCGGCGCTCATACGCGCGGACGCCCGTGACGATCGCATCGTACTGCGCGAGGTTGCCCCACGCGAGCGCATCGGCGTCGAGCAGGTCCACCTGCGCGCCGAGCTGCGCAAGGGCGAGCGGCACCTGGTCGCCAACACCCATCACGTAGCCGACCTTCAACCCTGGCGCCACCTTCACGTCAATCAGCTTGATGATCGTCCGCGCTGGCACGATCCGATGGCGCCGGTGGATGTGCGGATACTCGATGACCTCGTATCCCTGGTCGAACGTGTCGTTGTCCGCGCGCACGATCGCCTTCACGGCGTATTGCCCGGGCTTGGCCCCGGGCGGCGGCGTCACGTGGAAACGAACCGTCTCCGCAGCGTCCTCATGGGCGAAGTCGAGCGGCGCGACAGCTGGCGTCACCTTCCAGCCCGCCGGCGCTTCCAGCAGCGCCTCGCCCTTCGCGGCGCCCTTGTTTCCGTTGATGACGACGACGCGGAGTTCGCGGTCGGCCACGGTCACAACGGGCTTGCCGCCTTTCGCCGCGGCCGCAGCAGCTGGGGTGGATGGGATGATCGCGATCTCCGGGGTAGCGACGACCGAGAAGCGCGGAACCACGTGCAGTTCCATGCGCTTCTCGCCGCTGAAAATGTTTCCCTCGTAGCGGTACTCGACCGGGCGGTCAACCATCACGGAGGTGCCGCCGATCGTGAGCTCGATGCGCGCGCGAAACGGCGTCGGCCGGAACGGGAGGCCGAACGGCGCGTCCTTATCGAACTCGTATCGCGCGGCGTCCGGGAGCGGCCGCCAGTATGGGGTGGTGAGCCTGGCGTTCGCCGGGATCCTGACGTTCGCCTCGCATCGCGGCAGCACCGCGCCCGCCTTGACGTCCGCCGCGACGCACGCCGCATCGCCGTCGAAGCCTGACAGCGAAATCTTCTTCACGCCCAGGTCCGCCGACCCGCGATTGGCGACAATCGTCTGAACGCGGACCGGCTGGCCAGAAAAGACCACGCCGTCGTCCGCGAGGACGTCGATCCGGACGCCCTGCGCCAGCACGGCCGCCTGCTGAAACTGCTCTTCCTTGGCCTGCAAGCGATAGTCGATCTCGTGCCGCGCCGTCTCGCCGAGGCCGAGCGATGCCAACTGCGAGCGCAGCGCGCGGACGGCGCCCAGCCCGGCGATGATCGGCTCTCTTGCCGCGCTGACACCCTGCGACGTGAACGCCCGCTGCGCGCGCTCCACCTGCGAGGCGATGGCAGCCAGGCCCGAAGTGAGAGCCCCGGGGGGCGGCGCCTTCGCAAACTGCGCCAGGCCGTTGATGGTCGTATCGACCCCGTCGAACAACGTCGTCTCGGCGCGGCCCGTGCCGCCCGGCAACGTGGTGTCGCCGAGTCGGTATGTCGATGCGGTCGAAGCGCCTGGCAGGAACAGCAGTTGCGCCATGCCCTGGCACTTGTGGTTGCTGCGCGCCTCGGACCCGATCTCGGAGTATGTCTGGCCGAGCAGCGGGTCGTAGACGTCGGTGTTGATGCGGACGAGCGGCTGTCCACCCGTGGGCTGCGCGTCGGGTCGGCCGCCGAACCCTTCCTGGTAGTAGAGCTTGCGGGCCTGCCAGGGGCGCAGGCCTTCCTTCAACTGATCGGGAAAGCCCGCGGGGTCCGCCGCGAGCCGGAACGCCTCCCCGGTGATCCGCGACTGCGCCTGGTGGTGGGCGCCGCCCTGCTCGCCCTCGGCCCTCATGGTCACGATGACGTCGGGGCGGATCGTCCGGATCAGTCGGACGTAGTCGTCGAGAATCTCCTGCCGGCCCCACTTGCGAAACGACTCGTCCACGCTGAACGAGTAACCGAAGTCGATGGCGCGCGCGAAGTACTGCTCGGCGCCGTCGTACCGATGGACCGAGGCAAGTTCCTCGGTCCTCAGCACGCTCAGCGCCTCGAACAGCTCCGGGCCGATCTCGTTCTGCCCGCCGGTGCCGCGCGTCGCCGTCAGCACCGTCGTCCGGATGCCCTGCCCGCGCGTCAGCATCGCCAGCAAGGCGCTGTTCTCGTCGTCGGGATGGCCGGTGGTCTGCAGGAAGATCCCGACGGTGCCAAGCTGGCGGAGCACGAGGCCAAGCCCCACGTCACCTGACTGGCCGGCAGGCCCCCGGGGCTGCGCCTTCATGGAGATGCCGGAGGCCGCCAACGACAGGACGATCACCAGGGGCAGAACTCGGTAGAGTTTCATACGCAGGTACTCAATGGTCCGCAAAGGCACCCCGTTGCGACGTTCGCGCCGGGCACTCCGCCAAAGAGCGCGGGTTTGCTTCGGGCCGGACCCATCAGAAGCTCACCTTGAACCCAAGTTGGAACTGACGCGACTCATACGCGCTTCGGCCGGAGATCGGGAACTCGTCGGCCGTCGCCGGAATCGGCGAGATCAACACGCCCGCCGCGTCGGTCGGCGTGACGCGGTTGACGCCGGCCGTCTGCCGGTTGTTGAACAGGTTCTTGAACTCGGCCTGCACCTCGGCGCGAACCGGTCCGGCCAGGTGGACCAGGCGCGAGTAGCGGACGTCCATGTTGTACCGGTTCGGCAGGTACATCGAGTTGCGGGTAATCCCGAGCGGCCTGTCGGCCGACACGCCGTCCTTGTTGAGGTCCTGGTTCGACTGGATGTTGAACGGCAGCCCCGAGTTGAGCTGCATCATGATCCCGATCTGGTTGTTGTTCAGGATCGCGTTCAGGGCCGGGTTCCCCACCTTCACCGTCGGCTGCGCGACGAAGCTGCCCGAGAACGTGTGCCGAATGTCCATGAGGTTCGGGCCCAGGTCGCGGTCCAGGTTGCTCGGGTCCGATCGGCCGTCGTCGCCCTGCACCGAGAGGACGCTGGTGAGCGGCGCGTTGTCGGTCCCCTTGCCGTAGGCGTAGGTGAGGTCGAACTGGACGCCGTACGCGAAGCGCCGGGTCAGCTGGAGCGTGATCGCCTTGTAGGTGGACTCGCCAACCGACTGGACCGTGTTGATGTGGTCGAATCGCGGGTCGATGCGCGTGGCCGCGGAGACCGTGCTGCTGTAGATCGGGCGGCCGTCGGCCAGCGTGCCAACCGGGTTGACCAGGTTGATGTCGGTGATGACCGGCAGGTCGTACCCCTTCACGAAGACGAACCCGACCTGCACGGAGTAGTTGGTGCCGATGGCGTGGTCGATCTGGATGTTGTTCTGCAGTGTCCGGCCCGTCTTGAACTCCGGGTCCACGGTGAAGATCGACGGTGCGCGCAGCGTCGTGCCCGAGGCGCTGCTCAGCACGTTCGGGAACGCGGGCGCGCCCGGGCTCGTCGGCGTCAGGCTAACGGTCACGCTGCGGCTCCCGGTCTGCTGCACGGCGTTCTCGTACGCGCCCAGCAGCGGCTGGTCGTACATCAGCCCGGTGCTGGCACGAAGCACTGTTTTCTTGTCGCGGCTGAGCGTCCAGGCCGCGCCCAGGCGCGGGCCGAAGTTGCTCTTCGCCACCCGGAAATCGCGCGAAGAGGAGAACGGCGCGTTCGGGTCGCCCTTCGGGTAGTTGTACAGGTCGTAGCGCACGCCATAGAGCAGCTTCAGATCGGACGTCAGCCGCCAGTCGTCCTGCGCGAACAGGCTGTAAAGCGACGTGTCCATCTGGAAATTCGGCGGCCCGATGAACTGCAGGAAATTCGTGTAGCTGAAGCGGTCCGTGCCGTTGCTCGCCGCCAGGTACTTGTCCACCGAGCCGAACGTGTAGGCCTGCTGCATCGTGCTGGTGCGCTCGTCGTGCACGAACTGCATGTCGGCTCCCACCTTGAAGTTGTGGTCGCCGTGGATGAAAGTGAAGTTCTCGATCACCTGCCAGATGTTCTGGCGGAAGTCGAAGCCCGCGTCCTGGCTGCCCGCGAACGGGCCGCCAAAGGCGGCAATTCCGCTGATCGTGATCGCCGGGCCGATGCCTGACAGGGAGTTGGTGATACGCGACTGGTGACGACGGGCGAACTGCACGCGCACTTCGTTCAGCCGGTTCGAGCCGAAGGTGCTCACGATCTGCGCAGCGGCAGAGTCCATCGCGTCGGTGAAGTCGGTGGCCGTCTGCGTGGAGTTGAGGCCGCCGTTCACGTTGTTCGGCGACTGGTTGCGGAACAGGATATAGCGCGCCATCAGCCGGTGGTTCTGCGAGAGCTGGTAGTCGAACTTCGGCATCAGGAACGACACGGCCTGGCTGGCCGGCATGACGCCGGACCCCTGGGACCCGGATAGCCCGATTCGGGCAGCCTCGGTCGGAGAGATGGTGATGACGCGGTCGGCCGACAGATCGCGGCTCGTGCGCTCGTAGCCGACGAAGAAGTGGAGCCGGTCCCTGACCATCGGGCCGCCGACTTCCGCCGTGAACGTGTTCACGGAGGTGTCGGGCTTGTCCGTAATCGTCGGCGTGTTCTGGAAGTAGAACGGCCGGGCGCTGAAGTCCTTGCGTCGGCCGCGGTACGAGGCGTTCCCCCTGAAGTTGTTGGTTCCCGAAGGCGTCACCACGTTATAGACCATGCCGGTCGTCTGGCCGAACTCGGGCGCGTAACCGCTGGTGACCACCTTCACCTCGCGGACCATGACCTCGGAGATCGGCAGCAGGCGCAGGCCGGCGCGGTCCTTCTGGGTGTTGGTGTTGCCGTCGATCTGGTAGTTGATCCGCAGCAGCGTGCCGTTGGCCGAAAAGCGCGGGACGCCGAACTCCGAGTTCTCGTAGCCGGTGACGCCCGGCTGTAGCAGCGCGAAGTTGTACGGGTTGCGGGAGACGAGCGGCAGCGTCTTCACCTCGCGCTCGTTCAGGTTCCGGCCCAGGTCGATCTTCCCGGGGTCCACGATCGGCGCGTCCGCGTTGACCGACACCACTTCGCTGATGTTGCCGACGCCCATCGAAAAGTTGATGACGGCTGTCTGCCCCGCGCTCACGCGGACGCCGCTCTGCTCGAATTTCTTGAACCCCGAGAGCTCCGCCGCCACCTGATACGACCCGAGGGGCAGCAGGGGCGCGCGATAGAGCCCCTTCCCGTTGGTGACCACGGTGCGCGTGGTGCCGGTCTCCGTGTTCGTCACGGTCACCGACACGCCTGGGAGCACGGCGCCCGACGTATCGAGCACGGTGCCTTCGATGGTGCCGTTGATCGACTGGGACTGGCCGAAGGCGGGCGACACGGGGGCCAAGCACGCTGTCAGCGCGAGAATCAATCGTCGCATTGGGGGCCTCCTGCGATAACGCGTCCCGGTGGCCACCGGGAGACGGATTCGAACAGTTGCTGGTATTGAAAGACAGTATAGCCGAGCCGGGCGCTGTCCGCGGAATCCGGTGATATCCGCAACGCAGGCATTGACGATGGCCTGCGGTCCAGCAACTGCACCTCAATTCTACGCCCGCTTCCGCTTGCGGCCCGTGGCGCCGACGGTCGAGGTTTCGGCTGACAGCGCCTGCTCGATCGCCAACAGGCGCTCCTTTCGCGCTGGCCCCCAGTGGTATCCGCCCAGCGCGCCGTCTCCCTGCACCACCCGGTGGCAGGGAATGACCAGCGCCGCGTGATTCGATGCGCAGGCGCCCGCGACGGCACGGGCGGCGCCGGGCTTGCCGATGGCCCGCGCGATCTCGCCGTAGGACCTGGTTTTTCCCATCGGGATCCGCTGGAGGTACGTCCAGACACGGCGCTGGAACGCGGTGCCCTGCACATCCAGGGGCAGCTCTGCCGGTGGGCGCTGTCCGGCAACGAATTCGAGTAGGGCGGTGACGGCCGGCGAGAGCCTGCCGAGATCGCGCTCGATGACCGCCTTCGGGTACTCGCGGCGCAGATCGTCTTCCAGTTCGCGCGCCGCGTCGCCGAGCTTGATGCTGCACACGCCACGCTCGGTGGCGGCAACCAGGAGGTGTCCGAGCGCCGACCGAACGACGGTGTAGTGAATATGCATGCCCTGTCCTCCGCGGCGGTACGCGCCTGGCGTCATCCCCAGTTCCGCGTCTGCGCGCTCATAGAGCCGGCTGCTCGATCCGTACCCCGCTTCGTAGAGGGCGGACGCGATCGGCTGGTTGTTCCTCAGCAGCGCCTTGAGCCGGCCGGCGCGCAGGGCCTCGGCGTATTGTCGGGGCGAGATCTCGAGCGTGGCCCGGAACGCCCGGTGCAGCTGAAAGGGGCTCACGCGCACCAGTCGGGCGAGGTCGGCCAGCGACGGCGCGCGTCCATCGGGGGCTGACTGAACCAGCGCACAGGCTCGACCAACCAGCTCTGCCGACGTCGTTCTCAGTTTCGGCCTGCCGCCATCGCGGGGGCGAGATCCGGTGCGTTCGGTGTTCATCCTCCCATTCTCGACGCCCGTTGCCGCCGCGTCTATCCGGATATTGCGGGCAATCGCGATACCCTTCGACCTGCCGCTCCCGGCTCGCGGCTGGCGGCCAGCACGGCAGATCCAGAAATCACTCCCGGAATGCTCTTGCCCCCCGATCCCTGATCCCCGATCCCTGATCCCTGATCCCTATTAGATAGAAGGGCGCGAGTGGCCCGCGACCATCGGTTCGAACCAGTTGAGCTTCTCGCGAAGGGCCACCACTTCTCCAACCACAATCAGCGCGGGCGGCTGAAGGTTTGCCGCAGCCACCCGGTCGGCGATGGTCGCCAGCGGAGCGACGATCGTCCGCTGGGTATCGGTCGTGCCGTTCTCGATAACCGCCACGGGGCAGTCCGGGTCGCGGCCGTTCTCGAGCAACAGGCGTGCGATCGCCCCGAGACGATGGAGGCCCATGAAGATCACGAGCGATGCCAACGACCTGGCGTAGTGGGCCCAGTTGACCGGCAACGGATTGGTCACGCACTCGTGCCCCGTGAGGAAGACGAGTTCGGACGTGAAATCGCGGTGCGTGAGTGGAATCCCGGCATAGGCGGGTACCGCAATGCCGGCCGAGACGCCGGGAACGACCTCGTAGGCCACGCCCGCCTGGCCGAGCGCCTCGGCTTCCTCGCCGCCGCGCCCGAAGATGAAGGGATCGCCGCCCTTCAGGCGAACGACAACCCGGCCCGCTCGCGCCTCGTCGATCAGCAGCGCGTTGATCTCGGCCTGCGGCCGGCTATGGCGCCGGTCGCGCTTGCCCACATACAGGCGCGTGGTCACCGGCCGGCACAGTTCCAGCAAGCGCGGATCCACCAGCGCGTCGTAGACAACGGTGTCGGCGCACTCGAGCAAGCGACGACCCTTGACGGTCAGCAGCTCAGGGTCACCCGGCCCGGCGCCAACGAGGTAGACCTTGCCGCTGGTTGCAGCTTCCTTGCAGCAGGTGGCAGTTCTCGAGAAGGGGTTGAAAAAGGGGCCAGGCCCCTTCTCGGTCCTTGCCGACAGGGCGGCCAGCTCCTGCGCCACCTGTTCGTCGAGGCCGGCGGTGGATCCCGCCCCGGCCTTGCGTTGGTCGCGCAGGGCGCCCAGGCGCTCGACGGCTTCCGCGTATTCAGGCCCGAATCGTCGCTCGAGGTCCTCGCGGATCTGCCGCGAGAGCCCGGGGCACCGGCCGTTGGTGGAAACGGCAATCGTGAGGCTGCCGCGGCGGATGAGGGCAGGCGTGATGAAATCGCAGAGGTCCGGTTGGTCGATGGCGTTCAGCCAGATGCCCTCCGCGCGCGCCTCCTCGCAAACAGCGCGGTTCACCACCGCGTCGGACGTCGCCGCGTAGGCCAACCTGAAGCCGCGAAGATCCCCGGTTCGGTAGGGGCGCCGCTCGAGCACCACCCGATTCGTCTCGGCCCAGCGCGCGATCAGGTCAGTGGTCTCCGGGCTCACAACCGAGACGCGCGCGCCTGCCTCGATCAGCGTCTCGATCTTGCGCTCTGCCACCGTGCCACCGCCGATCACGATCACGGGATGGCCCGACAGGTCGATGAAGATCGGGTGCAGCCACCCGGGTCGATGCTCTATGGTCATCTTTCAGGCCTGGTTCGATGGTCTTCGATGCTGCTGGTATCGACGTGCGGCCGCGACGAGGCCCTCGGCCCAATCCGGCATGCCGGCGGCGTGCACGTGTGTGTAGCTGGCCCAGACGTTGTTCGCGACGATTGCGTCGCGCCCGCCGCCGCATCCGGTGCCTCGGCACACCTCGCACGCGGTGTCGGGGACGGGGCCGGTGATGCGCGAGTAGTGGAACTCGT
This sequence comes from Acidobacteriota bacterium, assembly GCA_017883185.1. Classification (GTDB taxonomy): domain Bacteria; phylum Acidobacteriota; class Vicinamibacteria; order Vicinamibacterales; family Fen-181; genus FEN-299. The sequence goes on from JADGOB010000037.1 coordinate 15,292, forward strand.
GGCCGCGGATCTCGCGGCCGACCGCGAAGAACGGGTTCGGTTGATCGACGCCCAGCACGACGTAGCCATGTCCCTGCGGCACCGCGCACACCTCGACGTCGATCGGTAGCACGCCGGCCATCGCGTGCCGCCTGCCCTGCCAGGTGACGGCATTCGCCAGCAGCATGAGGCCGCCACATTCCGCGTAGATGGGAAGCCCTTCGGTCGCCGCGGCACGAAGCGATTCACCCAGCGCACGGTTGCCTTCGAGCGCGGACGCGTGGGTTTCTGGAAAGCCGCCGCCAATGTAGAGCGCGTCGAGACCCGGCGGCAGCGGGTTGCCGGAGAGCGACGACCACGGCACCAGCGTGGCACCCTGCGCCTCGAGCGCCTCGAGGTTGTCCGGGTAGTAGAAGCTGAACGCCGAGTCCGAGAGGTAGCCGATGGTCACGGCGCGGCTGGTGAAACCACTCCGGGAGTGGTTTGCCGTTGCGAGGCGGAAATCACTCCCGGAGTGGTTTGCGGCATGGGAGAGAAGGCCGTCGATGTCCAGGCAGCGCTGCGTGATGTCGCGGAGGGCGTCGGCCAGGCGGTCGATTCCAGCGTGCTCGAGCGGCGTGACGAGGCCCAGGTGCCGACCGGGCAGCACGTTCTCGTCGAGTCGGGGGATGGCGCCGACGACCGGAACACCGGAGGCACGCTCGATCGCCTCGCGCGCCACCGCTTCGTGCCGGCGGCCGGCCACCTGATTGAGAACCACGGCGGCAATCCGCACGTCGGGATCGAGCACCTGACACCCGCGCACGAGGGCTGCGGCCGTGCCGGTCATCTTGCGCGCGTTCAGAACCAGCACAACTGGCGCTCCAAGCAGCTTCGCCAGCGCCGCCGTGCTGTGCGTTCCCTCTGCGTCCATGCCGTCGAACAGGCCCCGGTTCCCCTCGATCACGTTGAGACCGGCGCCTGTGGCTTCGCCGGCGGTTTGCACCGCGTACCGCGAAAAGGCCTGCGATACCCCGTCGAACCCGGCCAGGAACGTATCGAGGTTTCTCGCCGGCGCTCCGGAGGCCCAGGCCAGCCACGCCGCATCGATGTAATCCGGCCCCTTCTTGAACGCGCGCACGGCCATGCCTCGTTCGCGCAAGGCGAGCAGGAGCGCGAGCGACACCAGCGTCTTGCCGGAATCCCCCGACATGCCGGCGATGACGACCCGGGGAACCAACCTCGTCATCACCGCTCGCCCGCCCTGACTTCCGCGGTGACCTTGAAGAAACCAGTGACCATGATCGCCCCGAGCGCCCACACCCCGGCGGTGATCATCATCTCGGGCCACGTCGGAACGTAGTCGGTCACCGCGCCAAGCGGCGACGGGACGAAGCCGCCCACCACCAACCCCAGACCCTTGTCGATCCAGAGTGACACGAACACGGCAACGCAGGCGCCCGCGAGCGTGGGTTCGCTCGTGCGCGTGGAAGGAACGATGAGCAGGACGAGCGCGACAACCGCCAGGCACGCCGACGTCCACATCCACGGCACCAGCGCGGTGTGGCCGTCGAGCCCTGCGTACAGATAGCGGAAGTGATCCACGTGCTCGGGCACCTGGCTGTAGAAGACGGTGAACACCTCCAGCAGCACGAAGAAGACGTGCACCGCCATGGCGTACGCGACGATGAGCGCGATCTTCCGGATAGCCTCGTCGGCGATTCGAAGCGACCACCAGCGTCGCGCGGCCAGGCACAGCAGGATGAGCAGCGCCGGGCCCGCGGCAAACGCGGACGCGAGAAATCGCGGCGCGAGGATGGCCGTCAACCAGAACGACCGACCCGGGAGACCGTTGTAGAGAAACGCGGTCACGGTGTGGATGCTGATCGCCCAGGGAATCGATAAGACGATGACCGGCCTGATCCACCGCGGCGGCGCGGTATCGTTGCGCTCGGCCTCGAGCGAGACGCGCGTGATGACGACGTTCAGGATCAGGTAGCCGCCCAGCGCCACCATGTCCCAGAACATCATCGACCACGGTGTCGGGTAGCGCAACACGTTCAGCACGCGCGACGGCTGCCCCATGTCCACGAAGATGAACAACCCGCACATCACCACGGAGGTGATCGCCAGGAACTCGCCGAGGATCGTGACGCGGCCGAACACCTTGTAGTCGTGCAGGTAGTACGGCAGCACCACCATCACCGCCGAGGCGGCCACGCCGACGAAGAACGTGAACTGCGCGATGTAGAGGCCCCAGGTCACGTCGCGACTCAAGCCGGTCATGCCGAGGCCCGTCTGCAACTGCAGCGCGTAGCACCACGCGCCGGCACACGCGACGGCCGCGAGGCCCGCGATCCAGGCCCAGTAGCGACGTCCTCCGGCAAGCGCCTTCTCTAACATGAGTAACTCGTCCACGCGTTCAGCCTGTGGCGTCGATCCGGCTTGCGACTCGCGGCTTGCGACTGGCGGCCTTGCCACGAGAACACCGCAGGACGGGCAGATCCTCTCGTCACCAGGAATTCCACCAACACAACGGTCCTGTGAGCCTGCTTCCAGCGTGCTGGCCGCAAGCCGCGAGCCGCGAGCCGGTCAGATTACGTAATACACCTGCGGCCGCGTCCCCAGTTCCGGCTTCCGGCGGATCGAGTACCGCGCGGCCAGCGTCTTTCGGATCTCCGAGTCCGGATCGCGAAGGTCGCCGAACAGCATCGCCCCGCCCGGACACGCCCGTACGCACGCGGGCGGTTGCCCCTTCGCCAGCCGCTCCTCGCACAGGTTGCACTTCTCGACCACGCCCCGCGTCCGTGTCGGATACTCGCTCGTCGTGTGCACCAGAAACGGGCGCGGGTCCACAAAGTTGAAGCTCCGCGACCCGTAGGGGCACGCAGCCACGCAATACCGGCAGCCGATGCACCGGTGCTCATCGATCGCCACCACCCCGTCGTCCCGTTTCCAGGTGGCCTGGGTCGGGCAGACCCGGACACAGGGTGGGTTATCGCAGTGGTTGCAGAAGACGAGGACCTCGCGGCCGCGGAGGGCGGCGGTCACCGTGTCCGGGTCCTCGATCGCGAACGTCCGCTCGAACGGCTCCTTCCAGATCCACTTCACCTCGTGAGCGCGGTCGGGGATCGCGGGCACGTTGTGGGCCTGGTGACAGGCGTCGATGCAGGCGCGGCACCCATCCAGTTCCAGGCACTTGCGGACGTCGATGGCCATGGCCCATCGCCTGGTGGCCGCGGCGGGCGAGGCGCAACCGAGCGCCGCGCCGGTCGCCGCCGCCGCAGCGGCGCTGCCCGCCATCCGGAGGAAGCATCGTCTGGTGGCGCTCACAGAGCGGCTCCCGGCCGCGAGGACCGGCTTGGCGCCGCCGGCCCGGAGACGATGGCGCCCGTGGCCGTGGGCACGACGTGGCAGCCCCAGCACGTGGGCTTCACGCCCGCGTAGTCGTGGCACCGGTCGCAAAACTTCGTCTTGTCCGCGTGGCAGGCGCGCAGGCACGTCCCGGACAGGCTCATCGTCACCACCCGGCCGTCGGCGTCCGTGTAGGTGCGCACGCCGTCGCGCACGACCCGGTCCCGCCACTCGGCGAGGAGCGTCATGTGCGAGGTGCGCATGAACCCGACCGGCGCGACGCAGCGCGTGGCCCCGACGGGGCGCGCGAGGCTGGGCGCAGGGGCTGGTGCAGATGCCAATGCGCGCCAGACGGGCCAGGTCAGCGCCGCCAGGCACAGCGCGAGCCCCGCCAGGATCAGGATGCGGTTACGCATCGCCGCCTCCCATGCCCTCGAGCGGTTCGCCGCGCAAGTCGGTGGTCCGCGGGTGCTCGCCCTTCATGACCAGCGCATTCCCGAGCAGCTCGTGAACGCCGGCAACCTCGACGCCGGGCACCCAGTATTCCAGGAGCGGCGGCAGCGTGGCCTTGTCCACGGCGCAGATGCACGCCACGCAGTTGGTCCCGTGGCGCTTTCGCACGTAGTTCACGGCCATCGCGCGCGGGCGGCCGCCGCGCATGCGCATCTCGAAGTTCTCGTCGGTGCCGAGGCCGGCGCCGCTGCCGCAACAGAGCGTCCGCTCGCGGATCGTCTCCTCCGGCATCTCGTGAAAGTGATTGAGCACGCGCCGGAGAATGAGCCGCGGCTCCTCGTAGAGTCCCATCCCGCGGGCCGGGTTGCAGGAGTCGTGGAAGGTGACGTTCCAGTGGTCGTTGCGGGACGGGTCGAGCGCCAGCTTCCCGTGCGCGATCAGGTCCGCCGTGAACTCGCAGACGTGCAGCATCTTCGTGGAGGACGCGTGGTCGAAGCGCGTTCCGGTCGCCGGCGACACCGGCACCTCCAGGAAATCGGCCGGCCCGTTCATCGTGCCCATGTATTGATGGACCACGCGCCACATGTGGCCGCACTCGCCGCCGAGGATCCACTTCACCCCCAGCCGCTTCGCCTCGGCGTACATCTTCGCGTTGAGGCGCTTGGTCATCTCGTGCGACGCGAAGAGGCCGAAGTTCCCGCCCTCCGACGCGTACGCGCTGAACGTGTAGTCAATGCCCGCCTCGTGCAGCATCATCAGGTAGCCGAGGAGCGTGAAGTAGTGCGGTAAGCCGAAGTAGTCGGCCGACGGCACGACGAACAGCACCTCTGCGCCCTTGCGGTTGATCGGGATCTCGACGCGGATGCCGGTCAGTTCCTCCAGTTCGTCGGCGGCGAAATCGAGGCTGTCCTTGAAGCCGTGCGGCTGGATGCCGAGGTGATTGCCCACACGGTCGCAGTTGGCGACCGGCTCGATGATCCACTGGATGTTGCAGCCCACCAGGTTCAGCAACTCGCGGCCGATCATCGTGATCTCGGCGGTGTCGATCCCGAAAGGACAGAACACCGAGCACCGGCGGCATTCCGTGCACTGGTGGAAGTAGTAGAACCACTCCTTCAGCACATCCTCGGTCAGGTCGCGCGCGCCCGCGAGTGGACCGAAAAGCCGGCCGGCGGCCGTGAAGTAACGGCGATACACCGAGCGGATCAGCTCGGCGCGAAGCACCGGCGTATTCTTCGGGTCGCCCGAGCCGAGGTAGAAGTGGCACTTGTCGGCGCACGCGCCGCACCGCACGCAGATGTCCATGAACAGCCGGAAGGAGCGGTAGCGCTCGAGCCGGTCCTTCATGCCATCGAGGATGATCTGCTTCCAGTTCGCGGGCAGCTGCCAGTCGGCGTCCGAGGGCTGCCAGTCGCGCGGGTTCGGCAGACCGAGGTATTCGAGGTGACGGCGCGCCGCCGCGTGGTTATAAGTGCCCTTGCGGAACTCGACGCGCGGATCCCGCCAGCCGCGTCGCGGAGGGATGTACTCCACGGCCGCCAACTGCGCGGGATCTGGTTTCTGCTGCGCCATGCGTCGCCTTCAGCTTACTCGCCGCCACACGCCTGAGGGTTGAGCCATTTCTCCTGATTTCAAAACCCAACCTGCCGCTCTTCGGGTCCTGTCGGCGAGCAGCCCCACCCGTCCTCGGCGCCAAAGGCACTCGTCACGTGAGTGGCGCCTGCGCGGCGGGCGGGGCGCCCCGCTCGCCGCCACCCGCCTGCGGGTTTTGAAATCTGCCGTCTTCCCGCTCTATCGGCAGTCCCGCCGCCTGGAGTTTCTCGCGGAACTCGTCTTCCCACTCCTCGTAGGTGTGAAAGGGCGCCGGCGCGTTCCACGGGTTCACGTGACGGCGTCGGCGGCCGTCGTTCGCCTGGTTGCGCGTCGGGCTCAGCCACATCCCCGCCGCGTGCACCATCTTGGTGAACGGCAGGATGGCGAGCAGCACCGACACGGACAGCAGGTGCAGCACGAAGCCGGCTCCCGGCGACGCCGGCGCGGTTGGCGCAAGCGCCGCGAGGCCGAGCGTGTACTGTCGAACCGCAATCAGATCGGTCCGAGCCACGTAGCGCAGGACCACTCCGCTGCCGACAACCGCGATCAGCACGGCAAGCGCAAGGTAGTCGGCCGGCAGCGTCAGGTACCGCAGCAGCGGGTCACGTACGCGTCGGAACAGGAGGTACCCGAGGGCAACGATGACGATGACATCGGTGGCGTACCAGGATGGGGAACCAACCTGGAAGAAGCCGTCCACCGACGCGACGAACGAGGCGACGCGCGGAATCGGCTCGACGAACAGGCCGAGATGACGAACGACGATGACGAGGAGCGACCAGTGGAACGCCATGGCGCCCAGCCAGAGCGCCTTCCGCTCGAGGAACACGGGGTCGGGACACGTGCCCGCGGCGGTCGGTCCGGACGCCACGTTCCGGAAGAGCGAACGGAACAGGAGCCCTTCGAGGAGCATCCGGCCGACGACGCCAGCCGTGGTCGAGGGGCTCTCGACGCGGCTCGGCGCGATACCGGCCAGCGATCGCTGCTGACCGGTGGTGGTCGGAATCCTGAACGGCTCAGGTGTTGCCGCCCACGTCCAGACGCGCCATGCCAGGCCGCCGAGAAACAACACGGCGGCCACGTAGGGCACGGCAATCAGCAGGACGGTCGGCATCGCCCGCGACCTACACGCAGCCGGTCGGCTTCGGCAGACCGGCGACCTTGCATGCGCCTTTCGCCGGCCCGGACGGGAACATCTCGTACACCTGGTTCAGCTTGAACCCGTTCTCCTTGCAGAGCTTCCGGACCATCGGCGCGATGCCGAACTCGAGGTAGTAGTGGCGCAGGTAGTTCACCAGTTTCCACTGGTCCTCTGTCATGTTTGCAATCCCCTCCGTCGTGGCGAGGTCGGCCGCCACCTGTTCGTTCCAGAGCATCGGGTCCTCGAGAAAGCCGTCCTCGTCCACCGCGTAGGTATGTCCGTTCAGTTCAATCGTCGGCACTGATTCTCCTCGAGACTGCGACAGGCGTGCCTGAAGGCCCGCCCTACGATGGTTCCTGTTCGGGCCGGGGCAACTCGATGTAGCTGCCGCCAAAGTACGTGTAGATGCAGCGGCCCGAGTCCACGAGTTGCCGGATCGCTTCCTTGCACGTGCCCTTGCCGCAGCGCTCCGGGCCGAAGCGCTCGATCGTCGCTTTGCTGACGTCGTTCGGCTTCAGCTTCCGCACGCCTTGCGCGTCGCTGATCATCCGGAACATCGCCTCGGCCACTTCGTCCACGCTTACCGGTTCGGCCATGACAGTCTCCTGCGTCAGGGCATAGCATGCTGTGCCCCTACCCTGTCGCGACTACGCCCCTACCTTTTCACGTGCACCGATCGCCTGAACGTCGTCTCCGCGTGGCGGAAGTCGTCGATGTGCTGCTTGGTGAACTCGATGCCGGTCAGCCGGAAGAAGCGGGGCCAGCCGATGCGCTCGATCCACTCGCCCATCCGCTCGTAGGGCCTGGCGTTCGCCGCCCACACGTCCACCAGCTTCTTCACCGCGTCCACCACCTCCGGCCACCGGGGCGGGTTGTTCGGGAGGAACGGGATCGCGAGCTTCGAGAAGCCGGGTTCGGAACGCGCGTTGCTCACCTTGCCGCCCACCCAGATGGACACGCCATCGTTCAGCGGATCGTTGAGCGGCATCGCGGGGCAGACCGTGTAGCAGTTGCCACAGAACATGCAGAGTTCCTCGGCCACCTCCACCGTCTCGTGCCCGTCCTTGCGCACGGGCCTGATCGCTGCCGTCGGGCACGACGCCACCACCGTCGGCAGCTCGCACATCTTCGGCAGCCGGTCGTGATTGATCTTCGGCGGACGGCGGTGGATGCCGAGGATCGCGATGTCCGAGCAGTGCACGGCGCCGCACATGTTGACGCAGCAGGCGAGCGCCACGCGCAGCTTGCCCGGCAGGTCCATCGACGTGAAGTGGCCGATCAGCTCGTCCATCAGCGCCTTCACGATGCCCGACGCGTCGGTCGCCGCCGAATGGCAGTGAATCCACCCCTGCGTGTGGACGATGTTCGAGAGCGCGTTGCCGGTGCCGCCCACCGGGAATCCCGCGGTCGCCAGGTCGGCGATGAGCAGATCGATCTTCGCCGGGTCGGTGAGCAGGAACTCGATGTTGTGCCGGCTGGTGAACCGCAGGTAGCCGTCGCAGTACTTGTCGGCAAGATCGCAAATCTGCCTGATCGTCTGGACGCTCAGCAGCCGGGGCGAACCGGCCCGCACCGTGTAGAGGCGGTCTCCCGTCTCGCCCACGTGGACGAGAACTCCGGGCCGCGGGATCTCGTGGTACTTCCACTTCCCGTAGTTCGCCTTGATGATCGGCGGCAGGAACTGCTCGTAGTGCGGGGGCCCGATGTCGGTCTTGCGCTTGGCGATGTCTGGCATATCGATTCTCGATCCCTACTTTTCCTCTTCGAAGTATTCCTCGTAGAACACGTAGGGGTTTTCGCGAGGGTGCTTCACCATCTCGGGCATCGGCTCGAGGCCGATCGCCTCGAGGAAGCTCCCCAGGCCGACGCGCTGAATGAACTCGCCGACCCGCTCCCGGTTCTTCCCCTCGTCCCCCCACAGCTCCAGGATCTTGCCGATCAGCTCCTTCAGCTCAGTGTAGGGAGGCTCGAGCTTCATGAACGGCACGAGCACCGACGAGAGCATGGCGCCCGACACAATCGGGGCCTTGCCGCCGATCAGGATGCAGGCACCGCGCTCCAGGCCCGGCCGGAGGGCCTTGGGCATCACGTTGATGCAGTGCATGCACCGCACGCACGCGCTGTTGTCGATGTCGAGAGATGTGCCGTCCCACGCCATGCACTTCGACGGGCAGCGGTCGCACACGGTGGCGCGGACGTCGAGACCGTCAGCCGCGTACGTGCCCACGGCCTCCTGGTCCACGTCGATCGCGTCCCGCCAGGTCCCGATGATGCTGAGGTCGGCGCGCGCGATGGCGGCCACGCAGTCGTTCGGGCATCCGGACGCCTTGATCTTGAACTTGTAAGGGAGCGACGGGCGATGAATCTCGTCCTGGTAGTGCTGCGTGAGGTCGTAGGTCAGCGCCAGGGTGTCGAAGCAGGCCCACTCGCAGCGTGCCGGGCCGACGCAGCAACTGGGCGTGCGCACCACGGACCCCGACCCGCCCAGGTCGAAGCCGTTCTCGGTCAGCTCGGCAAACACCGGCTCGAGCGATTCGGTCTTCATGCCGAGCAGGATGATGTCGCCGGTGGCGCCGTGCAGGTTCGTCAGGCCGGAGCCGTGCTTCTCCCAGATGTCGCACACCTTGCGGAGCGCGTCGGTCTTGTAGAACCACCCCGCCGGGTGGTTGACCCGCATCGTGTGGAACTGCGCCACCTCCGGAAACTGCTCGGGCACGTCCGAGTAACGTCCGATGACGCCCGCGCCATACCCGCGGACGCCGACCACGCCACCGTGCTTCCAGTGGCCGACGCGGTCGCCGTAGGAGAGCTCGAGAACGCCAAGCAACTGGTCAGCCATGGCGCTGCCTTCGGCGGCACGCTTCATCTCGCGCACGAAGCTTGGCCACGGGCCCTTTTCGAGGTCGTCCAGCTTGGGAGTCGGTCGTCGTTCGTCGGACATAAGACGGCTTATCGCATCTCGATGTAATTGCTCGGGCACTGTTCGGCGCACTTGCTGCAGCCCTGGCAGAACTCGAGCTTGAACCGATACGGCTGCCCCTTCTCGAGCGGCTTGATGACCGCTTGGTCAGGACAGTACTTCCAGCAGTTGTCGCACTCGAAGCAGGCGCCGCAACTCAGGCAGCGCCTGGCTTCCGCGATCGCGTCCTGTGCCGCCAGCCCCTCGCTCGTCGCCTCGGCGCGCGGCTGGCGGGCATAGTGGTCGAGCAGGACCTTGTTCTCGAGCACCGGCGGCAGCTTCGGCGCAGCCTCGATGGCGACGCCGCGGATCTCCGCGTCCAGGAGCGCGGCGGCGTGCCTGCCGAAATGAATGGCGGCCGCGATCGCGCCGGTCGCTACCGGTGTCCCGTTCTCGTAGATCTTCGTCTTCAGCACGCGCGAATCGGCGGCCAATTCGACGGCCGCAACATCCGCAGAGCCGGCAAACGCAACGCCCAGCGCCTCAATCCGCGCAATCTCGGCGTCGAGCACGGCCCGCGGCAGCCGCTCGGCCTCGATGCCGTAGCGCAGTTCCCCGCCGGCCTGCTCGTGCGGGTCGGCCAGCGTCACCGCGTAGCCGCGCCGGGCCAGCTGATACGCGGCGGACAATCCGGCGGCCCCGGCGCCAATCACCGTGACCGACTCGGCTCGAGGCCCGTCCGCCATCGCGCGCAGCGGCCAGCCGGCGTTGATGGCTGCTTCGGCGATGGCGCGCTCGACCTGGTTCACCGACACGCCGCCGTCGTACGCCTCGCGCGTGCAGCCGGTCTCGCAGTGGTGCGGGCACAGTCGGCCGCACACCGCCGACAGCGGGTTGCGGTCGGCGATGAGGTAGAACGCCTCCTCTATCGCCTCGGCCTCGGTCAGTCCGCGTTCGCCCCCACGGGCGAGCGTGGTCAGGAACCCGCGGACGTCGGTGCCGCACGGGCAGGAGTGCCCGCACGGCGCTTCCTTCGCCACGAACTCCGGGCGCGCCGACGACACGTCGCGGGAAGGACCGCCAAACCCGCCGCGGGCGCCGAGCTTCCGCACTTTCTTCACAAGAGCCATGGTCCGCTCACTTCACCCACTTGCCGTCCTTGACGCGGTCGATCGGCGAACCGCCCCGCGCTCCCGGTCGAACAGCCTGGCGCGTCTTGATGTTGTATCTGTCGCCCGAGGTCAGGAAATAGAACTTGCCGGCGGGCGGGATCATCCGCTGGTTGTCGAAGATGGCGACGTAGGAGCGGCCCAGCACCTCGAACTCGTCGCCCTGCACGACGATCGCCGTGTCTTCGTCCAGGCCGATCCCCAGGAGGTCCGGGTGCTTGTCGATGAGCGCGACCAGGTCGAACTGACGGTTCCGCTTGAGGATGTGCTGGTCGATCGCGACCTTCTTGAGGAACGCCAGCCCTTGCTCGTGGTCGCCCATCATGATGTCGGCCGTCTTCGTGTCACCGCGCACTAGGTAGTCGCCCTGGATGGTGGCGCCAGCCGACGAGCCGCCGATGACGCCGCCGCGGTCGAGCAGCGCGAACAGCTCCTTCTGCGTCAGTGTGCCGAGGTACGAGTCCGCGAGTCGCCACTGCCGCCCGCCCTCGAAGAACACCGCGCGCGCCTCGCGCAGCGGCTTGACGAACTCCTCGGTGTCGGCGACCTTGCGGTCGTAGGTGTGCAGCACGGTCAGCTTCGTCGCGCCCGCGTCCCTGAACATCTTCAGGCCGGCGTACGACTGGTCGTACTTCTCCCCTCCACCGGCCGTCGGGATCACCACGATCGGCTGATCGACCCCTCCAGCCAGCTCGAAAAACTTCTTCAGGATGGCCGGATCCTTCATGGCGCCGCCGACGATGACGAGGGCGCCCTTGGCGGGTCCGAATTCGGCCGCCAGCGCTGAGGAAGCCGCGAGGATCGCCGCGGCCGCGAAGACAATGATCGAGCGAAGGGTTCTGAGTCTCATCGGTGTTCTCGCCTCGTTGATTCTGCAGGAGATGCGTCCTCGATTGCCCGCGCCAACAGCGAGGACGCCGGTGAGGTCGCGCGGGAGCACACCCACACCAGCGTCGCCCCGTCGGTCGCCGAGGGGTTCAGCCACCGGTGCCCGCGCGTGCTCTCGAACCAGAAGCTGTCGCCCTCGCGCAGCGTCACGTGTTCGAGCTCGTCCAACCAGATCTCGATCGAACCCGACAGCACGTAGATCAACTCCTCGCCGTCGTGGACGTAAGACCCGGCGCTGCCGGACCGTGGGGCGGCCCGAAAGAGCATCGACTCGAGGCGGCTCGACGAGGGCGCGAGCAGCTCCATGTTCACGCCCGGGTGCGCCTGCAGGACGGTGCGGTCGGACGGCCGCAGCCGGCGGCTCGATTTGCCGGGCAGATCGAACAGCTCCAGCACCGACGTGCGGTACGCCGTCGTCAACCGCTGCATCGTGGCCACCGAGGCCGTCGCCTGCGACCGTTCCACGGCGCTGAGGAACCCGGTCGAGATGCCGGCCTCGCGCGCGACGTCGGCGATGCGGAGTCCGCGGCGCTGCCGCACCTCCCGCAGCTTCCGGCCAAGCGTCGCCAGCGCGTACCGCTCGGGGTCCCGCGCGTCGCGGAGGCCGAGCGCTTCCTTGATCGCGGGCACGTTCAGCTGCCGCACGTCGCGCAGGTACTTGATGCGCTCGAGGACGGCGAGTGCGCTGGGGGTGTAAAGGCGGTAGCCTCCCGGGTTGCGCACCGTCTGCACGAGACCCGCGTGCTCCCACAGCCGAAGCGTGGAGGCGCTGACACCGACGATTCGGGCCGCCTGCCCCACGGTCAGCGTCGGACGCCGGGTGGCATCCCCGGGGGGCGTCCGGGTCGTCGAGCGCTCCGATCGGGTCATGGCCGTAGAACCTTACCACACATGTGTAAGGTTCACAATGTTGACCCCAGGTTTCCGCACGCAGTAGTCTGGCTTCTCTTCCGGAGGCACCGATGGCCAGGCTTGTTGAATGCGTCCCGAACTTCTCCGAGGGCCGGAACCGCGCCGTCATCGACGCGATTGCCGATGCGATCAAGGGCGTTGCCGACGTCAAACTGCTCGACGTCGACCCCGGCGCCGACACCAACCGCACCGTCTTCACCTTGGTCGGGCCGCCGGAGGCGGTCGCCGATGCCGCCCTGAAGGCGGCGCACAAGGCGTACGAGCTGATCGACATGTCGAAGCACCACGGCGCGCATCCCCGCATGGCCGCCATGGACGTCTGCCCGATCGTCCCCATCTCGGACGTGACAATGGACGAGTGCGTCGAGATCTCGCGCGGGATCGGCCGGCGGATCGCGGACGAGCTGCGGCTGCCGGTGTACTTCTACGAATACGCCGCAACGTCCGAGCCGCGTCGCAGCCTGGCGAACATCCGGGCGGGCGAATACGAAGGGCTCGAACGAAAACTGCGGAACCCCGCGTGGGCGCCCGACGCGGGGCCGGCGCGGTTCGACGCGCGGTTCGGCGCCCCGGTCGTTGGCGCGCGCGAGTTCCTGATTGCCTACAACGTCAACCTGAACACCCGCGACCGCAAGCTCGCAAACGAAATCGCGCTGAACATCCGCGAGGGCGGGCGACTGAAGCGCGACACGGCGGGCAACCCGGTCCTGGACGAGCAGGGCAAGCAGGTGAAGGTGCCCGGCCTGCTGAAAGCCGTGCGGGCCATCGGCTGGTATATCGAGCAGTACCGGCAGGCGCAGGTTTCGATCAACCTGATCAACTACAAGACCACACCGCTTCACGTCGTCTTCGAAACGGTGCGCGAGGAAGCCGGGAAACTGGGGTTGATCGTCACCGGGTCCGAGTTGGTCGGCCTGATGCCCTTGCAGCCGTTGGTCGATGCCGGGAAGTTCTACCTGAGGAAGCAGGGCAAATCGGCGGGTGCACCCGAGCGCGAAGTGGTCGAAGCGGCGGTCCGCTCGCTGGGCCTCGATCAGCTCGCCGAATTCGATCCCGACAAGAAGGTGATCGAGTACCAGTTCCGGAAGCGCGGCGCGCTGGTGGCCATGCCGGTGGACCGGTTCGTGGACGAGGTGTCGTCGGAATCGCCGGCGCCGGGCGGGGGATCCGTTGCGGCGCTGTCTGGCAGCCTCGCCGCGGGTCTGTCGGCGATGGTGGCCAATCTGACGGTCGGCAAGAAGGGATACGAGGCGGCCTGGACCGAGCTGTCCGACCTGGCCGAACGCGCGCAGGCGGTCAAGGATCAGTTGGTGTGGGCCGTGGACGACGACACCGACGCGTTCAATGCGGCGATGGCCGCGATGCGAATGCCGAAATCCACGCCGGAAGAGCAGGCGTCGCGGAACGCCGCCCTCGAGGCCGGCTACCAGCAGGCGAGCAGGGTTCCGCTGCAAACCGCCAGGGCCTGCCTCGACGCGATGAAGCTCTCACTGATCGTCGCCGAGAAGGGGAACACGAACTCCGCGTCGGACGCCGGCGTGGCCGCCCTGATGGGGCGGGCAGGCGTGGAGGGAGCCGTGTTGAACGTGCTGATCAACCTCGGCTCGGTGAAAGACGACGCGTTCAAGCAGGCGTGCCGGGCCGAAACCGCGGGCCTTGTGAAGGACGCGGCCACGCTCTGCGACGACGTGGTCGCCAAGGTGAGATCCACGTTTTCATCGTAGGAGCGAGACATGACCGCGACCAGACGACACTTCCTGGAACCGGCCGTGCGCTAGATGGCTGTACCGCCCGATTCCTTACCGGCGAGACACGGTGTCGTCCGGTGGATCGAGGCGCGGCCGACGACCGTGCTCGTCGCGCTGGCGGCGATCTGCCTTGCCGCGTTCCTGGTGTCGATCCCGGTGCCGCGCGTGGACGGGCAGTTGCTCGGCACGGACGGCTTCGACTACTACGTCTACCTGCCTTCGCTGGTGCTCGACCACGACCTCGACTTCACCAACCAGTACGCGACGCTTCGGCCGAACGACGCCGCCCTGCCGATGCGGCTGACGCCGACTGGGCGGCTCGCCAACTTCTCGCCGATCGGGGCGGCGCTGCTCTGGATGCCCTTCTTCCTCCTTGCGCACGTCCTGGCGCTGGCGCTCAACTTCGTCGGCATCGGCATCCGGCTCGACGGCTGCGGCTACTGGCACCAGGCGTTCGTCATCGCGGGGAACATCGCCTACGGCGGGGCAGGACTGGTACTGGCGTTTCACGTTGCCCGACGGGTGGCCGCTGCCGGTGCCGCGTTGTGGGCGACGGTCCTCGTCGCCTTCGCGGGCAACCTCGTGTACTACCTGACCGCGGAGTCATCCATGGCGCACGCGGTCTCGGTGTTCGGGGTCGGCCTGTTCTTCGTCGCGTGGCTGCGGATGCGCGGGCAGACCGGCCTCGGGCGCGCGATCGTACTCGGCGCGCTTGTCGGTCTCATCGCGCTCGTGCGGACCCAGGAGGTCCTCCTGGCCGTCGCGCCCCTGTTGGTGGACCTGCACGGGTGCGTGCGAGAAGCGCGTGAGCGGCGCACGTGGCGTCCCGTGCTGCTCGCCCTGCGTGACGCGCTGGTGATGGTCCTCGTCGCCCTGCTCGTCTACTCTCCTCAAGCTTTCGTCTCGCACAACCTCTACGGCTCGTGGTGGAAGCCGCCCCAGCTCTACGCAAGCTGGGGAGACCTGCCGCGGTTTACGTGGTGGTCACCGCACTTCGCGGACGTGCTCTTTTCTGCGCGGCGCGGGCTGTTTGCCTGGCACCCGGTGTTCTTGATCGCCCTTCTCGGCGTGGTGCCGCTGTGGCGCAGGGATCGAACCATGGCCGCGGCAGTGATCCTCGGCGTCGCGGGGCAGGCATACGTGATTGGCGCCTGGTTCGACTGGTCGCAGGGTCGCGCCTTCGGCGGACGCGCGTTCATCGGGTGCCTGCCGCTCTTTGCCGCGGCGCTTGCAGTGCTGCTCGAGGCGGCGGTGCGGGGAACACCGGAGGCAGGCCTGAAGAGCCGCCCTGCGCGTTGGCTGGTGCCGACGCTTGGGGGGTTGCTGATCGCCGCGAACTTCCTGCTCTTCGTCGAATATCGTTTCGACCTGGCGATGCTGGATCGTCCCATCTCCTGGCACGACCTGGGCCCGCGCCGGGTGTCGTTCCTGCTCGGGAATTGGTAGCGGCGACGCTGCTTCGCCCCTACCGGCGCCGCGTCATCAACTCCACCTTCTGCATCACGTCGCCTTCGAGCACGCGGTCTACGACCTCCAGGCCTCGGATCACCTCGGCGAAGATCGTGTAGTCGTGATCCAGACGCGGGGTATCCACCAGGTTGATGTAGATCTGCGCGTCGCCGGTATCACGGCCACGCGTCGAGGTGCCGAGGGTCCCGCGTACCTGGGACGGGCGCCCCGCCTCGTCGCGCATGGAGCGGCTGTTTCCGACGAATTCGTTCGCCCCCGGGCTGCCGCCCTGGATCAGGAAGTTCGGGATGACGCGGTGGAAGGTCAGGCCGTTGTAGTAACCCTGGCCGACGAGCGTCGCGAACCTTGCGCACGACATCGGCGCCAGATCGACCATCAGCCTCATCTCGAACTGCCCGCCGCCGGCCATCGTCACGCGCACGGTGGTGTTCGCCAGGCGGGCGAGATCCTCCTCCGTGATGGCCGCGCCTCCCGCTGCGCGCGGCCGCTGCACCGCGGCCGCGGGAGTTCCCGTCCACGCGGTGAGGGCTCGCGCGGCTGAGGCCGCCACCCGCGGATCGACGTCCTGCAGGTACGGAACGAGCGCGTCCGCGTGATCCTGTGAGCCGAGTTCCTGCAACCGTTCGAGGACCGCGACGCGCGGGTCGCGCGACGAGTCGCTGTCGAGCGCCGTCAGGCGTGCAAGGGCGGACATCAGCGCCGGAACGGCCGTCGCGCGATCGGGCGTGCCCGCCAGCGCGCCGGCTGCAGTCATCACCAGCTGAAAATCGGACGCCGCAAGCGCCTTGATGTAAGTCGAGTCCGCTTCGTGCCTGACCGTTTTCAACAGCCCGGCGATGGCCGCTTCCCGGACGTTGTCGTGGGTGTCTTCCGCCAGCTTGCGGAGCACGGAGACATCGGCAAGTTGCGCAGCCGCCTTCGCCGCATACATCCGGGTCTGCCACTCTCTCGCATCGAGGAACCGGCCGAGCGCGGGCCGAGCGCGCTCGGGTGCGGCCTTCGCCAGCGCGACGATCGCGTGCGCCGGGCGGTGCCAGCCCGCCTTGTCCTGGCCGGCTGCCAGGTCCAGCAGCGTTTCGACGGCCTTGTCCTCTGGCCTGCACGGGTTCGCCAGCAGGTCGATGGCGAGGAGCGACACGTGATCGACAGCCGCGCCGACGGCCGACACGACCGGCCCGCACCCCTCTGTCCCCTGGAAGCGTCGCCCGTAGGTGCGCAGCGCCTCGTATCGAACCAGCCACGCCTCGTCCTTCATCGCGCGGCCCACCGTATCCCGGCTTGCCGCGTTC
>JADGOB010000278.1 GCA_017883185.1 Acidobacteriota bacterium
TGGGTGAACACATCGGATCCCGGTCGCAGCCTCATCTTCGGCACCAACAAGGTGAAGGCGCCGAAGGGCGCCCTCGTTGCGTACGGTCTCGATGGCACCATCCGCCAGGTCTTCGCCGGCCTCGACCGTGAAGGCCGTGCGGCAGTGGCGCTTCGCGCCGGCCATTTCGCGAGGCAAGGCCGTGCCGGTCGTGATGACCATCACGGACACGATCCCGCCGAAGGGCCCGAGGGACTGACGCGGGACGCCTGACTCCCTCGATCGTCGCAGCGCAATCAGGGCGGGCACAGGTGCCCGTTTCTACCTGATGATCGTCCCTGCGTCCTTCGCAGAGCGTTATTCGTCCAACGAGTTGCAGCGGATACGCACTTGCGTGCGGGCTGCTGATCTCAGGTCGTACGCTGGCTCGCGCCAATGACCAAGCGCCGAGCAGGAAAACGCTAAATCTCGCCGAACAGCACCAGCCGGTGTCGAGGGCGCGGCCGATCCTCGGGTCCTTGAGGAGCGTGCTGGTGTGCACGACCGGCGCCGAGTCAAGCGGGGGAGAGCAAGGGCGAGGCCAGAAACGCGGCTCAGCACGGCAGGGGCGGCGGCGCACCCCGCCGGGCGAGTGTGCACATGTGAACACACGAGTCTCGCTCCGACTGCTATCTTGAAGAATCTGAGTATCTGGACGATTTGTTCGGAGCGGGCATTTCCATGGGATCGCGCACGGCACGACCCATGTAATTGGGGGACCCGCGTTATCGGTCGCCGCGTGTCCGCTCGCCGGTCCGCGAATGCGCTCGATCGCTGCTCCGGCGTCTGCTTCCTCGATCGTGAGCGCTGCCACAGGAGAACTTCGATGACTGTCCCCGGCCCCTCCTGCCTCCGGCGTCTGGCCACTCTCGCACTCGCCGCCAGCCTGGCTGTCCTGTTCGTGCCCGCCTCGGCGACTGCCGTTCCGGCGTTTGCCCGCAAGTACCAAACGAGCTGTCAGACCTGCCACGTCGTCTTCCCGAAGCTGAACGCGTTTGGCGAAGCGTTCCGACTGCGCGGTTATCGGATGCCCGCCGAGACCGAGGAGATGGTCAAGCAGAAGCCGGTCAGCCTCGGCGCTCCGGCCTACAAGCGTCTGTGGCCGAAGGCGGTATGGCCAGGCGAACTGCCCGGCAACCTGCCGCTCGCCGTCAATGTCAAGTTCGCCAACGTCAACGCCTCGACGCTCAATCCTGACGGGACCGTGACCAGCATCAGGAACGATTTCCAGTTCCCTCAGGAGGCGAACATCTTCGCTGCCGGAACGCTTGGCGATCACGTGTCGTTCTTCAGCGAGATGACGTTCGCAGAGAATCCCGATGGGTCCGTCGCCGTCGAGTTGGAACACGCGAGGCTCGATATCGACTCCCCGTTCGGCCGCGAAGACATGTTCCACTTTCGCATCGGGAAGATGGCTCCCAACCTCGCGGGCGGTTTCCAGGAAATGTGGATCTCGACCGACGCGCCCATCGACTCGGTCTTCTCCTACAACCCCATTGGCGTGAACGGCGGAACGGGCCTCGTCGAGGACGCCACACCCGCGCCGGTCGCGCTGCCCGCCTCGGTGAGAGGCATCGAAGCCTATGGCATCGTCAAGCACCGCATGCTGTGGGTGGGCGGAGTCGTCAACGGCATCTCGCCCGGACCGAACGGGCGGTTTGACGGCAACAACGCAAAGGACCTGTACGCGCGCCTCGACTACAAGTTCGGCGGCATGGGTTTCGACGGCGACACCGGCGGCAAGGCGCCGCCGGCCGAGAACTGGCGCGACAACTCGCTGCGCGTCGGCGCATTCGTGTACCGGGGCGACGGAACCAACATCAACTTCGCCTCGACCGACGTCCAGGGTGACCCGCTGAACATCCAGGATCTCCATTTTCTCCGGGTCGGGTTCTACGCGAGCGTGTACTTCCAGGACCTGAATGTCTTCGGCGCTTACCTTCACGGGACCGACCAGCTGCAACTGCTGGATCCGACGAGCAACGAGGGACTGGGCCTCGTGCAGGCCGGCAGCCGGGCGTGGTTCGTCCAGGCCGACTATGTCTTCTACCCGTGGCTGCAAGGCTCGGGACGCTACGAGACGGTGACGCCGGCCGATCCGGCCGCGGCGATCGTAAAGAGAGGCGTGGCGACGTTGAATGCGCTCATCCGAGCCAACGTCAAGGCCATGGTCGAGTACCAGCGTGATCTGAACGAGGGGCAGAACCACTCGCTCAACCTGCTCGTTCGATTCGCCTTCTAAAGGGAGCTGACAGATGACACGTCGTACGCTATCGCTGATTGGGATCAGTCTCGCCGTTGTCGGAGCGAGCGTCATGGCACGGACGAGTCCGGCCGCCGGCACCATCACTGGTACGGTCAAGGCCCCGGGACAAACAAACAATGCGGACGCAGTCGTGTACGTCGAGCACGCGGCGGGTCCGTTCGCCCCCTCGGGGCCGATCGTCATGGACCAGCGGAGCATGAAGTTCGTTCCGCACGTGCTGACCGTGCTTCTCGGCACGACCGTGAAATTCACCAACAGCGATACCGTCTCTCACAACGTGTTTTCGCCGGACAATGAGAAGTACCAGTTGGGCACCTGGCCGCCGGGCGCGTCGAAGGACCACGTCTTCGCGAAGTGCGCGAAGTTCCCATGCGTCTACGCGCAGCTCTGCATGATTCACCCGGAAATGGAAGGATTCGTCGTGGTCCTGCAGAACCCGTACGTCGCCACGACGGACGCCACCGGGCAGTTCAAGATCGAGGGCGTGCCGCCCGGCACGTACCAGGTGGCAGTCTGGCATCCGAAGATGAAGGGGCAGCCGAAACCGGTGACGGTAGAGGCCGGCAAGCCGGCGACGGTCGATTTCACGCTTGGGCGATAAGCGCGTCCGGGGCGTCACCATCGACGGGTCGCCGGCTCACTGAAGGGACGACCGCGACGCCCCTGCCGGCGGCGGTTGGCGGGTCTCGACGACGGAGCGACCGACATGCGGAAGAACGGATTCGGGGCGCTGACGTTTCCGTGGCGGAGACGATGGTGGGTGCCTGGGCTGGGGCTGTGCGCGGCCGCGGTGCTGGCCACCGGATCGCTCCGGGCTCAGGCGGAGCGCGGACAGGCACGTGAGACGGCTCGGCCCCCGTCGCGCGTCATGTTTGTCGTCACGCCGGTAACCGGCGTCAGCTGGCTCACCCGCCTGCGCATCAGCTTCGACTTGACGAGCATGGGGCGCATGGGGCAGAACACGCCGCCGGCGTCGGTCAAGTACGAACCCCGGTGGAACCAGTTGGCCGGATCGGAAGATCTGAACGGAGCGTTCAGCCTGTCGGGTTCTGACCTGTATCGACTCGATTGCGAATCGTGCCATCAGCCGGATGGCCGCGGCTCGCCGCCGGAGGTCCATTCGTTGATCGAACCCGTGCAGGCGATGTCGGCGACCTTCATGGAGCAGCGCATGAAGGCGACGGGGCGGCCCATCGGGGTGGCGATGGCACGTCAGATGGCGTCGAGCGCGGAAGCGGCCGTTCGCGAACGGCTGAAGAAGGGTGGCCAGAAGATGCCGCCCTTCGAGCACCTGCAGGGCAGCGAGGTGGAAGCGCTTCTGGCGTTTCTCAAGCAACTCGCAGGCGTGCCCGGAGCCGAGCGCGAGCAGATTCGCATCAGCGAGCCGTACACGCGGGTCGGGGAGCACCTGGTGAAGGGAACGTGTCGCATCTGTCACGCGGCCACCGGGCCCGGGACGGACCCGGAAGCCCTGATGCGGAACGTACTGCCATCGCTCGCCAGTTTCGTGCGCGACAAGACCATTTTTCAGGTCATCCAGAAAGTCAGACACGGAGCGCCAATCACGATGGGACCCGCCAGGCAGTCATCGGGTGGCAGGATGCCGGTGTTCTCGTACCTGACCGACGACGAAGTGGCCGCAGCGTACCTGTACCTGATCATCTATCCGCCGCGGTGACCGCGGCGGCCACGCGGTTCCCGATCCGGAGACCCTGTGAATGGCGACTCCACCAACTGACAACGCGGCGACACCTCCCTCCGACGGTCGGCCCAACTGTTCTTCCCGGAACCATCCTCGATCTACGGGACCTGCA
>JADGOB010000279.1 GCA_017883185.1 Acidobacteriota bacterium
GAGTGCGAAGCCCATGTTGTCGGCGACGGACATGTGCGGGTAGAGCGCGTAGTTCTGGAAGACCATCGCGACGTCGCGGTCCTTGGGGGACAGGTCGGTCACGTTGCGGTCGCCGATCCAGATGTCGCCGACGTTGACTTCCTCGAGCCCGGCGAGCATCCGCAGCGCTGTGGACTTGCCGCAGCCCGAAGGTCCGACCAGGACGAGGAACTCGCCGTCCGCGATGTCGATGTTCAAGCTGTCGATCGAGGGCTTGTCGTTGCCGGGGTAGGTTCGGCTGGCGTTATCGAACTTCACTGTTGCCATGTGATTCAGCTTCCTTCACCGGCAGGAACGTGCCGGACGATCCGTAGTAAAGGGTGATGAACGCCGTGGAGGCGCCCTTGGGTGGAGCTTGAGGCGGCCAAACGTGTCACGCGTGGAGGCTGAGGCGCATGGTGCCTTACCCGAGACTGTAGCGGAAGGGGCAAACAGGCTCGCGAGCGCGGAAGGCGCGGACAAGCTCGCGAGCGCCTATCAGGCGAAGGATCTGTGCTCGGGAGGCGTCGTTATGCAAACGTAGCCTGCAATTTCTTGCAAGAAGTGACACTTTCCTGCAAAAACTTGCTAAGTTTCGGCCCACTAGGGGCTGTCGTAGGGCCGCCCAGGGCTTCCCAAGGAGAAATATCATGCACAAGCGTGCGATGGGTGCGGTGGCCGTCACTGGTATCGCGGCACTCCTCATGAGCGCCTGCGGCGGGTCCTCGACCCCGACCGTCAAGGCATCCACCAAGACCGCTGCAGCGCCGGCGTCGGCATCGACCGCCGCTCCCGTTCGTGATGCCGCCGCCGACCTGGTGATCTGGGCCGACAACGACCGGGTGCCGGTCATCCAGAAGTACGCCGACGAGTTCGGCAAGGAGAACGGCATCAAGGTCGCAGTCCAGGTCGCCACCGACGTGCGCCAGCAGTTCAAGGACGCAACCAAGGTGGGCAAGGGTCCCGACGTCATCGTCGGTGCGCACGACTGGCTGGGCGAGCTTGTCCAGAACAACACCGTCTCGCCGGTGAACCTCTCGGCCGACGAGGCCGGCAAGTTCGCACCGCAGGCGATCGCCGCGACCAAGTTCAACGGTCAGTCCTACGGTGTTCCCTACGCCGTCGAGAACATCGCCCTCGTGCGCAACACCGCTCTGGCCCCCACTGCTCCCACGAGCATGAGCGACCTGGTCACCCAGGGACAGGCCCTGGTCAAGGCCGGCAAGGCGACCAACATCCTGCTCCAGGAGGTCGGCAAGACTGGAAACGCCTTCTACACCTACCCCTACCTCAAGGCATTTGAGGGTGGCATCTTCGCGCTCAAGGCCAACGGCGACTACGACGCTAGCAAGGTCATCGTGAACAGCGCCGGCTCGATCAAGGGCGCCACCGAGCTTGCGGTGCTGGGCAAGGCCAAGGCTCTTTCCACCAACGTCGACTCCACCAACGCCGACGCACTGTTCGACGCCGGCAAGGTGCCGTTCTACATCACCGGCCCGTGGTCGATCGACAAGGCCAAGAAGGCCAACATCAAGTACGCCATCAGCCCGCTGCCGAGCCTGACCGCCGGCGGCAAGATGCAGCCGTTCCTGGGCGTTCAGATGTTCTACGTCTCGGCCAAGGCCAAGAACGCAGCGTTCGCGCAGGAGTTCGTCACCAAGTACGTCCCGCGCGAGGACGTTCAGATGGCACTGTTCGCGGCCGGACACCGTCCGCCGGCGCTGACCTCGGCCTACGTCAAGGCCACGGCGAGCGACGCGGACGTCAAGGCATGGTTCGACGCCGGCAAGGGTGGCCAGGCCATGCCCAACATCCCCGCCATGAACTCGGTCTGGGGCCCGCTGGGTCAGGCTGCCGCTGATGTCATCGCCGGCAAGGCGCTGCCGCAGGCGCGGTTCGACGCAGCTCAGAAGGAGATCGTCGCCAACATCGCCAAGGGCTGATGTGTGGCGGGTGGCCGGCTGTCGCACGTTGGTAGCCGGCCACCCGACCGGGCGCTGCAGGCGGCACCGGTCACCGGCTGGGGCGCCCTCGGCGCGCCGGTCACCCTTGTCGGTACGCAGCTTCGAAGGACGACATGAGCCTCAAGGAAATGCAGGATCCGCCCGCAGCCAGCCCGGTGCGGCCGACGGGCGTGAGCGACAGGACGAAGAGCACGCCGGCAGATCGCCGCTCCGGCCCGGGTCCCGCATGGCTACTGGTCACCAAGTGGGGCCTGATCTTTCTCACGCTGATCGTTCTGGCGATCGTCGTTCAGAAGCTGGTTGAACAGGGATCGTGGATCGGCGTCGTCATTGCCGCCTTCATGGCGATGTGCGTTCTGGTCGTCTACGGCACCCGGCGATCCGTCCCGATGAAGTACTTGTTGCCGGGTGTGATCCTGCTCGTCGGCCTGCAGATCTGGCCGATCGCCTACACCGTGGCGACATCGTTTACGAACTACGGCGACGGCCATGCCATCAGCAAGCAGGAGTCGATCGACTCCATCATCGCGAACTCGGTGCGTGAGGTTCCCGACGCGCCTCGATACCAGCTTTCGGTTGCGGTCGCGTCGGGGTCCGACCCCGCCACGGGCGAGGCCTTCTACCTGCTCACGAGCCCCTCCGGCAAGACTTTCCTGGGCGACAAGGCCGGCCTGAGCGACCTGGCCGCCGCCGATGTCGAGAAGGCAGGCAGCGGCCGCATCACCAAAGCCGCCGGCTACCAGATCCTGACGGCGATCCAGGTCAACGCGCGCAAGGATCTCAACGACTTTGCTGTGCCGACCAAGGACGGTGGCGGCATCAAACGGGTCGGCCTTTCCGAGGCCTTCGAAGGCAAGGCGAACGTCTCCTACAACAAGGCAAATGACACGCTCATCGACGGCGCAACTCACGTCATCTACGTGCCGCGAAACGCCCAATGGGTGCCACGCAGCGGTCAGGGCGATGCCTTCCCCCAAGGGTGGAAGGAGAACGTCGGGTTCCGCAACTTCAACTCGGTGCTCACGAACGACACACTGCGCGCTGGCTTCCTCAAGATCTTCGCGTGGAACGTGGTGTTCGCCGTGGGGTCGGTGCTCTCCACCTTCGTGCTGGGAATGTTGCTGGCACTGCTGCTCAACGACGCCCGGCTCAAGGGAAGAGCCCTGTACCGCTCGATGCTGATCCTGCCGTACGCGCTCCCCATCTTCGTGACGGCGCTGGTCTGGGCCTCGATGTTCAACCAGGACTATGGCCTGATCAACAAGATGCTGCACCTGAACATCGACTGGTTGGGCGATCCCTGGGCGGCCAAGGCGGCGATCCTGATCACCAACCTGTGGCTGGGGTTCCCCTACATGTTCATCGTGTGCACGGGGGCCCTGCAGTCCATCCCCGGCGACGTGCTGGAGGCGGCCAAGATCGACGGCGCCTCGGCCTTCCGGACCATGCGATCGGTGATCATGCCGCTGCTGCTGGTCGCGGTGGGCCCGCTGCTGATCGCCTCGTTCGCCTTCAACTTCAACAACTTCGGCCTGATCTTCCTGCTGACCGGAGGTGGGCCCTTCGATGCAGCGAACACGAACATCGGCTCAACTGACCTGTTGATCACCTATGCATACCGGCTGGCGTTCAGCGGCGTGAGCCCGAACTATGGGCTCGCCGCGACGGTCTCGATCTTCATCTTCTTCATCGTCGGCCTCATGAGCTACGAAGGATTCCGCCGCACGAAGTCGCTCGAGGAAGTGAACTAATGTCGACCCTCTCTGATGCCCTGCCCCTCGCGGTCCCGAACACGGTCGAGAAGGCTGAGTCAGCTCAGCCGGCCCGGTCGGGGCGTGGCTCGTTCCGCCGGGTCTGGTGGCGTCACGTCCTGGCCATCCTGGCCCTGGTCTGGTCGCTGTTCCCCATCGTGTTCATTATCTCGGCGGCACTCAACCCCTCGGGGACACTGAACACCGCGGAGCTGCTCCCCAAGAACATCTCGATGACGAACTTCAACGCGTTGTTCACCGACCCTGCCAGGCCGTACCTCACCTGGTACAAGAACTCGATGGTCATCGCCGGGTCCGGGGCCCTGGCATCGGTGTTCATCGGCTCGTGTGCTGCCTAC
>JADGOB010000001.1 GCA_017883185.1 Acidobacteriota bacterium
ACACTGGAACCAAGCCTTGTTCTGACTGAAGTGCGTCGGCCCCGAAGTAATCCCCTCATGAGTGATTTCATCGTACTCGGCGGTGTCGCATGTGAGAACGATATCCTGGAATGTAATCCGGACATGCCCGCTCGCCTTATAGCGCGTGCCCTCTTTGTGGTACTCGTCGGCCGTCAGTACGATTTTGCCGTCTTTGTAGGGAATCTCCGCACGCGGCGGAAGATCTTGCGCCGGCTCCTGGGCCTTCTGGGAAGCGGCAGACGAAGAAGACGTGTCTCTCATCATTCCAGGCCGAAGCGACGCGCCCCAACGGCCGCGTTCGCGAGGAAAACCACCGGTGATGGTATCCCGAGACGGTCGCGAGCGGCAACTGCCGCGGCCGGCTTGGGCATCATCCCTTGGATCGAAGAAAACAGTCCCCAAGCCCTCGGGCCACAAACGAGGTGAGAATGTGGACGGCTGCCGGTTCTCCTCACGTCAGGAAAGTGCGCGAACCAGCCGATAGTACAGCCGCGCGGGTTTTCCTCCGAGGAGCCGGTTCAGTTTTCCGAGCGTGCGGACGCGGTCTGGCAGCCACCGCTCCCGGGTCCGCTGTGCATGGAGGTGCCGCTGGACGATGGGACACCCGGTGCTTTCGAGACAGTAGGGACTGAGCCGACCGCGCGCAAGATGCTTCCGGATCTCCTGCAGTGCTGGCGCATTCCACGCGCGCTCGAAGTCCTCCATCGGGGCAATCGGCTTCGACCCGTGACAGCATGGAAGAATGCCACGCCGCAGGATGTAGTAGCTCTCCCACGGTTCGTGACAGAGGCATTCGCTCGTCGTGCCCAGTTCCTCCGCCGCCAAACGCTCCTCCACACCAACGCGGTTCAGTAGTCCCATCGGTCACCCGCGGTCCGGGCTGGTCGTTGACGTTCCAATCCCGCCGAAATCGGTCTTCCCGAAGTCGAACTGCGTCCTGACCGGCACCAGGTAGCGGTCCGACAGTCGCCTGCAGTCTCCGACAAGCTGGCCGAGGTCGTCCGGGCCCAGGTGTTCCTGCGCGTAGACATAGCGATAGCCGCCCCGTTGCGTGTCGACATGAGACTCCTCCATCAGGAGCGGACGCAGCACCAGCGCATCGGCATCAACGAGCCTGCACAGCCTGAAGTAGGCCTCGAGGTCGGGCCAGTTGACCCTCATCGGAATGAACACCATGTTCACCCGAGGCCAGCCGCCCGCCAACTGGCGGGCCTCCCTAAGGAACAAGAGGCCGGTAAGGATCTCGTGCCAGCGTTCATTGCGCAGCCGCGCGTAGGTCTCCGGCGTCGCGGCGTCGAGCGAGACATAGAGGTGCACGGGTTTGCCGGCGAGGGCCTGCACGGTTCGCGCCGTGAAGGCCTGTCCGTTGGTCGACAGTTCGATGGTCTTTCGATGCCGTGCCACGAGTTCGAGGATCTGCTCCAGGCGTGGATGCAGGAGCGGTTCGCCAAACGAGCAGTTCACCAACGATTCTGCGCCCGCAAACAGTCTCCCATACGATTCGAGCGTGCGATCATCGATGATCGCGTCGGTATTTCCGCCCTCGAGTTCCTTCATCCAGTCCCAGGGACAGTAGACACACGCCGGCTTGATGTTGCACTTGCCGAAGAGATCGATGCCGAGCGTCGATGGCAGCGACGACAGCACGGTCGCCCCACTCAGCAGCTCGCGCTGGCTTCGTGTGCGGTTCTCCTGGATGAACACTGCCCGCGCGTGCCTCTCCTCGTCGTCGTGGAACTCGAGCAGGCCGACCCGGATGCCCAGGTCGCGAGGGTCCGAAGAGTGGCTGGCGTACGGCGTCAGCTTCTTGAGGCGCATCGTCAGCACGACGTCCCGGCCGCGCGCGCCAAGAGCGAGGTTGTAGTCGTTCCACCCCTTCATCAGCGTCCACTCGGCGACAACCTGTCCGTCCGCGAGGATCGTCAGTTCCTGCGCCATGTTCTTGAAGGCGGAGAAGATCGGCATGACGCAGAACTGGCCGGGCCGCGCGTGCGCCGCGATCCGGAGGCGGCCTTCCAGTTTCATCCATCGAAACCGACCGGCTTCGCCCGACTCGATGGCGTGCCAGCCATCGCCCTCGATCGGCAGGTCGTGCACCGCGTGCGGTGATGGAACCGGGGAGGTCGCCACCGGTTCCGAGGGCGATTGTGACCGCCCGCTTTCCCTGTGGAAGCGCCCGACGAAGTCGTGGCGTCGCCGATCGGGGTGGACATCGAGCTCGCCGACGGCGACGCCGAGTTCGCGGGGATCCGCCGGATGCCATGAGCCCGGAGCCAGGCGGTTGAGACTGAACGTCAGCTCCAGGAAGGTCCGATCGTCCACCGCGGAGGGAGGGACGGTCTCCAACTCGAATCCGTAGATGTGCCAGCCGTGCCTCAGGGGGATCTCGGCCACGGCACGACACGCTGTGGATACCTTCAGCACCTGTTCGGCGGTTTCGCCTGGCGTGAAGATCGGAACCTCGGCGAAGCCACCGCGCCGAAGGAGGATGGGCGGCAGGAACAGTCGCGCCGCGGCGCGCATCCACCGGAAGGGGAAGTACTCGTGGCGCTCCCACTGGTACCAGCCCTCGGCATCGACGCTGGTGCTGGTCCACTCGGGTGAGAAGACATCGATGGCCCGGACCTTCATGCCGAGGGCGCGCGGGTCGCCCGGTACGGTGAAGGTCCGGTCGAGCGCCAGCACGACATCGAGCGGGTCGGTGCACTCGACTGGAAAGACGCGGTCGGCGACGTCAGAACCGATCGTCGCGCTCCCGACGAGCATGCCGTTGACCGATACGGACAGCTGGGGCGCCGTCACGTCGGCGCGCCACAGGCCGCCGGCAATTCTCACCAGGCCGGTCCCGCTGATGCCGAGGCCGGCGACACGACAGCGCGCCTCGCGCCCCATCCACCGAAAGGGTCCCGCGCCGTCCTGCTCCTCGCCGTACCAGCCTTCGCCGTAGTCCAACGAGATTCCGCTCCCGGCCGTCGTGTTCATCGTCCGGGTCATCTTTCCCTTTCGTCATCGTCGCGGCATTATATGCGCCTTCCGCGGGTGTTCGCAGGGAAGACCTCCGGTGGTGGTATCCTGAGACCGCCGAGAGCGGCAGCTGCCATGACCGACTTCCGCATCATCCCCTCGATCGAACACCTGCGCCAGCGCGAGGCCGTCCGCGCGCTCGAGCGCGACTTCGGCCGCAACGCCATCGTGGACGCCCTTCGCACGGCTGCCGGGCAGGTCCGGGTGCGGCTGGCCGCCGGCCCGTCTCGGGACAGCGCGCCCGTCCCGACCGATCCCGATTCGGCGGCGATCCTGATCGAGGAGGAGGCGCGCGCGCTGCTTCACCACGCCGGTCGGCCGTCGCTGCGGCGAGTGATCAATGCCACGGGCGTCATCGTCCACACCAACCTCGGCCGTTCTCCACTGCCGGACGCGGCGATCGATCGAGTGCGAAGCCTCGCGGGCTCGTACTCGAACCTCGAGTACGACATCGACGGCGGCGGCCGCGGCAACCGCGACACTCATGCGGAAGCGCTCCTGACGCGGTTGCTCGGGGTGGAGGCCGCCGTGGTGGTCAACAACAACGCGGCGGCCACGCTCCTGATGCTCGCCGCCCTCGCGTCCGGCCGGGAAGTGATCGTGTCGCGGGGGGAGCTGGTGGAGATCGGCGGGGGCTTCCGCGTGCCGGACATCATGGCCCAGTCGGGCGCCCGGCTCCGCGAGGTGGGCACCACCAATCGCACCCGGGTGGACGATTACCGCTCGGCCATCGGGCCGGACACCGCCCTCCTGCTCAGGGTCCACCGGTCGAACTTCCGCATCGAGGGGTTCACCGAGCAGCCAGCGCTCGAGGAACTGGTCAGCCTTGGGCGCGAGCGCGGCATCCCGGTGGCGGAGGACATCGGAAGTGGTTACCTGGGGCTGCCTGGCGAGGTCGGCGGCGCCAGCCTCGACCAGCGGCTCGCGGGCGAGCCTCGGGTGCAGGCCAGCGTCGCCGCGGGACTCGATATCGTCTGCTTCAGCGGCGACAAGTTGCTAGGTGGGCCGCAGGCCGGCATCATCGCGGGACGGCGCGACCTCGTCGCACGGGTGAGGCGCCATCCCTTGATGCGGGCCCTCCGGGTGGACAAGCTGACCTACGCCGCCCTCGAAGGGACGTTGGGCGAGTACGCGTCCGGCCGGGCCAGCCGGACGATTCCAATCCTGCAGATGATTCTCGCCACGCCGGAAACGATTGGCTCGAGGGCGAGCCGCGTGATCGACCGCCTGCAGGAGAGCGACGTGCTCGACGCGGAGATCCTCCCCGGCCAGTCAACGGTCGGCGGCGGCACGACGCCGGGCCTCGAACTCCCCACGCGCGTGATCGCGCTCGGTCATCGCACGAAGAGCGCTGACTGGCTGGATGGCTGGCTGCGGCGGCAGGAACCCGCGATTGTCGGGCGGATCGAGAACGACCGCCTGCTGCTCGACTTGAGAACCGTGCTCCTGGCGGAGGACGACCAGCTGGCCGTCACGCTGGAGCGCGTGCCGGCGTAGCTGGGCCGCGGGTCTGCTATGGTCACCTCGCGCTGCGGCCCGGCGAGGCGTCCGATACCCGCGGCGTGCCGGCGCTCACCACGTAGCCTGGCTGGTGGAGCGATTCCCGGCACCCTGCAGCCGGCTCGTCGATGATGTGGAGCGTCCGCCCGTCGTAGGTCTCGTAGACACCGACGAAACAACGGCAAGGAAGCGACTGGCTTTGCAGGACGCGAAGTATCCGCATGGACCTTCCTGCAGCAATAGACCGTCGCGTGCAGGAAAAGTAAAAAACAGCCGTAACCATCTCAGCCCTGGCAGATATCTAGAACAGGCTTCCAACCGAGCGTGCGGCGAGCTCGAGCAGCGGCGCCGGCAGGATCCCCAGATAGAACGTGACGATGAGCGTCGCGGCCAGCGTCAGGACGGCCGCCCGCGACGGTTCGGGCGATGACGGCGCGTCGCCCGGCTCCGCCATGTACATCATCACGATGACGCGGAGGTAGAAGAAGATCGACACGACGCTCGTCAGCACGCCGATGATGGCGAGGCCGTAGTCGCCCGAGCGAACGGCCGCGTTGAAGATGTACCACTTCCCGACGAACCCGGCGGTTGGCGGGATTCCGCCGAGCGATAACAGCAGCACGGCGAAGACTGCAGCCAGCGCCGGGTGGCGGTTCGAGAGCCCTGCCATGCTGGCGAGGTCGTCGTTCGCGCGGTCGCGCGTCGCGAGCAGCCCGATCACCGCGAACGCTCCCAGGTTGGTGACGCCGTAGACGAGCAGGTAGAACAGGATCGCACCGCGACCCACATCATTGGACGCGGCCAGCCCGATCAGGATGTAGCCGGCGTGAGCAATGCTGGAGTAGGCCAGCATCCGCTTGAGGTTCGTCTGCGCCACGCCGACAACCGTCCCGAGGATCATCGTGATGGCCGCCATCACCCAGATCACCGGGAGCCAGGCGGCGCGCAGCGGCTCGAACGCCGTGACCATCACGCGGACGAACGCGGCAAACGCTGCTGCCTTGACGCCCGTGGACATGAAGCCCGCCACGATCGTCGGCGCACCCTCGTAGGCGTCCGGCGTCCACATGTGGAACGGGACGGCCGACACCTTGAAACCGAACCCGACGAGCAGGAGCCCGACTGCGACAAGCGCCAGCGTCGGATGGCTGGCCGCCTCGCCGGCGAGCGCGCTCCCGACACCGTCGAGCTTCGTGGTGTGCGCGATACCGTAGACGAACGCCAGGCCGTAGAGGAAGAAGGCGCTCGAGAACCCGCCGAGGATGAAGTACTTGAAGGCCCCTTCCACCGACGCTTCCGCACCCCGCCTGATCGCGGTCAGCACGTACACCGCCAGCGACATCACCTCCAGCGCGAGGAAGATCACCAGCAGGTCGGTGGCCATGGCCATCAGCATCATGCCGGCGAGCGCGAACAGGGTGAGCGCGTAGTACTCGCCCCCCGGCAACTGGTCCCGCTCCACCATCCTCGGTGACAGCAGCATCGTCATCACTCCGATCACCACGAGGATCATGACGACGAAGAGCCCGAAGGTGTCGGCTGCCACGACGCCGAAGCCGGTGGCGTGGCGGCCCCACAGCAGCACGGTGCTGATGCCGGCGCCCGCCAGGCCGACGAGGCCCAGGCCGCTGATCGGGATGCGCTCGCCCGGTTCGCGGAACGCCTCGGCCAGCATGGCCGCGATGCCGGCAGCCATGACGCACAGGATGGGAACGATGGCGACGATGGAAGACGATGACATGTCAGTTCTTTACCCTGACGTCGGCCGGCACCGTGGCGCGAAGCGTTACGTCCGTACGCCCGGCGGCCGGCGCACGCGCCACGGCTTCGCGGCTCACCCGCTGGAGCAGGCGATCGACGGATGGCTGCATCGGACGGAGGAAGATGCCGGGCAGCACGCCCATGAAGATGGCCATGGCGACCATGGGGATGATCACCCACCGCTCGCGGACGGTCAGGTCCGGCAGGGACCGGTTCTCGTCATGGGTGACCGGCCCGTAGTTCACCCGCTGGAACATCCACAGCATGTAGACGGCCGAGAGGATGACGCCGCTGGCGGCGAACGCCGCGTATCGCGGATCCCAGCGGAAGGCGCCGAGCAGGATCAGGAATTCTCCGACGAAGCCGTTCAGGCCCGGCAACCCGATCGACGACAGCGTCATCAGCAGGAACACGGCGACCAGCCGCGGCGTGACGGCCTTCAGGCCGCCGAACTCGGCGATCTGCCTCGTGTGCCGGCGGTCGGACAGCATGCCGACGATGAGGAACAGGCCGCCGGTGCTGATGCCGTGATTCAGCATCTGATAAATCGCGCCCTGCATCCCCTGCACGTTCAGCGCGCAGATGCCCAGCACGACGAAGCCCATGTGGCTGACGCTCGAGTAGGCCACCAGCTTCTTCAGGTCCGGCTGGACCATCGCCACGAGGGCGCCGTAGACAATCCCGATGACGGCCAGCAGCGCGAGCGCCGGCGCGAAGAACGCGGCGGCTGACGGGAAGAGCGGGAAGGCAAACCGCACCAGGCCGTAGGTGCCCATCTTCAGCAGGACACCGGCCAGGATGACCGAGCCCGCGGTCGGCGCCTCGACGTGCGCGTCGGGCAGCCACGTATGGAAGGGGAACAGCGGCACCTTGATCGCGAACGCCAGGGTGAAGGCCAGGAAGAACCAGAACTCGTACTGCCACGGGAGGCGGAGATCGTAGAGCTTCAGCAGGTCGAAGCTGTAGCCGGTGCCGGTGATCGAGTTGTGCATCCAGGCGAGGCCGATGATCGCGAGGAGCATCAGCACGCTGCCGGCGGCGGTGAAGAGGATGAACTTGACGGCCGCGTAGATCCGCCGGTCGTAGCCCCAGACCCCGATCAGGAAGTACATCGGGATGAGCATCGCGTCCCAGAATATGTAGAAGAGAAACAGGTCGAGAGAGACGAAGACGCCCAGCATCGCGCTCTCGAGGACGAGCAGGAAGGCGGAGAACTCCTTCACCTTCTTGTGCACCGATTCCCAGGACGACAGGAGGGCCACCGGCGTCAGGACCCCGGTGAGCACCAGCAGAAACAGGCTGATGCCGTCCACGCCGACGAAATACTGGACGCCGAACGAGGGAATCCAGTCGTGGCGCTCGACGAACTGGAAGTCGGCGCAACTCGGGTCGAAGCGGCTCCAGAGCAGGAGCGTGGCCGCGAACACCAGCAGCGACGCGGCCAGGGCCGTCCAGCGGATGACCGCGTCGCGCCGGCCGTCGCGGTTCTCGATGAGCAGCAGCAGCAGCGCGCCGACGAGCGGAAGGAAAACGATGGTTGTCAGCACCGGAAACATCACCACTTCGAGAACGGGAGGTTGCGCCGGCGTGGCAGGCCGCCCGCGGGCCGCGCTACCACCACAACATGTATCCGAGGATCAGCAGTGCCCCAAGCATCAGTGACGCGGCGTAGGCGCGGATCGAGCCGGTCTGCAACAGGCGCAGCGCGCCGCTCGCGCCCCCGATCGTCACGGCCACCCCGTTCACCGCCCCATCGATGACGCCCACGTCCAGGACCCTCCACAGGCCCTGCTCCGAGAGGATTCTCACCGGCTGGACGATCCCCGCATCGTAGATTTCGTCCACGTAGTATTTGTTCAGGAGCAGGCGGTGCAGCCCCTGGAACCGACGCGCCGCCGCCTCGGCCAGGTCGCGCCGCCGCACGAAGAAGAACCACGCGAGGCCGATGCCCGTGCAGGCCACGAGCGTCGAGGTGAGCATCAGGCCGCCCTCGAGCGCCGCGCTCCCCGCCGCTTCGCCTCCGGTCTCCGCCGGCTGGGCTGTCGAGGCAGGCGCATGGGCCGACTCCACGGTGAAGCTCGGCTCCAGGAAGCTCTCGATCCGGTTCGACCCGCCGAGCACGCCAGGCAGGCCGACGTAGCCAGCGAGAACGGCCCCGACCGCCAGGACGATCAGGGCGATGGCCATCGGGCGGGGGGCGTCGTGCAGGTGGCCGTGCGCCGCCCCCTGTGACACGTCGCCGCCGTCGTGGCCCGCCCCGTGTTTCGCCGCCGCGTCCGGCGCGCGCTCGCCGTGGAACGCGAGAATAACGAGCCGGAACATGTAGCACGCCGTCAGCAGCGACGCGAGACTGCCGAAGAACCACAGGTAGGGGTGGCCGTTCGCATACGCCCGATACAGCAGTTCGTCCTTGCTGAAGAACCCGGACAGCAGCGGTATCCCCGCGATCGCGAGCGCGCCCACCAGGAATGTCCAGTAGGTGATCGGCAGTTCCTTGCGCAGGCCGCCCATCCGCCGCAGATCCTGCTCGCCGGCCAACGCGTGAATGACGGCGCCCGACCCCAGGAAGAGCAGCGCCTTGAAGAACGCGTGCGTGAAGAGGTGGAAGATGCCGGCGGCGTACGCCCCGACGCCCATGGCGACGAACATCAGGCCGAGCTGCGACACGGTCGAGTACGCCAGCACGCGCTTGATGTCGTTCTGCACCAGGCCGATCGTGGCCGCCATCACCGCCGTGGCCACGCCGACGATGCCGACGAGCTCGAGCACGCCGGGCGCGTGGGAATACAGCACCGCGTTGCGCCCGATCATGTACACCCCGGCCGTCACCATCGTCGCCGCGTGGATCAGGGCGGACACGGGTGTGGGCCCTTCCATCGCGTCGGGCAGCCAGACGTGGAGCGGGATCTGCGCGGACTTGCCGGTGGCGCCGAGGAACAGCAGGAGCGCCGCGACCGACAGCGTCCCAAACCTCGCGGTCTCGGGCGCGAACACCGAGATGCCGCGCGCGAGCGCGTGAAAATCGAGGGTGCCGAACTGCGAGAAGAGCAGCAGGACGCCGAGCAGGAACCCGAAGTCGCCGATGCGGTTGACGATGAACGCCTTCTTGCCCGCGTCAGCGGCTGATGTCTTGTGGTACCAGAACCCGATCAGCAGGTACGAGCAGAGCCCCACCCCTTCCCAGCCGACGAACATGACCAGGAAGTTCGGCGCCAGCACGAGGACGAGCATGAACGCGGCGAACAGGTTCAGGTACGAGAAGTAGCGGGCGTACTCGCTGTCGCGCTCCTCGTGCATGTACGCCGTCGAGTACAGGTGTATGAGCGCGCCGATCCCAGAGACCACCAGGATCATCACCATCGACAGCGGGTCGAGCCGGAGCGCGAACGGCACCAGCAGGTCGCCCGAGGAAATCCAGGTGAACACATCCTGGTCGATCACGCGGCCGCCGGCCGGCATGCCAAGCAGCGTCCACGACGCCGCCGCCGACGCCGCGAACGATCCGACCATCGCCGCGACGGCCACGCCGCCCGACATGGTCTTCGACAGCCACCGCCCGAACGAGGCGTTCACCAGGAAGCCGAGGAACGGAAGAAGCGGTATGAGGAGGAGCATTCAGTTCATCACCACTTCAGGGACGTGAACGCATCGGGGTCGAGCGATTCCCGCAGCCGGAACAGCGCGATGACGATGGCCAGCCCGACCGCGGCTTCCGCGGCGGCCACGGTCACCACGAAGAAGACGATGATCTGGCCGTCCACCGCGCCCCAGTCCCGCCCGAATGCCACGATCGTCAGGTTCGCGGCGTTCAGCATGATCTCGATCGACAGGAGCACCGTGATCATGTTGCGCCGCAGGAACACGCCCGTGGTCCCGATGGCGAACAGGATCGCGGAGAGGAAGAGGTAGTGGTTCAAGGAGACCATAGGGTTAGACCCGTCGCTTCGCCAGCACGACCGCCCCGACCATCGCGACGAGGATCAGCAGCGACGTGACCTCGAAGGCGAAGGCGTAGTCGGTATAGAGCACCTGGCCGATCGCGCGCACCGAGTCGATCGCATGCGCCGGCATGCCCTGGCCGCCGCCGGCCGGCTCGCGCGAGAGTGCCGCGTGCCACAGCGCCCACGCCAGCTCGCCGGCGAGCACAACGCCGAGCACGGCTCCCGCCCGCCTCGGCCCCGCCGCCACCCGTTCCCAGGGGGCGGCCTCCTTCGGGGCGTTCAGCAGCATCACCACGAACAGGAACAGCACCAGGATGGCGCCGGCGTAGATGATGATCTGGATGACCGCCACGAAGGGCGCGTCGAGCAGGACGTACAGCCCCGCCAGCGCCGCGAACGACGCAATCAACAGCATGACGCTGTAGACCGGGCTCCGCTGCCCGATGACCAGCGCCGACGTCACCACCGCGACGGCGGCGAACACGTAGAAGAGTGGCAGCTCAAACCCCAAGGAGTATCACCCCCGCGGCCGTTGCCAGCAGGTTCACCACGGCCAGCGGCAGCAGGATCTTCCACCCGAACTGCATGAGCTGGTCGTAGCGATACCGTGGCAGCGTCCACCGCATCCAAATGTAGAAGAACAACAGCGCCGAGATCTTGATCAGGAACCAGATCCAGCCGAGCGACGCAGGCAGGAACGGCCCGTGCCACCCGCCGAGGAACAGGTCCGTGGCCACCGCCGACACGGTGACCATGTTGATGTACTCGGCCAGGAAGAACATGGCGAACGCCATGCTCGAGTACTCGGTGTGATACCCAGCCACCAGCTCCTGTTCGGCCTCCGGGAAGTCGAACGGCGCGCGGTTGGTCTCGGCCACACCTGCGATCATGAAAATCAGGAACCCGACCGGCTGGACGAACACGAACCAGCGCGGGATGAACCCGAGCCAGTAGCCCTCCTGCCGGTTGACGATGTCGGTGAGCGACAGCGAATTGGCGAGGATCAGCACAGAGGCCAGGGTCAGGCCGTACGGCAGCTCGTAGCTGATCATCTGCGACGCGGACCGCAGCCCGCCCAGCAGCGAGTACTTGCTGTTCGAACTCCAGCCCGCGAGCACGATGCCATAGACGCTCATCGACGTGATGGCGAAGACCACGAGCACCGCCACGTTGACGTCCGCCACCTGGAGTGTGATCGGCTGATCGAGCAGGCCGAAGAACGTCGTCTTGGCGCCGAACGGCACGACGGCGAACGCCGCGATCGCGGCGGTCGCGGAGATGACCGGCGCCATGAGGAACAGCACCGTGTCCGCCCCGCCCGGGCGCAGCTCCTCCTTGAACATCAGCTTGATGACGTCGGCGAACGGCTGCAGCAGGCCGAAGGGCCCCACGCGGTTCGGCCCCTCGCGCTGCTGGATGAAGGCGGCCACCTTGCGCTCGGCGTACACCATGGCGGCCGACGACAGCAGCAGCAGCACGAAGACGGCAAACACGAGGCCGAGTTGGACGATGACAGTGATCGACGGCATCTTCTTCGGTCCGAGTCGCAGGGGCGACCGGCCGGTCGCCCCTGCAGTTCCCTGGCCTGCCTTCTACATCGCCCGCCAGTCCGCCGGGCACGTGCATCGCCCCTCGCGAACGTGCGCTTCGTACTCGGCCCGGAAATGCTGGATCGTGCTGAGCACGGGCGCCACCGCCGCGTCCCCGAAGGGGCACAGCGTCTTGCCGCCGATGTTGCTGGCGACGTCGGCGAGCAGGTCGATGTCGCGCATCGTCCCCTCGCCGCGCTCGATGCGGCGGAGAATCTTCAACAGCCAGTCGGTGCCCTCGCGGCACGGCGTACACTTCCCGCACGATTCATGGCGGTAGAAGTGCATCAGGTTCTCTGCGAGCCAGACCATGCAGGTCGTGTCGTCCATCACGATGATGGCGGCAGACCCGAGCATCGAGCCGGCCTTCACGAGGCCGTCGAAACTCGCCTGCGCGTCGATCTGATCCGGCAGGATCACGGGCGTGGACGAGCCGCCGGGGATCACGGCCTTCAGCGTCCGGCCGCCCCTGATGCCGCCGCCGTACTTGTCGATCAACTCGCGTATCGTGACGTGCATCGACGTCTCATAGACGCCGGGTTTCTCCACGTGGCCGCTGATGCAGTACAGCTTCGGGCCGCCGTTCTTCTCGGGGCCGAGCGACGCGAACCACTCGGGGCCGTTGGTCAGGATGAGCGGGACGTTGCAGAGGGTCTCGACGTTGTTGATGGCGGTGGGACAGCCATAGAGGCCGACGACCGCCGGGAACGGGGGACGGAGCCGGGGCTGCGCGCGCTTCCCCTCGAGCGACTCGAGCAGCGCGCTCTCCTCGCCCGCCTCGTAGGCACCCGCGCCGCGGTGCGCGTAGATCTCGCAGTCGAAGCCGGAGCCGAAGATGTTCTTGCCGAGGTAGCCCTTCGCGCGCGCCGCTTCGATCTCGGCCTCGAGGACGCGCTGCACGTGGGAGAACTCGCCGCGGATGTAGATGTAGGCGACCTTCGCGCCGATGGCGTAGCACCCGATCAGGCACCCCTCGAACAGCAGGTGCGGGTTCCGCTCCATCAGGACATGGTCCTTGAAGGTCCCCGGCTCGCTTTCATCGGCGTTGCAGCACAGGTATTTCGGCCTGGGCGAGTCCTTCGGCACGAACTGCCACTTCATCCCGGTTGGGAACCCCGCGCCGCCGCGGCCCCGCAGCCCCGACGCTTTCACCATGTCGATGACCTGCGCGGGCGCCAGGCCGAGCGCCTTCCGGAGCCCCTCGTATCCGCCGCGGCCGACGTAGGCGTCGAGCGTCGCGCCGCGGGGTTCACGCACGTGGGAAGTCAGGACGGGATCCATCAGTCGCGTTCCACCTCGAGGTGACACCCGGTCAGCGCCGCCTCGCCGCTGGCCTTCAACGATTCGAGCAGCCGCCCTGCGTCCTCGGGCGCCTGGCACTCGTGCCAGTGCTCGTTGTTCACCATGACGACGGGCGCCCGGTCGCACGCGCCGAGGCACTCCATCTCCATCAGCGTGAACGTCCCCGTCGGGTCGGTCTCGCCCACGCTGATGCCGAGTGTCTTCGAGATCTCCGCGGTCACGCGCTCGGCGCCTCGGAGCGCGCACGATAGCGTCCGGCACACCTGCACGACGTACTTCCCCACCGGCTGGCGGAAGAACATCGCGTAGTAGGTGACAACGTCGTCGACCTCCGCGGGGGTGCAGCCGATCACCTCGGCCACGTGGCGGATCGCGGGCGCCGAGACATACCCCTGCTGCTCCTGGACGATATAGAGCGCCGGGATGACCGCCGACCGGCGGTGTTCCGCGGGATAGTGGGTCGCGATCTGCTCGAGGCGGTCGCGGTTGGCGGGGGTGAAGGCGAACGGCTCGCCGTCGGGCCGCAGTTCGCGCTGCGACACGTGCATCCCCGACTCGTAGCGCATCTCCGGGTGGAAGCTCACCGGTCCACGTCTCCCATCACGACATCGATCGACCCGATGACGGCGATCACGTCGGCGATCAGGCCGCCGTGGATCATCGTGGGCAGCGCCTGGCACGACATCAGCGACGGCGAGCGCATCTTCACGCGCCACGGCCGGTTCGTGCCGTCCGATACCACGTAGCACCCGTGCTCGCCGCGCGGCCCCTCAACAGGCACGTAGGCCTCGCCGGCCGGCACGGTGAATCCCTGCGAGTGGATCAGGAAGTGCTGGATCAGCGCCTCCATCTCCGTGTAGACCTTGTCCTTGGACGGCGCGACGACCCGCGGGTCGGCTACGGCCCACGCGCCCGTGGGGCTGATCCGGTCCAGGGCCTGGCGGCAGATCCGCAGCGACTGGTACATCTCCTCGACCCGAACCAGGTAGCGGTCGTACACGTCGCCGGTGACGCCGATCGGCACGTCGAAGTCGAACGTCTCGTAGCCCGAGTACGGAAACGCTTTCCGCACGTCGTACGGGATGCCCGCCGCCCGCGCGATCGGACCGACCAGCCCGAGGCCCAGCGCGTCCGCTTTCGAGACCACGCCCACTCCCCGGGTGCGCTTGATGTAGATCGGGTTGTGCGTCAGCAGGTCCTCGTACTCGGCCAGCTTGGCCGGCATGCGATCGAGGACCTCCGTCACCGCCGCGTGGAATCCCGGGGGCAGGTCCTCGCGGAGGCCGCCCACGCGGATATAGCTCGGGAACATCCTGAAGCCGGCGATGAGCTCGTTGATGTTGAGGAACAGCTCCCGCTCGCGGAAGCAGTACAACATCACCGTGATCGCGCCCACTTCCATCCCGTGCGTCGCCAGCCAGACCAGGTGGCTGTTGAGCCGCTGCAGTTCGACGAGCAGCACGCGGATCCACTTCACGCGGTCCGGCACGTCGATCCCCAGCAGCCGCTCGACCGAGAGCGCAAAACTGAAGCTGTTGGACTGGGCGCTGAGGTAATCCATCCGCTCGACGAGCGGGATGACCTGCTGGTACTTCTTCTGCTCGATGGTCTTCTCGATGCCCGTGTGGAGGTAGCCGACCGTCGCTTCCGCACCCACGACGTTTTCGCCGTCGAGGTGCAGCACCAGCCTCAACACCCCGTGGGTGCTGGGGTGCTGCGGCCCCATGTTCACGGTCATCGTCTCGGTGCGCAGCTCAGTCATCGGCATTCCCCAGTTCCTGCTCGACGAGATCGCACAGCACGTGAAGGAGCGTGCAGTGCACCTCCTGGGTTCGCGCGGTCGAGGGCGACCCCACGTTCAGGTGGATGTCCACCCCGCGCCCGAGGGCGCCCCCGTCGCGCCCGGTCAGGCCGATGGTCACCAGGCCGCGCGCCCGCGCCGTCTCGACGGCCGCGAGCACGTTGGGCGACCCGCCGCTCGTCGAGATGCCGATCAGCACGTCACCGGGCTGGCCGTGCGCTTCCACCTGCCGGGCGAACACGCGGTCGAACCCGTAGTCGTTGCCGATGGCGGTCAGGATACTCGTGTCCGTCGTCAACGCCAGGGCGGGCCATGCGCGCCGCTCGCGCGTGAAACGCCCCACGAGTTCCGCGACGAAGTGCTGGCAGTCGGCGGCGCTGCCGCCGTTCCCGCAGGCCAGCACCTTCCGGCCCGCGCGAAGGGCGGTCAGCAGGGCGTCGGCCGCGGCGAAGATCACGCCGGACGACTCGCGCTGCACGCGCCCGTGCGCCGCAATCGTGTCGCTGAAAGCCCTGTCGAGGACGCGCTGGCGGTCGGCACTCGTCATGTCAGGTCACCGCCCGGACGGGTGCGATCTCCACGCACGTCGCGGTCCGCGACGATGTTCGCCTGGAATTCCTGCTCGGTGAGCTGCAGCGGCTGGTGGACCTTCGCCTTCATCTTGATCTGTACCGGGTGGTCCTTGCGAAGCGGGTGCCCCTCCCAGTCTTCGGGCATCAGGAGTCGCCGCAAGTCGCCGTGCTGCTCGAACACGATCCCGAACAGATCCCACACCTCGCGCTCCAGCCAGTCGGCCGAGGGCCAGACGGTGTGGAGCGAGGGCACGTGCGCCTGCTCGCCGGCCAGCCGCACCTTCAGCCGGAGCTGCGCCGGAATGGTCGTGGCGAGGAGATGATAGACCACCTCGAACCGGGGCTCGTCCGGCCAGTAGTCCACGGCCGTCACCTCGACGAGCACGTCGAACCGGAACGAGGGATCGTCGCGCAGCACCTTCGCGGTGTCCACGAGGTGTTCGCGCGGCACGATCACGGTGGGACGGTCGGTCGCGGTCCCTGGCTGGTAGTCGGCGCCAGGCACGGCGGCGCTGAGCGCGGCGACGATCGAGGCAACGTCCACGGTGTCTACCCCGCCTTCACAACCAGCTTCGACTCGCTGATCTTCTTCTGCAGCTGGATGATGCCGTAGATGAGCGATTCCGGCCGCGGCGGGCAGCCGGGAACGAAGACGTCCACCGGGACGATCTGGTCGACGCCCTGGACGATGGCGTAGTTGTCGAAGACGCCGCCGACCGACGCGCAGGCGCCCATCGAGATGACCCACTTCGGCTCCGGCATCTGGTCGTAGATACGCCGAAGGGCCGGGGCCATCTTCCGCGAGAGCCGTCCGGCGACGATCATGAGGTCGGACTGCCTCGGCGACCCGCGGAAGACCTCGGCCCCGAAGCGCGCGATGTCGTAGCGCGAGGAACTCATCGACATCATCTCAATCGCGCAGCAGGCGAGGCCGAAGGTGACCGGCCAGATGGACGATTTCCGCGCCCAGTTCACCATCTTCTCGACGGTGGTCGTGA
Source organism: Acidobacteriota bacterium (assembly GCA_017883185.1). Taxonomy (GTDB): domain Bacteria; phylum Acidobacteriota; class Vicinamibacteria; order Vicinamibacterales; family Fen-181; genus FEN-299. Next base: position 16,510 of record JADGOB010000001.1, read on the forward strand.
GAACGGGGATCTCGACGTCAAAAGACATGGCTCGCTACCGAAATCCAGAAGCTGTACGAGGAGGCCGCTCTTGCTGCCTGAAACACTGGCTTCATCCGTCACGAAGACACCCTCGGAAGATGTCTAGGGCTTGTCCCAGGTGAGGGCGCCCTTCTTCCAGACATACGCATAGCCGGCGACGAGGACCGCGAAGAAGACGAGGACCTGCACGAACCCCGGCCAACCTAGGTCGCGTAGCGCCATCGCCCATGGATACAGGAACGCGACCTCGATATCGAACAGCAGGAAGATCATCGCGATCAGGAAGAACTTGATCGGGTGACGCTCCCGGGCGTCCGATACGGCCGGCATCCCGCACTCGTACGGCGCCAGCTTCTCGGGGCTCGGCTTGCGCGGCCCGAGCAGCGTGGACAGCACGATCGACCCGGCGCCGAAAGCCGCACCAAGGATCATCAACAGGAGGATTGAAAACCAGCCCTGCATGTAAACGATCTCTCAAGGAGGCTCGGCCGACAGCCTTACCGTTCGAGTGATGGCGCAAGATCAGGAAACGCCTCAATCGTATCGGACCGACCAGGGCAAGTCAACGCGCCCACTTCAAGATGCGCGCCGGTTACAATAACCGAGATGCCGCGACTTGCCTGGTTCACGCCGACCCCGCCCGGCCGCTCCGGGATTGCCGCGTACAACGAGGAACTTCTGCCTCTGCTGGCTCCCCGGTACGACATCGACGTCTTCACCTCGCCGCTGGTCGCGGACCAGGCGCGGCCCGAGGGACACCCGGCGGTTTTCGACGCTCACGATTTCGCGTGGAAGAACTTCACCTCGGCCTACGACCTCGTCGTCTACCAGCTGGGAAACGCGATGTGCCACACCTTCATGTGGCCGCATCTTTTCCGCCATCCGGGACTGGTGGTGCTCCACGACGGGCAGCTCCACCACGCCAGGGCGCGGGCGCTGCTCGCGCGCGGCCGGGCTGACGACTACTGCGCCGAGTTCCACGCCAATCATCCCGGCGCGCCCGAGGACGCCCCCGAACTGGTCATCCGTGACTTCGCCGACAGCACGTACTACTTGTGGCCGATGCTGAAGCTCGTCGTCGAGAGCGCCCGCCTCGTGGCGGTCCACACGCCGAGGCTCGCCGATGACCTGGCGTCGCAGTTCGGCGTGGAGGTCGAGAGCATCCGGATGGGCGTCGTGGACCCGCGGAGCGTCCGCGTTCCCGTCGAAGCCGGTGTGGATCCGACATCCGCCGACAGGGAACCTCGTCGCGCGCTCCGCGCCCGCCACGGGCTGGCGAACGACGCCGTGGTCTTTGCCGCCTTTGGCCTGGTCACGCCGGAGAAGCGGATTTCGCAGGTCCTGCAGGTGCTGCCCGACGTGCTGCGCGTGGCGCCTTCGGCCCATCTGCTGCTGGTCGGGAACACGGCCGAACACTATGACGCCCTCGGCGAAGCCCGCGAACTGGGAGTCGCGGACCACGTCACGCTCACCGGCTATGTGCCGGACGATGAAGTCCCGACGTATCTGTCCAGCGCCGACGTCTGCCTGTGCCTGCGGTGGCCGACCGGGCGCGAAACGTCGGCTTCGTGGTTGAGGGCGCTGGCTGCAGGACGCGCGACGGTCGTGACGGATCTCGCCCATGCGGACGAGATGGCCTGCCTCGATCCGCGCACCTGGACGGTGCAGCCGGCCGGGTCGGGGGAGGCGGTCTCCGAGGCGGTGCCGCGCGCAGTCTGCGTGGGGATCGACATCCTCGACGAGAAGCACTCGCTCGCGCTGGCCATGTCCCGGCTTGCGACCGACACGGCCCAGCGTGCCAGCCTGGGCCAGGCAGCGCGCGCGCACTGGGAGCAGTACCACACGCTGGCGTGCATGGTGGAAGACTACGAACGCGTCATCGACCGGACGCTGGTCCGCCCGGCCGGGCGGCGTGACAATCTGCCGCCTCATCTCGAGGAGGACGGCACCGAACTGGCGCGCCGGATGACGTCTACCCTCGGCGTCCACGTGGACTTCCTGGACACTCCGCACGGGCGACCGGCTGGTCGCCCGTGCCTGTGAAATCGCCGACTGTGAAATCGTCGGCTTGACCGGCTCTCTGTCGGGCAGTACGCTCAGGGCGAGCCGACGCTTCCCCGAGCGCGCTGGCGATCGTACGACAGGCGACCGCGGAGGCTGGCGGCATCGCGAGAGACTTGTGGCCAAACCTACCGTCACCGACACCGACATCCAGCGGCTCGACGAGGAGCGCAAGCGGGCTGACGAGCTGTACAACGAGGCGTTGACGAACGTCGATCGCGCCCTCGTGCACCCCGAGGGCCTGCCCGACCCGCCACTGCCGCCCGAACAGCAGCAGGTTCCCCGACTCAACCGGCTCTGGGAGATCATCCCGGCCAACCCGATTCCCTTCGGCGGCTGGCGGGCGCGCCTGGGCTCGCTCGCGTGGCGGGTGCTCGCGCCGATCGCGCAGAAGCAGCAGGAGTTCAACTCCGCGCTCGTCGACCACGTGAACCGCCAGGTCGCCAACGAACAGCAGGCCCGCCAGGCGTCCGCCGCGCTGATCGAATCGGTCCGGCGTGAATTCGACGCCCTGGCCCGCTTCCAGTCCCAACTGATCCGGTACCTCCAGCAGATCACGCTCTACGTGGACACGAAGGACCGCCAGGAGATCGGGCTGCTGCGACGAGAGCTGGAGGAGCGGACCATCGCGCTGGCGGCCGGACTGAACGGCGTGAGCGACGAGCTGCTCCGGCGATGGGAATCGACGGTGGCGCGCCAGCAGCGCTTCAGCACGGAGGTCTCCTCGATTGCCGCCGCACAGGACGAGTTCCGCATCACGGTGGCCGGCTTCCAGCGCACGTCCCAAATGCTGAAGCGCGAGCTCGAGCGGCTGGTGGCCTCCGGAACGCTGGCGGGGCGGGCCGGCGCCCCGCCAGCCACCTCACCGTCGGCTGCGCCAACGACACCCGCCGCGCCGACCGCAGGCGCGTCGGCCCCGGGCGCCGCCGATCCGCGGCCGGAAACACTCGGCACGTGGCTCGACTCGGCCAAGTACGTCGGGTTCGAGGACACCTTCCGCGGTTCGACCGAGGACATCCGGACGCGCGCGCTCGACTACCTGCCCTTGTTCGAAGGCTCGTCGGACGTCGTCGATATCGGCTGCGGCCGCGGCGAGTTCCTCGAACTACTCGGCACCTACGGCATCAAGAGCCGCGGGGTGGACATCAACCACGAGATGGTCGAACGGTGCCGGCTGCGCGGCCTCGATGTCGCGGAAGGCGACGCGGTTCAGTACCTGGACGCGCAGGCGGACGGCTCGCTCGGCGGCGTGCTGGCCGTGCAGGTGGTGGAGCACTTCCAGGCCGACCAGCTGGTACGGATGCTGGAGCTGGCGTACCACAAACTGCGGCCCGGTTCACGGATCGCACTCGAGACGATCAACCCGGCGTGCTGGTACGCCTTCTTCGCCAGCTACATCCGGGACATCACGCACGTGCATCCGATTCACCCCGACACGTTGCGCTATCTCCTGATCGCGAGCGGCTTCCAGCGCGTCGAGATTCGGTATCGCGAGCCCTATCCCGAGCGGGACAAGCTCCAGCCCACCCCGGTCGCCTCGCTGGCCAAGGTGGCCCCGGGACTGACCGAGGTGGGCGAGACGTTCAACGACAACGTCTCCAAGCTCAATTCGCTCCTGTTCACGTACCAGGATTACGCGGCCATCGGGGAGAAGATCTAGAAAATGATGACGCCCGGACTCGTGCGAGCGGCGGTCGGCCTCCTGGTTGTGCTCCTCGGGGTCGCCCATGGAGATGCCCAGAAGCCCCGGAGGCGGCCGGCCGTACCGAAGGCCGCCGCGCCCGCGGCCACCCGGCCCGCGGCCCCGCCCGCCACGGACAGAACGGTGCCGTTCCGCCCGGGCGAAACGCTCACTTACGACATCGCGTGGTCTTCGTACCTGACGGCAGGCGTCGCCACGCTCGCGGTCAAGGACAAGCGCCCCTCGGGAGCATCGTCCGCGTACTACATCGTCGCCGAGGGGCGCCCCACCGGGATCCTGTCGAAGCTCTACACGCTCTACTACAAGGCGGATACCCTGCTCGACTCGCGGGTGCTCCTGCCCCAGCGCGGCTCGATTTACAGCCAGGAAGGCAACCGGCAGCGGACGCGCATCACGGTATTCGATCATGCGGCGCAACGTGCGGAATACGAGGTCAAGACGACAACGGACGTGAAATCGTCGGTCGTCCTGGGACGGTACTCGCAGGACGCGCTCTCTGCGTTGTACGCCCTGCGCGCCGTTCCCCTGAAGGAGAACTCCCGCCTCACGATGCCGGTGTGCGACGGCGGGAAAATGTTTCGGGTCCAGTTCGCTATTGGACGAACCGAGCCGGTGCGGGTTGGCACGGCGTCGATCCAGGCCTTCCGGGTGACGCCCACCATTGCTGACGCAAGGGGCGCCATTGTCGGCCGGCCGATGACGCTGTGGATTTCCGCCGATGATCGCCAGTTGCCATTGAAACTGCAGGCGAACCTGGCGATGGGCAGCATCAATCTGATCCTCCGCGACGCCACCCGGTAGGCGCACGGTGGCCGGGAGGAACACAGGCTAGGCAAGAAACTCGTCGCGGATCATCGCGATGTCTGTCCGCCTCACCGCCCTGAACACGACGAGCCCGACGGCGTATGCCGCCGCGCCGGCGACCACCTGGACCGGGAACGCAGCGGACCGCACAAAGAGGAGCGCGCCTGCCATCAGCGCCGCCGAGGCGGCGGCCGCGAACACGGTGCGGCTCGCCTCCACCCGCGCGATACGGCGGGAAGCGAAGACCAGCGTCACCAGGACCACACCTTCCGCGCACAGCGTGGCGACCGCGGGTCCGAGCAGGTGCAGGCGGGGAATCAACACGAGGTTGGCGACCACGTTGACGACCGCCCCGGCGATGGCCGTGTGCAGGTACGACCGTTGCTCTCCGGCGGCAAGAAGGGCATACCCAAACGGCACGTTCGTGAAGATCAGGACCACGCTCGGCGCGAGCCACTGGAGCACTGCCACGCTGTCCTCGTATCCCGGTCCGTAGACGAAGGGGACGAGTGAAGGCGCGACGAGCGCCCCACCGACAGCGAGCGGCACGCCGGCCAGCACCATCACGCGGAGTCCGAGCCGCATCACGCGTTCGAACGGCTCCCGCCCCTGGACGCGAAGCGCGGCAAGCCGCGGGTAGATGGTCGCCCCGAACATCGATGAAATTGTGGACAGGAACAGGACGATCCGCTGCGGAGCCGAGTAGAGGCCCGCAGCCCGCTCGCCCTCGAACAATCCGAGCGCCACGAGGCCGAATCCGACGTAGACCTGGATGACGATGAACGAAAGGCCGACCGGGGCGGCCTCGCGCAGCGTGGCGGTCCAGCGGGCCCGGTTGAACCGGACGGGAGTTGGACCATAGGCGCGGCGGAACAGCAGGAACAGCACGCACGACGCGCAAGAGAGTCCCGTCACGTAAGCCAGAGGCACGACCAGCAGGGAGCCGGCCCCGCGCACCAGGGCTACGACCAGCAGGAACCACATGCCGGCGGCGGTCAGGCGCGACAGCCCGACCAGTTCCATCCGCTCCAGGCCGCCAAAGGCCCACTCGAGCGAGAGTGCCACCGGCGCGAGCGAAAGGCCGAACGCCAGCATCAGCCATCCTACCGGGCGGACCCAGTTGATGGCGAGCGCCGCCAGCACGAGTGCGCTTCCCGCGAGCGCCGCATTCGCCAGCCGGCAGCCTGTCAACTCGGCGACCGTCGCGGCGGCGTGCTCCCGGTCGGCCGCCACGCGCCGGCTGCCGAACATGTCGAGGCCCATGTCGGCCGCCAGCCGGAAATACAGGACGACCGCCTGTGCCAGTGTCACCTGGCCGAGCGCGTCGGCGCCAAGCACCCGCGCAAGGTAGACGATGATCAGGAAATTCAGGATCTGCGACGTCCACGCCGACGCGGACAGCGACAGGAAGTTGCCGAGCATGCTGCGTCGGGCGAGCGCCGCACTCTCACCGGACGCGTGGCGCCCGGTCATGGCCGCCCCCTCGTCGTCCCGTCGGGCCGGTCGGACCGGACGACCCGCTCCAGCTCCCCGAGTGTCCTGCCGGTCACCTCGCTCCACGACGGCCACGGCGGGATGCCGGAGGCGACGCGGCAAATCTCGGCGGGATCCTCGCAGAGCCTCGTCAGGCACGAGCGCAACGCGTCGACATCCCCTGGCGGTACCAGCCACCCGCCGCGTCCGTCGCTGAACATCTCGGGGATCCCGCCAATACGGCTCGCGACAACCGGCCGGCCGTGGGCGAACGACTCGACGATCACCGACGGCTGATTCTCGAGGCAGTCCGAGGGCACGACGACAACGTCGACGCTGTCCAGGAAGCTGCCGGCGCCGGGTGCAAACGGTTCGAGCGTCGCCGCGCAGCCGGGATGCGCGTGCCGAAAGGCCGCGATCGCGTTCTCGTCGCGGAAGCCGCGGATCGTCAGCAGGCGCGACAGCGGACCTGCACAAGCCTCGGCGAGGATGTCGACACCCTTCTTCGGCAGGATCGCGCCAAGGTACCCGAACCGAACGGCACCGGCCTTCGGGGACAGCGGCTGAATGGCGGCGGCCGGATCGCTGCCGTTCGGGATCACCACCGCCTCCCTCGGCGTCACGCCCCGAGCCCCGATTTCGGCCAGCACCGACCGTGACGGCGAGATCACGCCGTCGACGGCGGCAAGGACGCGAGCGACAATCCGTGTTCGCCACGCGAGCAGCAACGATGCCGCCTCCCGCAGCCCGGGCGGGACGCTCCGGCCAAATCGAACCGCATAAAGGCACTGCGTGCACCGGGACGGCGATCCGCCTGGACACACCGGCTGGTCGAATGCGACGAGCGAATACGACGGGCACGCCAGGTAGTGGTCGTGGAGAACCAGCACCGACGGGTAGCCACGCCGACGGGCCATCTCTGGCAACCGCAGCGACAAGCGAACGAGGTGGTGAAACAGGACGACGTCCGGTTGGAACCGCCTCAGCGCGCTGGCAAAGGCGAATTCCGCGCGTGGCCTTGCGATCGAGAGCAGGACCTGGGCCCTGGGGGCCACGTAGGGCACGCGGTAGCACCGCACGCCGGTCAGGCCTTCGGCCTCGAGTTCCGCCGCTGAAGGAAGTCGCCGGCCGGCGTAGAGCACGCCGACCTCGTGACCGGCGCGCAGCATTTCACGCAACTGCCGCATCGCCACTCGCTCGGCTCCGAAACATGGCTCCGGGAGGAAGTTGTGGAGCGTGACGAGAATCCTCATCGGCCGGTCTCCGCGGGACTCGGCCCGGGACGGTCGCCGCCTTCGAGGAGGTGAACAGCGGCGGGGCAGCTGAAGAGGAGCGGCACGAGCAGGAACGGCAGAGCGAGGTCGAAGTACGAGATATCGAAGAGGTTTCCGAACAGCGCCCGGTCGAGCCCTCGTGATTGAACCTGCAGCATGAAGACCGCCATCGCCCCGCCCAGGATCACCAGGCCGCCGGCGAGACACTTGGCCCGGAAGTCCTTTGCCCAATATCCCGCCAGCAGAGACACCACCGCCACGGCCACCCTCAGCGGCACGGGCGACAATACCACCTGGAACGCCAGCGGGTTGTTCTCCAGGAAGAAGCGGGGCGCCCACATCACGAAGGGTGTCAGGACGCCGGCGAAGACCGCGGCGCCGGCGCCGGCAAGTAGCGCTCCGGCCTTCAGTTGGTCGCGCCGAAAATACCCGATGAAGTACACCAGGCACGGCAGGGCGAATACGACCCGGGTGCACGCGAGGAGTCCACCAAGCGCTCCGAGCGTGACCATCGCCGCCGGCGTTTTCCGGTCTCGCCATCGCGCACACAGGCAGAGGTACAGGACGCAGAGCAGCGCGTCGCTCGTCAGGTCGCTTCGCACCGCCACCTCCCAGAGATACGCCGGGGACGTGGCGAACAGCGCGAAAGGCCAGACCAAGTCGAACTGCCGGCCCCACGACCGCTGGCAGACCACCGCGAAACAGACGAAGACGAACACCTGCAGGTAACCAACGTCGCCCAACCACTGAAACGGTAACCCCAGCAGATACGCCACCGGCAAGCCCCAGAGTTGACTGCCCAGGTGCGTTCGAGCCAGATACGGAAACTGCCCGTGCATCAGGCTGCTGTTGAACGAGGTCATCGCAGACCATCGATCCACTCTGAGTCCACTCAGCGGGACGCGGTCGAGGATCAACAGGTAGAGCAGCGCGGCCAGGACAACGGTGGTCCAGAACAGCAGAGGCCTCAACGCCGTCATGGACCCGGGACGCCACCGCGACCCATAGACACCGGCCGTCACGACGCCCAGGTAACCGGCCGCGAGGATCACCCAGGGCATGCCGACGCGCGGAGCGTACTTCGCAAGAACCAGCAGGTTCACGACCACGATCGCCGTCAACGAGACGACCATCATCGTGCAGTGACGGGTAACGGTCATGGCCGCGCTCCCTCGGCCGCGCGTCCACGCTCCGCCGCGCGATTGCGCATCTGCTTCACAGCCTGGAGGACGGCCTTGACCGCGCGATGCGGGAGGCAGGCGCCGGCCAACAGCGCAGCCGCCGTGACCGTCGGCTTGATCGCCAACGAGCGTCGAAGGAACAGGCGCGCCCGCCGATGGTTGCCGCGCACCAGGTAGAGGATTCCCCAATGCAGGTGCGCATCCGCCATGATTACACCACGGTGGGGCGCGTAGCGATCCGGGCAGCGCGTCAGCGCACGGTCGATCACCCGGTAGTAGTCATCTTCCGACCGTGCACCGTCCCATCGCTTGGAATAACTTCCCGGCGTATCGTGAAACATCGCGAGGGGTTCAGCGATCTCGACGATGCGAAACGACTCGCCGATTCGGATCCAGAGATCGAGTTCATCGTGCGACTGGAGCGACTCGTCGAGCGGTCCGACGCGTTCGAGGGCGCTCCGCCTGCACGTGGCGCCAGAGGTCTGCACATAACTCGACGGCCACAGGTACTCGGGAAACGTCCGGCACTTCTTGTAGGCCTCGCCGTAGATGTCGCGGTCCCCGTCGGGGTAGACACGGTGCAAACGGCAGAACGTCGCGCCAACAGGCGGGTCGTCGAGCATCGGCGCCACGCCTTTCTCGATCCTGCCCGGCAGCCATTCGTCGTCGGCGTCGAGGAACGCCACGAATCTGCCGCGAGACTCGCTGATGCCGCGGTTCCGCGCCGCCGCCGCCCCGCGATTCGGCTGAGCCACGAGGCGGACCTGCGGGGCGAAGCGCGCGACTGCCTCCCGCGTGCCGTCGGTCGAGCCGTCGTCCACGACGACGACGTCGAGCGCCTGATACTGCTGGTGGAGCGCCGACTCGATCGCCCGGGCAATGGTCCGCCCGCAGTTGTAGACGGGGATGACGACACTGACGAGAGGGGTATGCTCCACGGGAAGTCTCTGCGCCCGCCATTATAGGGGAACCCGGGACCCGTCGCGCGCACGCGCCGTATCGCTGTCGGTTGTGGCTCAACATGGGAGTCCAGTATCATGCGTCGATGATAGGGTCCCGATGCGGCCGGCGACGAACGTGACGCAAGACCGGACGGCGCGGCAGAGCGCCGGACACGCATCTCGGGGGACTGGGGAACCCAAGAGACCTATGAACGCTACCGGCGGGTCACGGGGTCGGCACGGGGGCGAGGGGACGCGGGCGACGTCTGCGTCCGCGGCCCGGACGTGCCCGGTGTCGGTGGTGATCGTCAACTACAAGTCGTACGAGGAACTGGACGCGTGCCTCGCGTCCCTCGAGAACGCGGGGCCACCAGGTCGAGAGGTCATCGTCGTCGACCACAATTCGTCTGCGCTGGAGCTTGCCCGCGTCCAGGCGCGCTACCCGGTCACCCGCGTATTCCCGGTGGAGCGCAACCCGGGATTCTCGGCCGGGGTCAACACCGGCGCACGCCTCGCCGCCGGACGCCACCTCCTGATCCTCAACCCCGATACCCGCGTCGAACCAGGCGCCGTTGAGGCGATGGTCGACTACCTCGACACGCACCCGGACACCGCGGTCGTGGGTGCGAGGGTGCAGGATCCCAGCGGCACGGTGCAGCGCTCGGCGCGGCGCTTCCCGACGATGCTCACCGGCCTTGCCGGGCGCACGTCGCTGTTCACGCGGATGTGGCCCGACAACCCGTTGTCCCGCCGGGATCTGCTGGCCGATGCATCGACGGCCGCGCCGCGCGAGGTGGACTGGGTGGCGGGGTCGTGCATGGCGGTCAAGGCCGACGCCTTCGCACAGGTCGGCGGCATGGACGAACAGTTCTTCCTGTATTGGGAGGACGCTGACCTCTGCAAGCGCCTGAAAGAGGCGGGCTGGCGCACGGTCTATCTGCCGTCGGCCGTCGTCGTCCACGACGTGGGCCGGAGCCGGCGTCATGCGCGGACCCTGTCGGTCCGCGCCTTTCACCGCAGCGCCTACTTGTACTTCGCCAAGCACCGAGCCGGGCGGTTCCGGTCGATCTCGCTGCCCGTCGCGGGCGCTCTGGTGTTCGGCCGGATGGTCGCGAAGCTCGCGGTCCAGCTCATCACCCGCCGTGATCGGTCCGATCGATAGTCCCGCAGATCACGCGTCGCTGCCTGACGCCAGCGGCCCTGCCCTGCCGCGCATCGGCGTCGTGATCGTCAACTTCAACGGCAGCGGGTATGTCGGACGATGCCTGGACGTGCTGGTCGCTGCATGGAGGAGACATCCGCAAGAATTGCTCGGCCCGATGGTCGTGCTGGATGAGGATCCCGAGCGGACGGGTATTGCGGGGACGTCAATTTCCTGGTGGTGAGGGTGGATCGCCGGGTGGCGCGACCGCGGCGGCCGCGGCGCCGGGTAGGACCGGCTCGAGATCCGGGCCGCGTCACCAGCCGGGCGCCACCGTGACCTCGTCCTCGGGCTGGTCCTGGTCGTCGAACCCGACGACCACCGGCGCTGGCTGGCGCTCTCCGGCCAGCAGGTTCTGGAACCCCCAGCGGAATCGAAGCAGGAAGACCCCGCTCTCGCGGCACGCCGGCCTCAGGACGTCGAGACGGTCGGCCCCGATCCCGGCGCTGCTCACCAGCACCCCTTCCACCTCGCGATGCCTGAGCAGCTCCAGGAGCGCGTCCAGCCCACCGATCACCCGGACACCCTGGACGCTCCTGGCCTGCGTGGCAGGGTCGTCGTCCACGAACCCGACGACCTGGACCGCGATGCGGTCTGCCCGGGTCTCGCGCAGCACCGCCAGGCCCGCGTCCCCGGCGCCGTAGATCACCACCCGCCGACGCGCCCCCCGGGAGTTGCCGGCCAGCTCGTGCACGAATCGGAACGAGGCGCGCCCGGCCGACAGGAGCGCGAAGGTCAGCGCGCCGCAAATCGCGAACACCGCGCGCGAGTATCCCTCGAACCGGAAGAAGTAGGATATCGCGGTGACCGAGCAGATGGCAGCCAGCGCGGTGCCCTTCAGGAGGACGATGGCGTCCTGCGCGCCGAAATAGCGCCAGATCCCGCGATAGGCGCCGGTCCACCACAACGACGTGATGGTCGTGGCCACAACGATCGGCAGGGACCGGAGGAACAGCGGAAAGAACTCCACGAACTTCACATCGTCAAACCGGATGCGGTAGGCCGTGTAGTAAGCCAGCGTCACCACGCAGATGTCGAGCAGGACATCCAGCAGCCGCGTGCGTGAGTTGACGGCCTTCAGAACTACGGCCACCGTCCCCCGGTGTTCGGGCGGCGCCGTGTCTCCCTCGTACACGCGGACTTGCGCGAGGTGCAGGCCAAACAGCGTGAGGCCGGCGAGGAACAATCCCACCAGGATGTTGGCGTGGCTGAGGTCGAGGTAGTAGGCCGACAGCCCCGCAGCCCCCGCCAATCCGGCGAAGCCGTAGAGCACCAGTACCGCCCGTCGCTCGGGCAGCCCGAGCGCCACGAGTCGATGGGACGAATGATCGCGACCGCCGACCGAGATACGACGTCCGGCCAGGCTGCGCACGAACGTGACAAATGTGGTGTCGAAGATCGGCACAGAGAGGATAGCCAGGGGAATCACGATGGCCGATGTGCCGGCAGCACCCAAGTCGGCTCCAGACCGCACCGCGAGGAGGGCAAGCGTGAATCCCAGGAAGAAGCTGCCCGCGTCACCCATGAAGATGCTGGCCGGCTGGAAGTTGAAGACCAGGAACCCGCAGGTGGCGCCCGTGTAGGCGGCCAGCATGAGGACGTCCGCGGCCGTGCCGTGCATGAGCGCGAGCACCAGGTATGCCGACGCGCCAATGCCCGCAACCCCGGCGGCTAGCCCGTCCATGTTGTCGAGCAGGTTGAACGCGTTGGCGAGACCAACGAGCCAGAGCAGGGTGAGCAGCGAATCGATCGTGAGCGAGCCAGTCCACCCCAACCGGTACCCGACGAACAGGGCGCCGGCTGCGGCAATCGCCTGGAACACCAGCTTGGCAGCCGGATTGAGACGCCGCAAATCGTCGGCGAGACCAAGCCCGGTGACGAGCAACGCAAGCGCCACGACGGGACCGACCTCGTGCAGGGAACCCAGCGCGAGGACCGGCACGGAGAACCCGACGGCGATGGCAATGCCACCAAGTAGGGCGGTTGGACGCCGATGCCAGCGGTCCGCGCGCGGCTGCGCGACCAGTCCCAGCCGCCGCGCGAGGGTTCTCACCACGAGCGTGGACACGAGGGACAGCGCAAAGGCGGCAGCGAAACCCAGTAGAGCCGTATCCCTCATCACCGAGCACCCTGGAGCAGACTCAACACCTCCGAATGAGGGATTGTACTCCCACAGGCGGTGCTGCGAAGGGTGAGATCAACCGCCGAGCAGGTCCCGGTACACCTGGAGGGTTTCGGCGAACACCCGTTCCTCGGAGAATTCCTCCTCCGCGCGCGCACGCCCCGCTGCCCCCATCGCGGCCCGTCGCTGCGGGTCGCGAATCAACTCGCCGAGCGCGCCCGCGAGCGCGCCCGGGTCGCGCCGGGGGACGAGCAGGCCGTTTTCACCGTGCCGCACCACCTCCCGGCAGCCGGGCACGTCGGTGGCGACGATCGGCCGCGCGGAGGCGGCAGCCTCCAGGAGGATCTTGGGCAGGCCCTCGGGATAGAACGTCGGCAGCACGACAACCGCCGCCTGGCTCAGCACGTTCGGCATGTCGGTCTGGTGCCCCCAGAGTTCGACGATGCCTTCCGCTTCCCACTGCCGCAGGACCTCGACCGGAAGCGCGTGCGGGTTCTCGGTGTCTGGCTTCCCCACGATGATCGCACGGCACGGCACACCGTCCCGCTTCAGCAGGCGGACGGCTTCCACGAAATCGCCCACACCCTTGTCCCACAGCAGGCGCGAGGCGAGCATCAGCAGCGGGAGGCCGGGCGGTTCCGGCCGCGGCACGAACTTCTGCACGTTGACCCCGGCGCCGCGAATCACCACCGTCTGGTCTTCCCGGACCACATCGTGCGCGACGAACAGGCGCCGGTCCTCGGCATTCTGGAAGATCGTCCGGCTGCGCTGGCCGGCCAGCGCCCACTTGTACGCCTGCATGGCCAGGCGTCGGCGCACGCGGCCGCGGAACCCATGCCCGAGGAACAGGTAGCCGAGGCCGGGAATGGCGTTGATCTGGGCTGGCGTGCCTGCGAGCCGGGCGGCTATCGACCCGTAAAGGATGGGTTTGACCGTAACATGGTGGACGAGGTCGGGCCGCTCGCGCCGGTAGAGACGAACCAACTCGGCGATCGTCAGCACTTCGCGGACGGGATTGGTCGAACGACGCCGCAACGACAACGGCAGGAAGCGGACGCCTTCGCGCTTGATCGCCTCGGCCTCGCCCCGCTCCACCGATGCCGCGACCGTCACATCGAAGCCGTGGGCGGCCAGGGCCTTCGCCAGGCCCAGCCGATGGGACCGGAAGTACCACTCGATGTTGACGACCATCAGGATGCGGGCGTTCATGGCGCTTTGCAGAGCAGGATATCCATTCTGCGGACCCTCAACTCCTCGTCCGTGAAGTGCCGGAAGTCCGCATGCAGCCGCCGTCGGCTCAACGGGAGCGCCGGCCACCGATCGCGGTCGACGTCGACGACGCGGTAGCCTGCCTTCTCGAACGAGCGGAGGATCTCGCTGTCCCGCAGGCGATTGGTATAGAAGCCCGACGACCGGAACAGGGCCGATTCCCACACGCGGGCCGGGAAGCGGAGCGAGTTCAGGCTGTAGGCGAGGTGATCCTGCAGATCGACGTGGTGCGAGGCCACGCCGCCCGGCGCCTGCAGACGGAACAACTCATCCACGGTTCGATCGAACTCGTCGCGCCGGACATGCTCGAGGACGGCCTGGGAAAAGACGAAGTCCACGCTGCCCTCCGGCACCTGCCGGAGGCTGCCGAGTCCGGCCGTCTCGTAGCGTGCGTTCACCCGGGCGAGCACGTCCAGCATCGTTCCGCCCTCGGCTGCCCACGGCGTTCCCCCGAGGAGCGCGCGGTAGTGTGCCAGGTCGAGCCCGGCGTCCGGGCTGGCATCCACCAGCCAGGTGGAGGATGCGCCCTGCTCGGCGGCGATGACCGCCGTAGCCAGAGAATCCCCAGGTCCCAGTTCGAGCACGCTGAACGACGGCGGCAGCCACGACCGAACACGTCCGAAGTGTTCGCTGAACGTGCGCCGGGCGAACTCGACGTCGAGCATCGCCCCGTGCACGAACACGCCGAGGCGACGCCACACGCGGTAAGGAACGGGGAGACGGGCCAAGACCAGCTTGGCCGCGAGCTTGGCCCACCACGGCGCGTAATCACGTATCATAACCCGAGCCGATGCAGTGATCCACGCGCGGCCACCCGCCCGCGCCCGGAGGGGATTTGACGGTTCTGCTCCTCAGTCGATACGCGTCGCTCGGCGCCAGCAGCCGCGTCCGCTTCTACCAGTACCTGCCCGCCCTCCGGGCCCACGGCATCGAGGTGACGGTCGCGCCGTTGCTTCCCGACGAGTACCTCAGCTCCCTGTACGCGGGCCGATCCGCGCCGTGGCCAAAACTCGTCGCAGCCGGCACCCGGCGGCTCGCGACGCTCCTGCGGTCGCAGCGCTTCGACCTCCTGTGGATCGAGGGTGAAGCACTGCCCTGGTGGCCGTTCGCGCTGGAGCGCCTGGCGCAACCCCGCGGCGTCCCGTCGGTCATCGATTACGACGATGCGATTTTCCACCGCTACGACAGCCATCGCTCGAACGTGGTCCGGCGGTTCCTCGGCCGCAAGATCGACGAAATCATGCGGCACGCGGCGACCGTGGTCGCGGGCAACGAGTATGTCGCCGCGCGCGCGCGCGCGGCGGGCACCCGCCGCGTCGAGATCCTCCCCAGCGCCGTGGACCCGGAGCATCATCGCCCGCTCCGCCCCGTCGATGCCCCGGGTTGCCGAATCGGGTGGATTGGCTCGCCGATCACCTCGCCCTACCTCGAGCCGCTCCGCGGCGTCTTCCAGCGGATGTCGCTGGAGCGCAAGGTCGAGGTCACGTTGATCGGCGCCCCGGCGGGCACGCTGACCGATGTGGGGGCGAGGGTGCGCCCCTGGCGCGAAGCCACCGAGGTCGAAGACCTCAACACCGTTGACGTCGGCATCGTGCCGGTGCCGGACCGGCCGTTCGAGCGGGGCAAGTGCGGGTTCAAGGTTGTACAGTATATGGCCTGCGGTCGCGCAGTCATTGCATCTCCGGTCGGCGCCAACCGGCAGATCATCGAACACGGCGTGAACGGGTTGCTGGCCGACGGTGAACGCGAGTGGGAAGAGGCGTTGCGCCTGCTGTGTGCTCGCCCCGATCTGCGACGATCGCTCGGCGAGGCCGGGCGACGGACGGTGGTTTCGCGATACTCAACAGCGGTGGTGCTGCCCAGGCTCGTGAAGGTCCTGGAGGAAGCCGCCGCCACCAGGCTCCGTTAGCGTTTTCCCGCCTTCGCCCTTCCCTCTTCGGCGTGGCAGGCCGTTCTACTTGCCCCAGCGATCCAGCCACGCCTGGAACATCAAGACCACCCAGAGCCTCGCGTATTCGTCACGTCGGCCCGCCAGATGATCCGCCCACACCTCGCGCACGGCGCGCGGCTGGAGATAACCTTCGCGCGCGAGCCGCCGCTCGTCGAGCAGGCTCTCCGCCCAGTCGCGAAGGGGTCCGCGCAGCCAGGCGCCGACAGGAATGCCGAAGCCGCTCTTCGGACGATCGAAGAGTGAGACAGGCACATAACGCGCCAGCACCTGGCGCAGCACCCACTTGCCGACTCCATCCCGGCACCTGAACCGCAGGGGAAGGCGCCACACCCACTCGGCCAGGCGGTGATCGAGCAGCGGGGCGCGGGCCTCGAGGCTGGCGGCCATCGTCGCGCGGTCCACCTTCACCAGGATGTTGTCGGGCAGGTAGCGCAGTTGATCGGACAGCATCATTCGCTCGACGAAACTGTCGATGCCGGCCGCGTGGTTCGCGTCGGGGCCGGGACGAGGGCCATCGGCGAGCCCAACCACCAGGCGGGGTTCCGTCCACACCGACACCAGCAGATCGTACGCCTCGTCGTCGTTCTCGGCCGCCAGCATCTTCGCGAGCTTTGCGAGCTTCTCCTCCGGGTGCACCTGCCGCAGGCGCGACGGCAGGCCTCGCTCCACCAACCCATACAGCCGCCCGACGGTCGCCGGCGACAGGCGGCCAAGCGTGCTGCCCATGCGCCGGCGCCACCCGGCGGGCCATCGATGCACCGCCTGCCTGGCCCGGTCCGCCCACACGTAGCGGACGTAGCCGCCGAACAGCTCGTCTCCGCCATCGCCCGAAAGCGCCACGGTCACGTACGACCGCGCGAGCGATGCCACCAGGGCTGTCGGGATCTGCGAGTAGTCGCCCAGCGGCTCGTCGTAGACGTCCGGCAGCCGCGGGATGATCTGGCGCGCATCCTGCGGCGTGACATACAGCTCGGTGTGGTCGGTGCGCAGGTGGGCGGCCACCGCGCGGGCAGCCGGCGCTTCGTCGTAATCCGCCTCGGTGAATCCCAGCGAGAAGGTCCGCACCGGCCGGCTGGATTGCGCCTGCATGAGCGCGACGACGAGCGACGAGTCGACGCCTCCAGAGAGGAACGCTCCGAGGGGAACGTCGGCAACCATCCGCCGACGCACGGCGTCGCGAAGCAGGCAGTCGAGCTCCTCGATCACCAGGCTCTCGTCGTGTGGGTCCCGACGAGCGCGTCGGCCTTCGATCGCCACGCGTCGCCCGTCCCAGTACGATCGCACCCTCACATCGCCGGTGCGCTCAACGATGGCGAGGCTGCCTGGCGGGAGCTTCGCGACGCCGTCGTAGATCGTGCGGGGTGACGGGACGTAGCCGAATCGAAAGTAGTCGGCGAGCGCCCGGCGGTCGACGGCCACGGAGATGTCCGCGGCTCGCAGCGCTTTCAGCTCGGACGCGAACACCAGCCTGTGACGGTCGGTCGCGTAGTAGAGCGGCTTCTTGCCGAAGCGATCGCGCGCGAGCAGCAGGCGCCGCTCGATTCGGTCCCACAGCGCGATCGCGAACATCCCCCAGAGTCTCGGGATGGTCGCCTCGGCCCCCCAGCGCACCGCCGCCTCGAGGATGACCTCGGTATCAGATGATCCGCGAAACGTCGATCCTGCCTGCGTGAGTTCCGACTTCAGCTCGACGAAGTTGTAGATTTCCCCGTTGAAAACGACGACGTAGCGGCCGTCGCTCGACACCATCGGCTGGTGGCCGGTCGGGCTGAGATCGATGATGGAGAGCCGCCTGAATCCCAGGCCCGTCCCGGCCGCCGCATCGCACCAGGTCCCGGCATCGTCGGGCCCCCGGTGGACCAGCGTGGCCGTCATCCGTTCGAGGCTCTCCCGGAGATCGTCTTCGCCGACACCGGTTCGGCACCAGAGTCCGGCTATGCCGCACATGCGAGCTTCTCAATCATCGTGGAGAGTGGCGACCTCATCTCGTGACGCATGATATTACCACCCGTGGACGCGGCGCCCTGCCGCACCCTGCCGCGCCCACTGTGAAGCGCAGGGCCGCCGTGCTATTCTTTCGGCCTTGATTTCGTTCTTCTTCCTGGGTCCTCCGTCGCAGGGCCAACCGGCCGATCGCTCCAACGACGGGAGGCTGAGCCGAGGGCAGGGCCATCGCGTGCCGTTCCACAACCGTCCTGGTACTCGTTGATGATCGGCGATCGGGTCCCTCGTGCCGCTGTTCTGTTCGTCGCCTGGCAACTGGTCGCCAGCCTCGCGTGGGCGCAGCCACCTGCTCCGCCGCACACGTTCGTCTTCGCCAACCCGGCGTCGGCCGACAATCTCCTGGTGCTGGTCAATCCCAACGCGTGGGCCCTCGAGGCCAGAGTCACGTTGGAAGATGCCCCACGAGCTCGACAGACGGTCCGTGTCTTCCGCCTGGCGGCGACCAGCCAGCGGACCATTCGCGTGGGCGCCGATATCCCGCTACCACCCGGCGAAACCGCAGCGCTCACCGCGTCGGTCGAATGCCTGACCGAGGAGTCTCACACTGCGTGCCCGAACAACGAGGACATCCTCGCGGTTCAACTTCCGGCATCTGTCGCGCGGTTCCGGCGGCCGGCGGCTTTCCCCTGGACGGTCGGCCCATCGCCCTGGACCGTCATGACGTGGATCGACTCGAGCCTCGCCAGGTTGTCGCTGAGCGGTGGCACCATCCCCCTTCCGCCGGATGCCGACGGCTACGGCGCATCATACTGGCCGTGGACATGGAGCGGTTCTCCCTTCGTCTCCCCTGCCGGCTTCCCCGATGACCACCTTGCGCCCTCGCGCGACTGGTACTTTGCCGAAGGTTACACCGGCGTCGGTCCCGTCCGTCGACGTTTCGCCACCGACTTCGTGATCGAGAACCCGGATGAGTCGCGGCAGGCCCAGGTCGAGATGACATATTTCCGGGTTCGCGGCGACCCGGTGAAAGACACCGTTGCGGTGGCGCCCCACGCACAGGCGGTCGTTCGAGTCAACGCAAACGCCGCGATGCGGGACTCGGCGTTCAGCACAAAGGTCTCCAGCCGGAACGGCGTGCCCGTCGTTGTCCGGCGGGTCATGCAGTGGGGAGAACAACCCGACGACCCATCCGGCTGGTCCGCAGCAGATTGGGTCGCCGCGTCCGTGACTTCCGGGGTTCGCGAACCGGCAACCCGGTGGGTGTTTCCCTCAGTGACGACGGGCGAAGAGCTCGACAATTTCATACTCGTCTGCAACCCGACCGCCCGCCGGATGTGGCTGCGGCTCACCTTCCTCCTCGAAGACGGGTCCGGAACCAGGTTTGTTCTGCCAGCCCGGATTGCTCCGATGACCCGCTTCACGTTCTCGCCGAACGTCGCGAGGGCGATTGTCTGGAAGCGCCCGTGTACACTGTTCGTGGAGTCGGTTCCCGCCGACGCTGACGACACTCCCGTTCCGTTCGTCGCCGAGGCTTCTGTGTACTGGCCTCGCATGTACTGGGCGGGCGGAGGCACGCATCAAGGCGTTCCGTGGACGGGCCGGGTGGCACAACCGCCAGTCGTGGCGCCGCGTCCACTCGGTCCGGCCGCAAAGCGCAGGCTGGAGCTGGCCCCGACGGTCACCGTGGTCGCGTGGCTGGCCGCGGTTCTTGTCTTCTGGAAGTTCGGGCTGACGCGACGGCGTCCCTCATCAGAGCTAATCGGCATCGTCGCTGCGACACCTGGGTGGGCGCTACAGGCACGCCGGGGCGTGATCATCGCGGCCGCCGTTCTTGCCGTGTTCTGGCCGACCTCGGTTGGCGGCAGCATCTCCCTGATGCTGAATACCCTGGCGATCCTCGGAACCGTGGCCGTGTTTGCAACGGCTGCCGCTCTGCCCGGAGGCCTCGCCCGCCGTCCAGTGGTCGTCAATTCCGGCATCATGATGGGCCTGCTCCTCCTGGCCTCTGTCTTCACGCCATTGACGTCGTACTCCCCGGGCGCGGTGTTCATCTACCTGGGTCTGGCATTGCTGCTGGTGCTGGACCTTCGCACCGTCCGGCCCGCTGCGCTTGGTGGCGCGGTCTTCGTCGCGCTGAACGTCGCGATCATTGCCGTGGGCCTCGGCACCCTGTTCGGAGTGGAGGCGGCAAATGATCTCCTCACCAACTGGTACAGCTACTACCGGCCCGAGCTGATTCTCGAGATGCTCGGCGAGCACAAGCCGGTTGCCACGTTCGTCACGCACTCGCTTGCCGGCTTCGTCTTCTACCTGCTGTGCTATGCCGCCCTGCTCGGCGCTCGCTGCCAACGCAAGGTGGGCTGGTGGGTCGTGGCGTGCTTCTACCTGGTCCTGCTGTTTGGACTGCATTCGGTGACGGGGAACATCCTGCTGGGCCTCGGACTGGCGCAGGCCGCCTGGCAGCTTGGCCGACAGCATCTCCGCCTGCGGTTGCCGCTCCTTGCGGCCGTCGTCCTTGGCGTGTCGAGCGTGGTCGCGTGGGTGTGGCTGAGCGGCGTTGGCGTTGACGTGGTCGTTCGGCAACTGTTCGTCGGGGATCGGGTTCACGGCTTCCTGGTGAGGTTCGGCGCCGACGGTTTGATGCAGGAGAACATCGAGTACCTCCGTCGGAACCCGTTGACACCGATCGGATTCGGCTTTTCCGACCGCCTCTATCTTGGCGATTGCGGGATTCTCCTGACGCTGTTGCGCGGCGGAATACCGGTGGTGGTGTGCGTATACGGGGGACTGTTCGCGTTCTTCTGGTCGAATATCAGGAACCGGGGTGTCGCGGTGTGGTTGTGGGCGGTCACGACGGCCTTCGAGGTCGGCTTCCAGCCGCTGCTGTCGTTCCGCTTCGTGGCCCTCGTGCCGTTGTACGTCGTCTGCGTCAACGCCCTCCTGGAATCGAGACCGGCGGGTCCGAGCATCGCCGAATCAGCCCGGGCAGAATCCAGGCCAGCCGCGCGTACGCGCTGAGCGTGGCCGTGAACTCTGACCACGAAAGCCGCCATATCGCCCGCACCAATCGTGGACCAACCTCGAGAACGGTGACAAGGATCAGCAGCAGTGCTTCGAGCCGGTTGAAGTGCTTCAAGCCATAGACCAGGCGGCTCCTGAGCGCGTAGAAGAGCCGTGTCGCGAGCTCGCGGCCGCTCGACAGTCCTCCGACGTGCCGAACCGCGACGCCGCCGAGGAACACGGACCGAAACCCGAGCTCCCTGGCGCGCAGCGAGAGATCGACATCCTCGAGGTACATGAAGAAGCGCTGATCAAAGCCGCCGAGCCGCAGAAACAGGGACGTCCGGATCAGGAAGAAGGCGCCCATGACGGCATCGATCTCCTGAACGCCGTCCGGTTCCTCGAGGCGCACGAGCAGCGGCGGAAACCGCGTGGGCCAGAGCTGCGACAAACCGATCGCGTCAGCGCCGAAGGTGCTCAGTGACGGAAAGCGCCCCCCCACGAAGCCCGGCCGGCCCTCGACGTCAATCAGCCCCGCGCCGCAGATTCCGATGTCCTGACCGCGGGCGGATTCCATGAACGCGACCGGCCTGTCCACTGAAGACTCGAACAGCTCGGTGTCTGGGTTCAGGAACAGCAGGTAGTCGCTTCGGGTGCCGCCGCCCCCCTGGTTACACGCCGCGCCAAATCCGCGGTTCTCTCCATTTCGAAGGACCTCCACCGGGAGATCGCCGGCCCGAAGGCCGTCGGCGGATCCATCTGTCGACGCGTTATCGACCACGACGACGCGTCCGATCGTGTAATTCAGATGAGGGAGACTCCCGAGCGAATCGAGGCACGCCCGCAGATGGGTCCCGGCATTCCAGTTGACGATGATGACGTCGAGCGTCGGTGGCATCAGTCGATCAGGCGCCCGGCCCGTGCCGGAACTTGTTCCATGCCGCAGTCATGACATCCCGCTCAACGAGGTCCACCATGCGTAGCGCGATGATACCCGAGAGCGTCAGCAGCGCGAGCAGCACGAGCAGCCGCACGGCCAGGGACCCGGTCGAGCCAACAGCGAGAAAAGCGAGCGCGACGAACAGGCACACCACAAGACCCCGCCAAGGCCGGAGCAAAGGCCGGAACGTCTTCCAGCGAACCAGCCCGAGCAGGCACCAGAGGTCGGCCGTCGCGCGGAGGCACCAGACGGCAGCCGCGCCCTCGAGCCCGTGGCGAGCGGTCGCCGCCGCGAGGGCCGCCACGAACAGGGGCACCTCGACGACCTGCAACACGGCCACCGCCGCCGCGGCCCCCCGGGCTTGGAGATACGCCGACGGGGTCAGCGCGAGCCCGTTGACGAACACACCGAGACTGAACCACTGCATGGCCGTCGTCCCGCGCGCGGCGAAGCCAGGCCCGAGCCAGACGGTCAGGATCTCCCGAGCCAATCCGGCGACGACCAACGTGACGGGAAACAGGAGCAAGAATGTGTATCGGACCGACCGGCGGAAGTAGTCGTCGAGCCGCGGGCTGTCATTCTCCAGCTCTGCGCTGAACACGGGAAACATCACCGCGCTGAGCGCGGCGGGAATGACCAGGGCCTTGGTGACCACTTCCTGCGGGGTGGCGTAGTAGGCGACGGCGGCGACCGGCACAATCGCGCCAATCACTACCCGGTCCAGCACGCCGAGCGCCGTCGACGCGAGGTTGGCCATCGTCAACCACGCGCCGGTGCCCATCAGCTCCCTCCACGCACCAGGGATCTGCCCGATCGACTGGATCGTCCCCGGCTCGACGCGCATGGCGAACCACCCGTAGGCGAGGCAGGCGGCGACGCGGACGCCGACGAGGACCGCGACCGCCGGAACGAGCGAGTGCGAGAAGGGCAGCACGACGGCCGGCCCGAGGTACATGAGCGCGCTGGCCGGCAGGCGCACGAGGTTCACGAGGTCGAACCGCTGGTGCGCCTCGAGCAATCCGCGCAGCCCGGAAGCCACGGTGACGAAGGGAAGACCAATCGCGAGCACGCGAGTGGCCAGGCGCGCCTCCACGATCAGGTGGGCCGGAACGCGCAGCGCCGACGATACGATCCAGTCGGCGCCCGCCAGCAGCAAGGTAGCGCCGGCCAGACCCACGAGGCCGAGCAGCACGGAGGTCGTCCAGACAAGGAGAGGCACTCCCTCCGGGTCGCCGGCGCCCAGTCGCGACGCCACTCGCTGGGTCAGCGCCCGGCCCAGGCCCAGGTCGAGCAGGGTGAAATAGCCGAGCAAGGCCCACGCCATCGTGAGGAGGCCGAGCACGTCCAGTTGGTAGGAACGGGCGAGGAGCGGCAGGGCGACGATCGCCGCCCCGGCCGGCGCCAACTGGCCGGCCAGGTTCAGCACCGCGTTGCGCGCGAGAAAGCCCGCCCGGTATCTCGGAAGGCGATCGCCGATGCTGGCGCCGGGCGTCGTCATCGAAGATTCATGTCCCGCGTCCGACGCCGGAGTTACGCCGGATTGCCGATGCGGGCGGGCGGGGCCGATGCCACGCGTTCGAGATCCGCGTCCACCATCATCTCGATCAGTCGCTTGAAGTCCACGTTCGCGTGCCAGCCCAGCACGGTTCGCGCCTTCGCCGGGTCGCCGATCAGATGATCCACTTCCGCCGGACGCAGGAACGCCGGATCCACCCGCACGTACTTCTGCCAGTCGAGCCCCACGCGGGCGAACGCCGCATCCACGAGATCCCGCACCGAGTGCGCGATGCCCGTGGCCACGACGTAGTCGTCCGGCTGGTCCTGCTGGAGCATCATCCACATGGCCCGCACGTAGTCGCCCGCAAATCCCCAGTCACGGCACGCGTCGAGGTTTCCGAGCGACAGCGAATCGGCGAGGCCGAGCTTGATCCGCGCCACGCCATCGGTCACCTTGCGCGTCACGAACTCGAGCCCGCGGCGCGGCGATTCGTGATTGAACAGGATCCCCGAGCAGGCGAAGAGGCCGTAGCTTTCACGGTAGTTGACCGTGATGTAGTGACCGAACACCTTCGACACGCCGTAGGGGCTGCGCGGGTAGAACGGCGTCAGCTCGGTCTGCGGCACCTCGCGAACCTTGCCGAACATCTCGCTCGACGACGCCTGGTAGAGCCGCACCTTGAGATCGACCTGGCGAATAGCCTCGAGCACGCGCGTCACGCCCTGCGAGTTGAACTCGCCGGTTAGCATCGGCTGGTCCCAACTGGCCGGCACGAACGACATCGCGGCCAGGTTGTAGAACTCGGTCGGACGCACGTCGTCGATCACGCGCATCAGCGAGAGTTGGTCCAGGAGGTCTGCCGGACGCAGCGCCACCTTGCCAATCAGGTGCTCGATCCGCCACAGGTTCGGCGCGCTGGCTCGCCGGATAATCCCGGTGACTTCGTAGCCCTTGTCGAGCAGCAGCTCAGCCAGGTACGATCCGTCCTGGCCGGTGATTCCGGAGATGATGGCGCGCTTCGACATGAGCCTCCTGCAGTCGTGAACGATGCGCTAACGACTTGAAATTGTAAGGTGTTAGCGCCACGCGGTCAAGGACGTGAGGAGGCCGGCCGCCTCGCCTGGAGGTAGCGGGCAATGGCGTCCTGCCAGGTGGACATCGGCACGCCGGCCGCCGACAATTTCTCGTTCGACAGCGCGCAATACTGCGGGCGCTGGGCCCTGAGCTTCGCATCCGTCATTCTGACGAGTTTCAGCCGAGGCTCGACTCCCAGTTGCCGGCCAACCTCGCGGGCCAGCGCCTCCCAGGTGCACGACCCGGAATTGACGCAGTGGTACAGCCCGTAAGGAGCCTGCCGGTCGAGCAACGCCTGCGTGGCCCTGGCCACGTCGTGCCCGTAACTGGGAGACACGGTCCGATCCACGAACACCGCGGCCTCGACGCCGTGCAAGACCGAATCGACGATTCGGTCCACGCTGGTCCGCCGGGGGCTGTCGTGGGGCGCCGACGATCCGAACACGCTCTCGACGCGCAGCACGTAATGGCGATCCGCCTCGCGCGCGAACCACTCGCCGACGAGCTTCGAGCAGGCATACGTGCTCCGGGGATTCGGCTGGTCCTCCTCGGTATGCGGTCGGTCGAGGGTGCCGTCGAACACGAAGTCGGTGCTGTAGTGCACGAAGGCGGCGCCGGCCGCCCTGGCGGCGTCCGCCAGCACCCGCACCGCGAAGGCGTTGACGTTCAGCGCCTCCACCGGCTCGTCTTCCGCCCCGTCCACGTCGGTGTATGCCGAGCAGTTGATCACCACCCCCGGACGCACCTGGTCCACGACCGCCTGCACGGCGCGGTGGTCGCGCACGTCGAGGTCGGCCCGCGTCGTAGTCGTCACGTCGCACGTCGCGGCGAACTGCGCGGCGACAGCGGCGCCAAGGTGCCCGGCGGATCCGACGACCAGGATCTTCATCTCAGGCCGCTCGCTTCCCGGCAAACTCGCGCATCTGCCGGTCGTCGAAGACGCCCTCCCACCGCGCGACGACCGCCGTGGCGATGCAGTTCCCCATCACGTTCACCGCGGTCCGCCCCATGTCCATGATCTGGTCGATGGCGAGCAGGATGGCCGCTCCCTCCATCGGCAGCTTGAACTGGCCGAGCGTCGCGGTCAACACGACGAGCGCCGCCCTGGGCACGCCGGCCACCCCCTTGCTCGTCAGCATGAGGGTCAGCATCATGAAGACCTGCTGCCCCACCGTCATCTCGACACCGAACAACTGCGCGACGAAGACGCTGGCCAGCGACAGGTAGAGCGTGGTGCCGTCGAGGTTGAAGCTGTACCCGGTGGGCAGCACGAGCCCGACGATGTTCTTCGGGCACCCGAACTTCTCCATCACCTCGAGCGCCTTCGGCAGGGCCGCCTCGCTGCTCGCCGTCGTGAACGCGATCAGGAACGGCTCGCGAACCGCCTTGATGAACGCGAAGAACGGCACCTTGATGATCAGCGACACGGCGCCGAGGACGACGACGGCGAACACCAGCAGGCCGCCGTACATCAGCAGCACGAGCTTGCCGAGCGTCACCAGGATCGCCAGCCCCATCTTGCCGACCGTCGCCGCGATCGCGGCCATCACGCCGAGCGGGGCGAACAGCATGACGTAGCCGGTGAACTTGAACATCGTCTGCGCGGTGCTCTCCAGCACGTCGACGATCGGCTGCCCCTTCTTGCCGATCGCCGCCACCGCGATCCCGAAGAAGATCGAGAAGACGACGAGCTGCAGGATCTCGCCTTCGGCCATCGCCTGCACCACCGACGTCGGGAAGAGGTGGGTCAGCAGCTCCCACCCGCTCAGCGGCTTCTTGCTCGCGAGATCGCTGATGCCCTGGGTCACCGTCACCTGCACGCCCACGCCAGGCTTGAACACGTTGACGAGGCCCAGGCCGAGGAACAGCGCGATGGTGGTGGCGGCCTCGAAGTAGATGATTGCCTTCAGCCCGATTCGCCCCATCGCCTTCAGGTCGCCCGTCCTCGCGATCCCGACCACCAGCGTCGAAAACAGCAGCGGGGCGATGATCATCTTGATCATCCGCAGGAACGTGTCGGCAATCGGCTTGATGCTCTCCGCCACGCCGACCACGTGCACGCCGTTCACGTCCGACGAAGGCCACAGGTAGCCAATGAAGACGCCGACAATCAGGCCGATAAAGATCTGCGTGGTCGTGCTCGGCATCCAAGAACGGCGGGCGGGCGCGCCCGAGGGGAGATCGGTGATGTGTACAGCCATGGTGGTTTTCGTTTCTAGACGACCTGCGCGATCGACTCGACGACGTACCGCTGCTGCGCCTCGGTCAGCTCGCCGTAGATCGGAAGCGCCAGCGTGTGGTCCGCGGCGTCTTCCGCCGCGGGGAAATCGCCCTTCGAGTGACCGAGATGGGCGAAGCACTCCTGGAGGTGGAACGGCACCGGGTAGTAGATCTCGGTGCCAACGCGGCGCGCGTCGAGCGCGGCCTTTACGCGGTCGCGTTCCGCGAGGCGAATCACGAACTGGTTGTAGATGTGATAGAAGCCGTCCGGCTCTACGGGCAGCTCGACCTGCCCCTTGACGACGAGCGGCGCGAACAGCTCGCGGTAGCGGGCCGCGTTGCGGCGCCTGGCCTCGGTCCACGCGGCGAGGTGCGGCAGCTTCACGCGCAGCACCGCGGCCTGGATCGCGTCGAGGCGGAAATTGGCGCCGACCAGCTTGTGGAAGTACTTCGGTTCGGCGCCGTGGTTGCGAACCAGGCGCAGACGGTGGGCGAGTGCCGCGTCGTTGGTCGTGACGAAGCCGCCGTCGCCGAAGGCGCCGAGGTTCTTGCTCGGGAAGAACGAGAAGCAGCCGATCGTGCCGAGGCCGCCCACGGGCCGGCCATGGTAGCGGCTGCCAATCGCCTGGGCCGCATCCTCGATCACGGCGACGCCGGCCTTGGCGGCAAGTTCGAGGATAGGCGTCATCTCGGCGCTGCAGCCGTACAGATGCACCGGGATGATCGCCCTGGTCCGCGGGGTGATGGCCGCGGCGATCGCCGCCGGGTCGACGTTATAGGTCACCCGGTCGATGTCCACGAGCACCGGCCGCGCCCCCAGCCGCACCACGCAGCCGGCCGTGGCGAAGAACGAATAGGTACTGGTGATGACCTCGTCGCCCGCCCCGATGTTCAGCGCCATCATCGCGGCCAGCAGGGCGTCGGTGCCCGACGACACGCCGACGGCCTCTTTGACCTCCAGCATCCCGGCCAACTCGCGCTCGAGCCCTTCCACTTCCGGGCCCATGATGAAGCGCTGACTGTCGCAGACGCGGGTGATCGCGGCCAGCACCTCGTCACGGATGGGCTGATACTGCGCCTGGAGATCGAGAAGGGGAACCGAGGTGACCTCGAACGACATGTGGGCTGATCCTTCTACGTTGCGATGCTGCACGTCCCCATCATTCCTAAGTACTTCGACTCGCAATTACGGCCACGATCGGCTCTCGGCGCACGTGGCCGGTTGTGCTCGCTCAGCACTTAGTCCTGAGGGCACAAATACGTCGCCGTATTTGTGCATCGAAGGACTAAGACAGATTCCAGGGACCCCGCAGAAACCTGCTCCATTCATCACGATCTCAGCCCTGGAAGATGTCTAGCGCCCGACGACCAGCGACGGCGCGCCCCACAGGGCGAGGTCGTTCCGCAAGTCGTTGCCCTTGCCGGGCATGCTGGCGTTGGTGCTCAGGATCAGCTTGACCTCACGCCCGGCGTAGGCGGAGAGGTCGAGCGCCACGGGAATCCAGCGCTGGTCCGACTTGTTGGCGGCCGGGTTCACGTGCTGGTTCAGCAGTTCCTCGTAGACGCCCTTCCCGTCGTCGACGCCGAGCCGGAACAGGACGCCATCGCCCTCCTTGTCCCAGACCGACGGGTCCAAGGCGATCGACGCGCTGAACCACGAGTCGGGCGGCGGCGTCAGCCGAAACGTGATGCGCCCGTTCGCCTGCTCGCGGATGCACGCCTTCGCTTCGCCGTTGATCGTCACGGTCATCACCTTGATGGCCTCGTCGGGCGGCACGGGCCCCGACCGCTTCTCGGCCTGCGGCAGCAGCGGGACGAGGTCAACACTGCCCGCCGTCCCGGAATTGCGGCGCCACCCCCACACGAGCAACCCGAGCACCACGATCACACCGATGAGAATCAACCAGCGGTTTCGAAACATGTCTCTTCTTCCTATCTGATGGCTGGCAGCAGCACGGCCGACCGGAACCGCGCGGGACGCCCGGCAGATCCAAGGCCGCTACATGGTACACTCCGCGGCCCGTTTGAGCCAATGGTCAGCCGCTTTCCCCGGCTGCGTGACCCTGCCGGGGCCTGGCAGCTTCCCACAGGACCCAGGCGCTGGCGGTAAGGGTCGGTCCGGCGTGTCGGACCGCATTCCCCGGAATTTCAAAGCGGTCAGAGTGTACCCCACGATTGTGATATTCCGATTACCAAAGCGTAAGCCAGCGACTCGCCCTCCGCGCCGCCCCCCCCGAGGGAACCCGCGTAATTTCCTCAGCAAATCTGCCGATTTCAAGCTCGTTTCGCCCTCGGTTCCGGTGGTACCCCCCTTGCTATTTCGACCGGCATGTCGGTCCCCCGAGCCAAAGGCATCATGTCAAAGACTTCACGCTCCATCATCCTCCTGGCGCTGCTCGTGCTGTTCGCCGCCCCGCTCCATGCCGGGTCGGTGACTGTGACATGGGATTCGAACACCGAGGCGGACATCGTCGGCTACACGGTGTTCTACGGCACGCAGTCGGGCATCTACACAACCAGCCGGTCGGTGGGCAACTTCACCATCTGGACAGCGGAGGACCTGACCGAGGGCCAGACCTACTACTTCGCGGTGCAGGCCCTTAGCGGGGACGGCCTGACGAGCCCGTTGTCGCAGGAAGTCAGCACGACAATCCCGGGCATCGCCACGACGGGTGAAACAGAGACCCAATGGATGACGCGTTTCGGCATCACGGACATGTCCGGGGACTCGGACGGCGACGGCGTGAGCAACCGTGACGAATACCTGGCCGGCACGGACCCGAACGTGCCCAACACCTGGATGCTCGCCGAAGGCGCCACCGGTTTCTTCAAGATGCGTCTGGCCATCACCAACCCGGGCACCGACCCGGCGGAAATCACCGTCAAGTTCCTCCGCGAGGGAACGACCCCGATCACCCGGCAGTACTCGATTCCCGGCATGAGCCGGCAGACCGTTCAAATGAACGAGATTCCGGGCCTCGAGAACATCTCCGTCTCCACCGAGGTCACCACGCAACGCGGCGGCGTCCTGGTCGAGCGGACGATGACATGGGGCGGCGCCGAGAAGATGGATTCGGCCCACACCGGAAAGGCCGTGTCGCGGCCGCGGACCGAGTGGTACTTCGCTGAGGGCGATGCGCGCAACTTCGAGACCTACCTCCTGCTGGCCAACAGCAACGCGGACGACGTGAACGTCGAGGTGAGCTACCTCCTCGACAATGGCCAGATGGTGCACGATTCCTACGGGGTCGGCGCCAACCAGCGACGGACGGTCTACACGAACAACGTGCCGGGCCTCCTGGGGGCCTCGTTCTCGATGTCGGTCGTCGCGTCGGCCCCGATCACCGCCGAGCGCGCGATGTACTTCAGCACGGCCGACACCTGGTACAAGGGCGGAACTGACTCGGCCGGTGTCGAGGCGCCTGCGACGCAGTGGTTCATCGCCGAAGGCCACACCGGGGAGATGTTCTCGGAGTACATCCTCCTGTTCAACCCGAGTCAGGCGACCGCCACCGCGACAATTCGCTACCTCCGGCCGGTCGGCCCGGTCGTCACCCGGACCTACACGCTCAACCCGGCCAGCCGCACCACGATCTTCGTGAACGACATCCCGGGGCTCGAATCCACCGACGTCTCCGCGTCCATCACCTCGACGCTGCCGATCATCGCGGAGCGGTCGATGTACTGGCCCGGCCGGTGGGGTCAGTGGTACGAGGGCCACAACGCGGCAGCGCTCTCGGCGATCGGAACACAGTGGGCCCTCGCCGAAGGCGAGACGGGCGGTGACAGGAACGCCATCAGCTATATCCTGATGGCGAATCCGACCGAGCAGGACGCCACCGTCAACGTGACCATCATCCGGGACAACGGCCTCGCGCCCGTCGTCGTGGGCAGAACGGTGAAGGCCAACTCCCGGCTGACGATGAACTCGACCGAGCTGCCGCTGGCCTCCGGCGAGCAGTTCGGGGTGCTCGTAGAGTCGACCAACGGCGTGCCGATCGCGGTGGAGCGCGCGATGTACTGGGATGGCGCCGGCAAGCACTGGAGTGCCGGCACCAGCGAGACTGGCTTCCTCCTCAAGTAGTTCGCCGGATTCCGAGCGGGGCCCAGGTGAGCCCCGCTGGGACGTCGTGTTGCCGACAGCGGGGCTGGACGGGGTCGCACGCGAATCCCGCCAGCCCCATCGTGTTTCCGGTCCTCGGTTTCCCCGCAACGCCAACTGCCAGGCCGCTGAAGAAGGCCGGCCTCGAGCTTCGTTGACACGCAAAAGAAGCTCGGCTATTCTTGCAAATGTTTGTCGATAAAGGTGTTCCTCATTCCGCATTCTCCGATCCGCGAGTTCCGTCGATGCCCGCTATCCGGTTTTTCCGACTCGTCGTCCTCGTGATTGCGCTGTGCGCCGTGGGCCTGTCCGCCGCCGCGCAATCCTCATCCTTGAAAACGTGGTACCTCGCCGAGGGCACGACCTACGGGCCGTTCGACGAGTTCGTCCTGATTGCCAACCCGAACGAGACGCCAGTGGCCGCCAGGGTCACGCTGCTCCGCCCGCCGATCACCGTGGGTGGCGTTCTCACGCCGCAGCAAGCCATCGTCCATACCTACCAGTTGCTGGCCACCAGCCGGAAGACACTCTGGATTACGCAGGACATTCCCGAACTGGTCGGCGTCGGCACCAACGTCTCGGTGGTCGTCGAGTGCCTGGAACAGGACGGCACGACGGCGTGCACGGGCGACAAGGGCCTCGTGGTCGAGCGATCGATGTACTGGCCGCGCTCGGGGAACGGGTCGGTGGCGACGTGGCAGGCCGGACACAATTCGATGGGACTCACGGCGCCGGCCACGAAGTGGTACCTGGCCGAAGGCGCCACGTCGATCTTCGACGAGTACATCCTCCTGGCGAACCCGTCGAAGACCGACACGGCCCAGGTGAGCCTGACGTTCCAGGGCCAGGGCGCGAACCGGGTGACGAAGACCCTGATCCGCACGCTTCTGCCAGAAACCCGGGAGAACGTGGTGCCGCGAGGGCTGCTGGAGCTCCCCGAAGCGCTGCGCTATGCCTCGTTTTCCGTCGAGATCGACTCCGACCGCCCGATCCTCGCCGAGCGTTCTATGTACTGGCCGACGGTCGCAGCCGGGCTGGGAATCTGGCGGGGCGGCCACGAGAGCGCCGCCATTCCGGCCGCAGAGCTCGACTGGAACTTCGCGGAAGGATTCACGGGCAAGCACGCAAGCCAGCAGTTCGAAACATACCTGCTCATCGACAACCCCGACCCTGCGCAGCCCGCCCACGTCGAGATTACCTACTACCTGGACCCGACACTGGCCCCGATCGTTGAACCGGATGTGACCATTGACCCGCAGGCGCGGTTCACGCGCTGGGTGAACTCCGTACCCGGGCTGGCGGGCAAGTCGTTTGGAATCCGCGTTCACAGCCTCAACAATGTCCGGGTCGTGGCCGAGCGCGCGGTGTATTGGGGTATGCAGCCGGCGGACCCGCTGCAGTGGTCCGCCTCGAACTGGGTCGAAGGCCACGACAGCCCGGGCGTGCCGGTCGAATCCACGAAGTGGGGGTTCGCCGAGGGCACCGCCGAGAATGGGTTCTACACGTACTTCCTTCTCCGGAACTCAACGGACGTCGATACGAACGTGAAGTTCACGTTCATGTTGGAAGACGGAAAGGGCGCCACCGGCACCTATCTCCTGAAAGCGAATTCACGCTACACCGTCGCGCTCGACCAGTTTCCCTCAGCGATCTGGGGCAAGCGGTTTGCTGCCTTTCTCGAGTCGGTTTCCGTCAGCGGGAACCCGGTGTCGTTCGTCGCTGAGCGGGCCGTCTACTGGGGAACGGACGCCAACTGGCTGGGCGGCCACGCGAGTGCGGGTATTCCCTGGCCGGACACCGCGGTGATCGGCACGCCTGGCCCGCCAGCCAGCGCTCCCGCGCCGACCGTCTCGTCCATCACTCCGGTCCGGGGACCGATCACGGGCGGCACGAGCGTCACCATTCGCGGCACCGGCTTTGTCTGGCCGACGGTGACCATCGGGGGCGTAGCGGCGACGAGCGTCGTCACGCCGATCGGTGACACGACCACGATCACCGCCGTCACCGAGGCGCACCCGGTCGGGCCCGTCGACGTGGTGGTGAGGAACAGCGACGGCCAGACGGCCACCGCGTCCCAAGCGTTCACCTACGGGACGCCGCCCACGATCACGAGCGTCAGTCCGACTTCGGGCCAGCCCGGATCCCTGGTGACCGTGTACGGCACCAACCTCGTGCCCGGACCCGGCGGGACGACGGTGCGGGTCGGAGGGGCGCAGGCAACCTCGATCAACTATGGGTCGGACACCCTGATTCTGATCCAGACGGGCAGCAATGCCACGGGCACCTACGACGTCGTGGTGACGAACCCCGATGGCCTGCAGGCGACCCTCGTCAACGGCTTCACCTATCTTGAGCCGGCGCCGTCCATCACAAGCGTGACGCCGAACCAGGGGCCGACGGAGGGCAGGACTTCGATCACCATCACCGGGACGAACTTCAGAACCGGTGCGATCGTGAGGGTGGGAGGAGTCTCAGCGGCGGTATCCTGGTTCGGTGCCACGCAGATCGTGGCGACCACCGGCGCCCACGCGGCCGGCACCGTGGACGTGGTCGTCACCAACACCGACGACCTGCAGAGCGCGACGCGGACGGGCGCGTTCATCTATGGCACGCTCGCCAAGCTCGCGTTCGGCGACAGCCTCACCGTCGGCCCGGTGTTCGATGAGGTTGCCTGGATCCTCACCCAGTGGGGGTACCAGCCCCACTTCTCGCCCCCGACCTACCCCTCGCCGTATCCCGCGACGCTGGCGGCGCTGTTGCCGGCGATCGTGGACAACCTGGGAGTTGCGGGTGAGGCCACGCCATCCGGGCTGTCTCGACTGCCGACCGTCATCGACATCACGTACGATGTCGTGATCATCCTGGAAGGCACTAACGACGCCACTGGCATCTTCAGGACGGACACGGAAGCCGAACAGCGCGCCAAGGCGGCGGCGATCGCTAGCAATCTGAGTGCCATGGTGGGCCAGGCGAGAGGACAGGGGAAGAAAGTCGTCTTGGCGACGCTGCCGCCCACCGTGCCCATCCAGGTCGCGGACCCCGATGGTTACACCCGCTACAGGGGCGCCGAACTGTCGGCGATCCTGCTGGTCAACGCCGCGATCAGTCAGATCTTCGACGCCTATCGAGACGACCCGTACTTCGTCGGCGCAGACGTGTACCGGGCGATGATGGATGCGAGTGGCAACAACCCGGCGTCGCTACTCAGCGTGGATGGCCTGCACCCGAAGGCAGAGGGCTATGACGTGATCGCCAACGCGATTCACGCCGCCATCGTCTCAAAGTTCTGAACGCAGTGGGGCAGGCCTTCAGGCCCGCCAATCAATCGCGGGGCTGAAGCCCCGCGCCACAAGATCCGGCCCCGCGCCACAAGATCCGGGCGACGCCGACTGCGTTAGCGCTGCCCCAGCCCGGTGAGGATCGGGACGCCGATCTCGATGGCCGGGCCGGGCCGGTCTGCCGCGCCGGGTACGCTCGGCACCACCGACAAACGCACCGCCCGATAACTTCGGGGTGATCCCGGTCGCGGCAGTACGATGGCGGCACCGTTCCAGTTCGTCCCCTGAACCCGCACCCGGTTCGCCAATTCACCGTCCAGCCGGATTTCAACGTTGACCGCTGTGTCCTGGGGTGAAGCCCGCTCCAACCGGATGGGGAGTCTCATCGACGTCGCTTCCGCGGGCACGTAGAACTGCGCGGTGCGATCGGTCATCCGCCGGAACCGTTCGCCGCGATCGTCCGTGTCCCACGCCGAGAGTCCGATGGCCGCGTTCTTCAGGTTCACCCGGTGAATCGCGTCGCGGCCACGGACCGGCACCGATACGATCACGAGCAGGACGAGTATCGCCACCGCCCAGGTAGGGGCGACCGGCTGGTCGCCCGCACGCGCCGCCGCCCCCGCAGGGACGACCGGCTGGTCGCCCGTATCCATGGCAGAACCGGCCACCGCAGCCAGCACCAGCCAGAACGCGGTGGCGACCTCAAAGATGAGCAACGGGTGCCCGGTCAGCCAGGTCAGGATGAACGCCACCAGTCCCGCCGCTCCTCCGGTCGCCGCCGCTGGCAGCCGGCCCGACCGCCATCCCCGCACGACGGCCACGCCGACGATACCGATAGTCCACAGGAACGGCACGAATCCGACGACCCCAAGTTCGGCCAGCACTTGGAGGAAGTTGTTGTGCGCGTTCTCGCGCGGAAACGCGACCCGGACCGCCGGCGCGAAGTATTCGCCGGACCGGGCGTAGAACGCGCCCACGCCCACGCCGAAGACCGGCTGTGCGGCAATCATCCTCGCCGCACCGCGCGCGAACTCGCTGCGGTAGTTGAGCGCTTGCGAGAGCGATCGGCCCGTTTTGTCCGGCAGGTTGAAGCGCCCGGCGACAAACGGCAGCGACAGCATGACGACGAGGGCGGCGACGAGCGCGCCTCCCCACGCCACTTGTTTCGGGACTCTCGAGACCACCGGCAGCATCACGATCAGAGCCGGGGCGATGGCGGCTAGCGCCGCCCGCGACCCGGTCAGCCACAGACCGGCTGCCATCAGCGGGACGACGAGCAGCCACAGTAGACCGAGCCAGCGGCCGCCGCGTGATTCCTCTCCCTCCTGGCCTCCGCGCGACCTCGCCGGGAGGGCCAAGCCGACCGCCAGCAGCAGCGCCATGGCCAGGTAGGACCCTGCCGCGTTGAAATCAGCAAACGCCGCGCTGATACGAATCGTCTGCGGGTAATTGAGCAGGGCGGACCAGCCGTCACCGGTCCTGAGCGAGACCGTCACCAGCCGCACGACGCTGTGCGCCGCCACGCCGGCCGCGCCGCAGGCGGCCATCGCGAGCAGCCGCCGGCCCAGCGCCCGGCTTCGGCCGATTAGCGTCACGGCGGCCGCAAAGAGGCCGAGCCCTTCCAGGAAGAACGCCGCGTTGGTCAGGGCGCGGAAGGTGCCGCGATCGCTGAAGAAGTCGGTGCGCAGGAACCTGAACGCGGCGCAGGCGAACGGCCAGGGATAGTCCACCGCCGGCTGGACGACGAACATCTCGACGATCCCCGAGGCGGCCACCACGACGGCGAGCACCAGCGCCGGACGCCGGAGGGCGCGGACGGAGGTGGTTGGCGGCGGCCCGGGCCACGCGGCTGACCGCAGAAGCCAGCCCGCGAGACACGCGAGCACAACTGGTTCGCCAAGGCTGAACAGGGTCGTGGAGCCAACGATCGCGGACAGGGGGCCGGACAGCGGCAGGAGGCCGGCGCACGCGAGGAGCGCCGACGCGGGGAACAGCGCGGCCGCGGCGAACGCGGCGAGGACGATCGCGCGCGAGGCCGGCACCGTTTCCGCCGCGACGTACGACCAGACGGGAAGCGCCGCCAGGAGCGCCAGCGCCAGCAGGGCGACGGCGCGACCCAAGCGAACCACGATGCGCAGAGCCGGCGTGGATGTCATGCGATCGAACGGCTGCGGCGCGGGCATCGACACCACGGCGCCGGGGCTATCGTTGTCGCTCCTTGACCGCTGCACGGGTCTCCCGGTCTGTCTCGCGCCGCTTGATCGTCTCGCGCCGATCGTATTCCTTCTTCCCCTTCGCCAGTCCGATGGCCATCTTGACGAGGCCGTTCCTGAAGTACAGGCGCAGGGGCACGAGCGTCATGCCGCGCTCGGTGGTCTTGCCCACCAGTTTGCGGATCTCCTGCTTGTGCAGGAGCAGCTTGCGCCGCCGCAGCGGCTCGTGGTCGGAGTAACCCCGGTGGCTGTAGGGGCTGATGTGGATGTTCATGACGAACACCTCGCCGCCCTCGACCCGGCCGTAACTGTCTCGGAGGTTCACGCGCCCCTCGCGGATGGCCTTCACCTCGGTGCCGAGCAGCGCCACGCCGGCCTCGAAGGTCTCGAGGATGTGGAAGTCGTGGAACGCCTTCCGGTTCTCGGCGATGTTCTTCTCGGCCTTCTGGCGATCGGTCTTTTCAGGCATGGCGGTCGCGATCATCCACGCGGCGAGGCCGCAAGCCTCGCGGCCAGCAACACCGCCTCGATCAGGCTGCCGGGGTCGGCCACTCCCTTGCCGGCGATATCGAACGCCGTCCCGTGATCGACCGACGTCCGGATGATGGGGAGGCCAAGCGTGACGTTGACCGCCTGACCGAAGGCCACCATCTTGATCGGGACCAGCCCCTGGTCATGGTAGCAGGCCACGACCGCATCGAACTCTCCCCGCATGGCGCGGACAAACAACGTGTCGGCCGGGAACGGCCCGTCCACGAGGATTCCCCCGGCCCGGCACGCCTCCACGGCCGGCCTCAGCACCTCGTCGTCTTCGGTCCCGATGACGCCGTGCTCGCCCGCGTGCGGGTTCAGGCCCGCGAGTCCCAGCCGCGGCCTCGGGAACCCGAAACGCGGCAGTTCCTGCGCGGTCAGCCGAATCACGTCGATGAGGTGTTCGCGCGTCAACAGGCGGGGCACGTCGGCCAGCGCCACGTGCACGGTCGCCAGGACGACCCGCAGTTGCCGCGAGTAGAACATCATCGCCACCCGCGGTGCGCCGGTCAGGTGCGCCAGGAGGTCCGTGTGCCCGCGCCATGGCAACCCGGCCAGCGCCCAGGCTTCCTTGTTGATGGGCGCCGTCGTCACCGCGTCCACGCGCCCCGCGAGCGCATCCTCCACCGCCCGGACCAGCGCGTCGTAGCCGGCCAGGCCGGCCTCTTTCGAGAGCACGCCGGGAACGAAGAGCGTCCCGTGAGGCGGCCCATAGACCACCGGGTCACACGCCGCACGGACCTTCGGGTGGCGTATAGCCTGCTCCACCAGCTCGGGGCCGACACCGGCCGGGTCACCAACGGTGAGCGCGATGCGCGGAAGAAGCGGCATGGGAATGCGCGGCTAGTGCGAGTGGTCGCCGAGGTCGGCCAGCACCTCGTCACGGATCTCGGACTTCCGCAGCAGCTTCCCCTCGGGCAGTTCGTAGCGGAGGCAGCACTTCAGGCGGCCGCACAAGCCGGACAGCTTCGACGGGTTCAGGCTCAGGTCCTGCTGCTTGGCCATCTTGATCGACACGGGCTCGAACGCCTGTAACCAGGCGGTGCAGCAGAGCGGCCGGCCGCAAGAGCCATAGCCGCCGAGCATCCGCGCCTCGTCGCGCACGCCAATCTGCCGCATCTCGATCCGGCTGCGGTACTCCGCGGCCAGCTCGCGCACCAGTTCACGGAAGTCCACGCGCCCTTCGGCCGTGAAGTAGAAGACCAGGCGCGAGCCGTCGTACATCTGCTCGACGCGCGTCAACTTCATCGCGAGGCCGCGTTCGCGGATCTTCAACAGCCCGACACGGAACGCATCGCGCTCGCGCGCCTGCTGCCGCCGGCGAATCGAGATGTCCTCGTCGGTGGCGACGCGGATCAGGCGTGCCGTCCCTTCTGAACGAATGCCGTCCTTCCCGTTCATCCTGAGCAGGAATCCGGCCACGTGGCCGAAGGAGAGGCCGGCTTCGGTTTCGACGACAAGCGGCGTGCCGGAACGAAGGGGCATCGGGGCGGCGCCCCGCGGGACGAAGCAGGGGCACGGCCGCCCACTGCAGCACAACTTCACGAGAACGATCGATTCGTCCCGCTGAAGGTCCATGTCGTTCGACTACATGTGCACCGAGAGCCATGCGGCCACGACCTTCGGGCTCGCGTTCCGGCGCAGCGCGGAGATCGCCCGATCGGCGGCCGCAAACGCTTGAAGGGCGCGTTCGCTCCCGAACGCCGCGCCCAGTTCCTCGAGATCCGCGGCCAGGTCGCCGTTCGCCAGCTCCGCGGGATCCCCGCCCTGCGAGACCAGCGCCACGTCGCGAAGCAGCGAGGCGAGCATCGTGATCCGGGTCGCCAGTTCCTCGCGCTCGCCGGCCGAGGTGGGCTTGCCCGCGGTCAGGCCGGTGGCCGCCTGCAGCCGCGCCCGTGGCGACGAGGCCTTCGCGGCCGTTCGCAGGGCCGCCAGCGCCGCGGTCCGCGCCTCACGGTACGCCTTGGACCCAGCTTCGAGCGCACGGCCAGGGCTCCCGTCGGCCACCGCCGCGATCGCATGTGCCTCGTCAGGGTCCATTCCGTGCCGCTCCACCAGGACGCGCGTCACCTCGGCCGCCGACAGGCGCCCGAACCTCATCCGGGCACAGCGCGACCGGATCGTAGGCAGCAGCGTCTCGGGACGTGCGCTCACCAGAATGAAGACCGACGAAGCCCCCGGCTCTTCGAGGCTCTTGAGCAGCGCATCCTGCGCATCGGCGTTCAGGCGATCCGCATCGTCGATGATGATCACCCGACGCCGACCCTCAAAGGGTCGATACGCCGCGGCCGCAACGACCTCGCGCACCGGCTCGATCTTGATCACGCCGGTGTCGGACGCCCCGGGCCTGAGGACGTCCGGATACGTGCCCTTCGCAATCCGCTTGCACGCCGCGCACGCGCCGCAGGCATCGAACGGCAGATCCGCCGGCACGGAGGCCGGCGCCACACCGATCGCCGGCGCCACAAGGGTCCC
Source organism: Acidobacteriota bacterium (assembly GCA_017883185.1). Classification (GTDB taxonomy): domain Bacteria; phylum Acidobacteriota; class Vicinamibacteria; order Vicinamibacterales; family Fen-181; genus FEN-299. The sequence continues at coordinate 55,785 of JADGOB010000001.1, forward strand.
TGTGGCGCAAGCCTCCGTGCTTGCGCCGACCGGCGACAGGCAGTTCAGCGCCTCCGCGACCGCCTGCGCCACGAGCCTCTTGCCGACACCCTCAGGACCGGTAAACAGGAGGCTCGGGGGCAGGGATCCGCGAGCGATGGACCGCGAGAGCAGGCCCAGTGGACGCGCGTGGCCGAGCACCTCGGAGAACGGCATGACGGACGAACCTACTTCGGAATCCTGTTCTCGTTCAGACGTCGCCCGCACCGCCTGGCCCTACGCGGGCGCCTGCACCTTGGCTAACTGCTCGAGCCCGACCTCGTAGCCCTTCCTGAACGCCTTGAGGTTCAGGTCGAGCGTCCCGGGCGGCACCGATTCCTTCACGGCCTTCTCCAGCGCCTCGCGCGGGATGAGCTGGCTCACGGCGCCAAAGAAGCCGACAGTGATGATGTTCAGGACGATCTTCCGTCCGATCTCCTCCGCCAGCCGGGTCGCGGGCACCACGAAGTGCCTGGCCTCCGGCACGGGCGGCGTCAGCGAGACCAGGTCGGCCTCGGTCACCAGCAGCCCGCCCTTCTTCAGCGCGGGTGTGAACCTCGCGTAGGCGTCCTGCGAAAGGACGACGAGCATGTCGACGTCCTTGACGTAGGGATACAAGATCGGCTCGTCGGCGACGATCAACTCGGCGCTCGACGAGCTGCCGCGCGCCTCAGGGCCGAAGCTCTGGATGAGCGTGGCGTGGAGGCCGCCGTGGATCGCGGCGCCCCGGCCGATGATGATCCCGCTGAGGATGACGCCCTGGCCGCCGAACCCCCCGATGCGAATTTGCGTCTGCGCCATTTACTGACTCGCCCGCACGTACCGGTTGCCCAGCTTGCGCGAATAAAAGGCCTCCATCGCGTCCTGGTAGGTCGTCCGCTCCCGGTCGACGAACTTGCCGACGACGATGGGCCCGGTCATGCCGAGATCGACTTCCTTGGTGTCGGCGCCGTTCTTGATGACGCTGCGCGTCTTGTACGTCTTCATCTCGTCGAGCGAGTCGCCGATGCGGTTGCGCCGCCCGTAGAGCGTCGGGCACGGCGAGATGACCTCGACGAACGAGAAGCCCTTCTTGAGCAGCGCCTCTTTCATCGCCTTCTTCATCTGCGTGACGTGGTAGGTCGTCCAGCGCGCGACGTAGACCGCGCCGCACGACTCGGCCAGGTACGGCAGGTTGAACGGGTGCTCGAAGTTGCCGTAGGGCGACGTCGACGCGATCGCCTCCTCGGGCGTGGTCGGCGTCAGCTGGCCGCCGGTCATCCCGTAGGTCAGGTTGTTGACGCAGATGACCGTCATGTCGAGGTTGCGCCGCGCGGCGTGGATGAAGTGGTTGCCGCCGATGGCGAACAGGTCGCCGTCGCCGCTGTAGACCACCACCTTCATGTCGGGCGCCGCCAGCTTCAGGCCCGTGGCGAACGGGATGGCGCGGCCGTGCGTCGTGTGGAACGAATCCACGTGCATGTAGCCCGCGACGCGCCCGGTGCAGCCGATGCCCGACACGACCGCGAGGCGATCCATCGGGATGCCGCTCTCGTCGATGGCGCGGGTGAAGCAGTTGACGGTCGTGCCGATGCCGCAGCCCGGGCACCAGATGTGGGGCATGCGATCGCTGCGGAGATATCGTTCGACGGGGTTTTCCACGCTCATCGGAGAGCCTCCGTGATCGCCTGGACAATGATGGCCGGGTCGTGGACCGTGCCGCCGGCGTGCGGCACGCTCACGACGCGGGCGCCCTGCGCGCAGCGCTCCACCTCGCGCACCATCTGGCCGAGATTCAACTCAGGCACGATGAACGCCTTGACCTTGGTGGCAAGGTCGCGAATCAGGTGCTCGGGGAACGGCCACACCGTGCGCAGCCGCAGCGAGCCGACGCGCAGGCCCTTCGCCCGCACCGCCTGCACCGCCTTCTGCGCCACGCGCGACGTGATGCCGTAGGAGACGACGACCGCTTCCGCGCCGTCCACCTGGTCCTCGACCACGTCGGTGAGCGCGGCCGCGTTCTTCTTGATCTTGTCGATGAGCCGCCCGAGCAGGCGTGCCTGGCCGGACACCGTCATGTCCGGGTAGCCCTTCTCGTTGTGCGTGAGGCCGGTCATGTGGAACCGGTAGCCCTGCCCGGCGCGCGCCATGTCCGGCACCAGGTCCTCGCCTGGCGCGAACGGGAGGTACTCGTCGAGCGGCGCTTTCGTCCAGCGCCGCGGGAAGATCTCGATCTCCTCGGGCTTCGGGATGACCACGCGCTCCATCATGTGGCCCACGCACTCGTCCATCATGACGAGCACCGGCACCCGGTACTGCTCGGCGAGGTTGAACGCCTTGATTGTGAGGTCGAAGCACTCCTGCGGCGAGTTCGGGCAGACGGCGATGAGCTCGTAGTCGCCGTGCGAGCCCCATCGCGCCTGCATCATGTCAGCCTGCGCGGGGAGCGTCGGGAGCCCGGTGGACGGTCCGCCGCGCTGCACGTTGACGAAGACGCACGGCGTCTCGGTCATGATGGCGAAGCCGATGTGCTCCATCATCAGCGAGAAGCCCGGACCCGACGTGACCGTCATCGCGCGCTTGCCGCCCCAGACGGCGCCGGCGATGGCGATCGACGAGGCGAGCTCGTCCTCCATCTGGATGAAGACACCGCCGACCTCGGGAAACCGCAGCGCGATGCGCTCGACGACTTCCGTGGACGGCGTGATCGGATAACCGGCGACGAAGCGGCAGCCGCCCGCCAGCGCGCCTTCACAGCACGCGTGGTCGCCGTCGATGAAGTGGGCGCCCGTCAGGACGCCAGCCGGATCGGCATGCATGAGTATCCTCGGAAAGTGCCGACTAGGAGAAGAATTCGGGATTCGGCGCCGAATCCTGGTTACAGCCTGTACCCGTAGATCGCGAAGTCCGGGCAGTACATCCCGCACAGGTCGCAGCCGGAACAGGCCTCGGGCCGCACGATCTCGGGTGGATGGTACCCCTTTGCCGTGAAGGAACTGGAGAGCGCCAGCACATCGGTCGGACAGAACTCGACACAAAGTGCGCACCCTTTGCAACGTTCGGCGTCGATGACCACAACTCCTCGCACACGACGATTGGCTTCTGGCATACGGCTGACCCGAGCAAGCCCCGTTCCGTCGCGGAGCTCAACCCTGTAAGAGGTTGGGACCAAAAGCGTTACCACGCTCTCGGCTGGCCTGCCATGAACAAGTGCTCCAGGAGGGGGCGCCGGATTTCCGGCAACGAACGAGCGGCGTGCAGGCGTAAAAAGCTTACACCGGAAAGCGCCTCGAAGACCAGTCAGCAAGATATATCACGCCCACGCCACCCCCTACGCCGGACGCCCCGACCCTCGTGTGCCCGGCAGACACGGCCGGAGTGTCGGTGGACGGGAGCGCCTTGCGGTGAACTACACGGTGCCTACCGCTTCGGGCCAGACCCCACAATCACCGCCGGCATCGCCAGGCCTTGCACGGTCTTGTTGAAGTCGGCAATGTCCTTGTCCATCACACCCTTCACCCGCGCGAGGACCGCGTCGAGTTGCGCCTTCAATTCCGTGTAGCGGAGGTGTGACGCGGCTGTCGGTTTCATGTCTGCGGTGTCAGCCATCCCCGCGAGCGCCGCGAACTGGAAGTCGAGTTTCGGCAGGTGACCGAGCGAATCCTGCCCCGTCCGGAGCTCCGGGTTGTACAGCTCGGCCTCGATCGGCTCGAACGCCTTCACGACCTGGTCGGCCTTCGCCTTCAGGCTGTCGCCCTTGCCGGCGACGGAGGCTCGTTGCCCGTAGCGACGGACCTGGTCCTTCACATCCTTGATTTGGCGCAACGTGTCGTGGATCGTCTCGACGTCCCGGCGCACGGTGGTCAGGAACGCATACTGCGCCGCCAGGTCGCCTGCAGGCACGGCACCCGTCGGACTGGGGACAATCTCGATCGGCGCCTCGAGCGTCTTGCCGTGTGCCGTGACGCGCACGGTGTAGCGCCCCGGCGTCACCCGCAGGCCCTGCGGCGGGTAGTCGCCGAAGACGTACGCTGGCTGGATGAGACTCGGTCCCTCTTCGCGCATATCCCACACGATCCGGTTGACGCCGGCCTTCAGCTCGATGGCCTTGTCGATGTCGCCAGGCCCTTCATCGCCAGGCTCGAACGCCTCATCCGGGATCTTCTCGGCCAGCTTGGTGGCGAACTTGCGCAGCACGCGCGCCCCGTCCAGGAACTCGACGGTGACGACGTCGTCCTTCTTGGGCGCGTTCTCGATCCAGAGGTTGACGATGACACCATTCGGCCGGTTCTTGCCGATGCCGGGCCTCAACGACTCGCCGTTCTGGAAACGGATGGCCCGGCGTGGCGTGAACAGGTGCGCATCAGCCTTTGCCACGTCGCGGTTCCACTGTCGCAGCGGGGTCAGGTCGTCCAGGATCCAGAACGCGCGTCCCTGCGTGGCGACGACGAGATCCTCCTGTTTCACAACCATGTCGGTGATGGGCACGATCGGCAGGTTGCGCTGAAACGCCTGCCACGACACGCCATCGTCCCAGGAGACGTACAGGCCCGTTTCGGTGCCGGCGTAGAGCAGGCCCCGACGACCCGAATCCTCGCGGACGACCCGCGTGAATGCGTTGTCCGGGATGCCCGCCACGATCTTCGTCCACGTCTTGCCGTAATCGTTGGTCTTGTACAGATAGGGCCTGAAGTCGTCGAACTGGTACATCGTGGCCGCGACGTACGCCGTCGCCTTGTCGTGAGGCGATACCTCAATCGCGTTGATGCGGATCCACTCGGGAATGCCCTTCGGGGTCACGTTCTGCCACGTCTTACAGTTGTCCCGCGTCAGGTGCACCAGGCCGTCGTCGGTGCCAGCCCAGATGACGCCGGCTTCGTGTGGCGACTCCGTGAGCGCGAAGATGGTCCCGTAGACTTCGACGCCGGTGACCTCGCGCGAGATCGGCCCGCCACTGAAGCCCTGCTTGGTCTTGTCGTTGCGGGAGAGATCCGGGCTGGCTTCCTCCCACGAGTGTCCTTCGTCACGCGACCGCAGCAGCATCTGCGCGGCGTGGTAGACCACGCCGGGTTCGTGTATCGAGGTGATGATGGGCGCGTTCCACTGGAACCGGTACTTGAGATCCCCGGCCGCCTGGCCATCGATGACCTGCGGCCACGCGATGATCATGCGCTCGTCCTTCGTCGCGTGGTCATGACGCGTGATCCACCCGCCGTAGCTGCCCGCGTAGACGATGTCCCGATTGCGGGGGTCCAGCGCAATCCACGCCGATTCGCCGCCGCCCACCTCGTACCAGTCGGTGATGTCGATGCCCGCTCCGCGGACCGCGCTGGGGATGGCCACCGTCGTGTTGTCCTGCTGGGCGCCGTAGACCCAGTATGGGAACCGGTCGTCGGTCGTCACGCGGTAGATCTGCGCCGTCGGCTGGTTGTCCTCCGTCGTCCAGGTCTGTCCCCCGTTGTTCGAGATCTCCGCACCGCCATCGTCGCCCAGGATCATCCGATCGGGATTGTCCGGGTCGATCCACAAATCGTGAGTGTCGCCGTGGCGCACGGGAATCGTCGAAAAGGTCTTGCCCCCGTCGATGGACCTGTGAAAACGGATATTGGTCGTGTAGACGATGTTGGCGTTGGCGGGGTCGGCGAACACGCGGTAGTAGTACCATGCGCGCTGCCGGATCGCGTGGCCGCTGTTGACGTTCGTCCACTTCCCGCCGCCGTCATCGCTGCGGTACATGCCGCCCTTGTCGCCCTCGGCCTCAATCATCGCCCACACGCGCGCAGGGTTCTTCGGGGACACCGTCACCGTCGTCTTGCCGACGAGCCCCTCGGGCAAGCCGTCGGCGAGCTTCTTCCAGGTGTCGCCGCCGTCGGTCGTGCGGTAGAGCCCGCCGCCCGGGCCACCGCTCTCGATGGTCCAGGGCTTCCGGTAGACCTGCCAGAAGGCGGCGTAGAGGACACGCGGGTTCGACGCGTCCATCACCAGGTCGGATGCCCCCGTCTTGTCGTCGACGAACAGCACCTTCGACCAGGTCTTGCCGCCGTCCAGCGTGCGGAAGATGCCTCGGTCCGGGTTCGGCCCCCAGACGTGGCCCTGAGCGGCGACGTAGGCGATGTCGGGATTTCGCGGGTGGATGCGGACGCGCGAGATCTGCTGCGCATTCTGCAGACCGACGTTCGCCCACGTCTTGCCGGCGTCCATCGACTTGTACACGCCATCACCGTGCGACACGTTGCCGCGGATGGGTGCCTCGCCCATGCCGACGTAGATGACGTTCTGATCCGAGTCCGCCACAGCGATGGCGCCGACCGAACCGGTCTTCATGAACCCGTCGGAGATGTTGCGCCACGTCAGGCCGCCATCGGTCGTCATCCACACGCCGCCACCGGTGGCGCCGAAGTAGTAGCGCAGGGCATTCCCGCGCACACCGGTGACCGCCGTGACGCGTCCACCGCGGAATGGACCGATGTTGCGGAATTCGAGTCCGGGGAATTGATCCGAGAGCGAGACGGGGCTTGGCGCCGGCGCCGCTGACGAAGCCTTGCCGGTCGAAGCCCGGGTGACCGGAGCCTGCCGGGCCGCGACGTCCGCGCCAACCGCGAGCAGGAGGACAAGAAGCAGGAACGCTCGACGAAGACACACGGGCCACCTCCACTGGATGCCGCGCGGATCCGTCTCCACGAGCGTTGGTCCGCGTGGCTGCGCCGGGAGCATACCACGACTGTCGAAGCCGGGAAGGAAACCACACCGGCGGGAAGGAAACCACTCACAGAGTCGGTGGCGTCCCTACAGCGCGCCGCGATCCTCCGGATGTGTGCGAGAGACGGTCCACCCGATGACAGGTCAGGCTGGTTCTTCGCCAAACACGCGGCGGTAGTCCTCCGGCGTGTCGATGTCGTCGTACGCACCCGGATCGTCGATCTCCACGTTACACACCTCCGCCCGGTGCGCATGAACGACGGGGCGGGCGCCGGCCGAGAGGTCCGCAGCGAGCAGTTCCGGCAGGACGCGCGCGTCGAACAGCACGGGGTGGCCATGCCTGTGGCCGTGAGAGGGGCGCACGATCGGCGCGCCGGTTCGGACCCAGGCATCGATCACCGCTCGCACGGTGGGAACGGCGATGAGCGGCAGGTCCACGGGAGCCATCATCAGCCCCCGCGGGTGATCCGGCGCGACCCAGGCGAGCGCCGCTTGGAGCGACGAGAGCTGTCCGCGGGATGGATCGGGGTTCCTCACCAGATGCACCCGCAGCCGCTCGTGGTTCGCCACTGATCGGATCGCCTCCTCAGCTTCGCCCACGACCGCCACCACCTCGCTGCACCCGGCCGACAGGAAGGTCCGGACCAGCCTCGACAGGAACCAGTCTCCGCCAGGAACAGGCAGCAGCGCCTTGGCCCGCCCCATCCGTGACGACAAGCCTGCGGCAAGAATGACGGCTGGAATCACTCCAGCATTCTACGCCGGTCGATTGACGCCGCAGAACATCCGCGGGCAGTGCTAGAATCTCGGGATGGCCACTCTCGATGTGAGAATCTCCTGCCAGCGGTGCGGCGAGCAGATGGAAATGAAGGACCCGGCGCCCGGCGACGCGTGGCGTCCCGATCAGTTCTGGGTCTGCCCGAAGTGCGGCCGGCATTTCCAGTCCACGTATCCCGCGCCGGCGGCGGCGGCCCCGGCTCCGACGGTCGCAGCAGCCGGTCCCTCAGCTGCCCCGGCCCCGTCGTCCACGACACCCAAAGCCTGACCGCGGGCGCACACCGCCCCAAGGAGAACCATGACCCCCAGGCTCCAGCCCTACGCTCCCGACATGGGTGACCCCGAAGAGGACGAGGACGAGGACGAGTTCGACGAGGACGACGAGGAAGACGAGGACGACGAGGAAGACGAGGAGGAAGAAGAAGAGGAAGAGGAATGGCGCGTCCGCCCGGCCGCGCCCTGCGAAGACCAGGCCATAAGATCGGGCCGTCTCTTGACTTCCCGCCCGGATATTCCTACACTTGGCCGGATTTCAAGCTCAGCGTGACGCCCCTCCCCTATTTGGGGCGTGGCGCATCGCGGGGCCAATGTGCCTGCGATCTCGGCGACTGCTCGGGTCCTCGAGTGGTCCGCCGCCCAGGCAGCTGTTGTTCGCCAGGCGCCGTTGCTGCGGGCGCTTGGCGTTTCCGGACCCTCGTATCAGCGGCGTTTGTACGTTCTTACTGTGCGCTCGCGGGGTCGCTCGTCGTGGCCCTTGCGTGCGCTCAGCTGTCTGCGGCCCTTGGGATGTTCCCAAGTGCTTCGTTGCTCGGAGGACACGGGTATGCCGACCGGGACCATCGCGCGCTTGCTTATCGACAAGGGATTTGGATTCATTCGAGACGAGGGAGGCATCGAGCACTTCTTCCATCGGAGCTCGGTCCGCGGCGCGGTGTTCGAGCTGCTGCGCGAAGGCCAGCGCGTCGAGTTCACGCCGGAAGAGTCCGCAAAGGGTCCGCGGGCTGGTGAGATTCGATTAATCGAAGACTAGGCGTTCGCCATCCGCACCCGGCTCCCGACGAGGAATCAAGGGGGCCGGGTCCATTCTGCTTCTGCCTTTTCCATTCCCGCCCGTTCGGCGGCGGTGGCGTCGTTCTCTCGCATTCCATATTCGTGGACGTGCGGCTCGCCATCCAAGGCGGAGGTGCGCGGCACACGCTCGTCCGGTGATAAGATCGCTCCGGAAGCGAACGGGGCCCGGTGGCCCTCCCGGTCTTCAAAATCGGTCGCTCCCCGCTTTGCGGGGGGGCTGGGTTCGACTCCCAGGCGCTTCCGCCAATTTCCAAGTATTTTCGCCGCAAATACTTAGCTTCACCCACCCGCCTCCGCAACCCCTTGTGGCGTTCCAGTTTTGTTCCAGGTGCTGTTGTAGAGAGGCGGAGTGGAATCCCAGCCATCTCTACAGGTGCAGCGCGAAGTCGTAGGTGTGTTCGAGCTCGCGCATCCTGGCGCGAATCAGTTGGATTCCCGCAGAGACTTCTGCAGCGCCTCGACCACTGCCTGTCGTCCACTCCTCACCCGTGGCATGCACTGTAGCATCGCGGTACTTGGACCACAGTTCTTGGGAGTCCTTCAACATCGCCTGACGCTTTCGGTCGCCGCTCGCCAGAGTGGGCTCGAGGCACAGCGTCAGGGTCTGGTAGTAGTCGTCGAAGTGACGCCGCGTTGCGTTCTGCACATCCATCCGGCAGGAGTTGATGTCAGCCTGGGTCTGGGCGCTAGTGCTTAATTGCATAAGTTGACGATTGTGTTTCTCAACTGCGATCCCTTGACCTCTCGTTTGCGCCAGATGAATGGTTTCGCCCTTGGGCCGTATGCCGCGACGAAGGCCTCAATGGCGAGCCGCACGTCGTTCACACTGCGGAAGCTGGCCCCACGCAGGGCTTTGCGCGACAGGATGCCAAACCAGATCTCCACCTGGTTCAACCAACTGGCGGAGGTCGGGGTGAAATGGAAGCGGACGGTCGGGTGCGCGGCCAACCACGCGTCGTTCTTCTTATGGATGCAGTAGTTGTCCAGAATCACGTGGATCTCATGGTCGTCACCAACATCGGCCAGGACCTCATCCATGAACGCGAGGAACTCGATCCGCCGCTTCTTCTCGGTGGTGGCGGTGTGAATGGCGCCGGTCGCCACGTCCAGGGCGGCGAAGAGGTTCAAGGTGCCGTGTCGCTTGTAGGTACTCTTGAAGCCTCGGACGATCGTGCCGTTGTCGGTCATGACGTAGCCGGTGAGGCGCTCCAGAGCCTGAATGCTGGGTTTCTCGTCCACAGAAATCACCAGCGCGGCTTGGGGCGGATTCAGGTACAGCCCGATGATGTCAGCCGCCTTCGCGGCGAATTCGGGATCCGTGCTCACACACCAGCTACGGTGCCGACTCAGACAAATGCCTTCTTTGCGTAGGACGCGCCAGACGGCATGCACGGACGTCTGGAGATGCTCGGCGACACCCGGACCATCCCACTGGGCCTGCCCCGCCGGGGGCACCTGTTCAAGCACGTCGAGCACGCGCTGGCGAAAGGCCGGGCCATACTGCACGGGCTTCCCCGGGCGGGCCCGATCGACCAGGCCTGCCAGCCCTTCAGACGCAAAGCGATTCCGCCACTCCATGACGGTATTGGGGCGAACCCGCAGACGGTGGGCAATCTGCGTGACCGGTTCGCCCTCAAGGCACGCGAGAACGATCCGGGCGCGTTCGACCAAGCGCGCCTCCGTCGTCTTGCTGCGGCTCCACTCGTGCAAGGTCTCTCGATCCGCGGTCGCACACGGCGGAACACTCGCCTTCCTGGGCATAGGCACCTCCCTTGCCCAGGAATTTACATCATATCAGTTACTAACGCAAGTAATCACTAGCACACTCTTTGCCTTCGTTGAGCATCGTGACATTGAAGGCCGCCTTCGCAGCCTCTTGGTGTTTCTGGTGCTTCTTGAACCACTCCCGCCTTGCGATGCCGTTCTCAGCTTGGCCTCGCGTGACGCCAAGGACGACGCGTGTTGCGACGGCCTCCTCACCAACCTGGTTGTATGCCAATAGCGCATCCTGTCCTACGCTCGACTGCGACAAGTTCTTCGCGGCTTCGGAGGAAAGTGCGAACTTCAGCTGCCCCAGGTCGGTCTTCAACGTTATCTTCGAACCGTCAAGTCCAGTCACCCGACCCCAGTCGTAAAGGAGGTCAGGAACTTGATTGGACTGTCTTGATATTGCCGCTGCTAGACCATCGATTGAAACACTGCTCCCGATGAACGTAGAGACCGCAATCAATGTCGCAGCAACGATGGTCTTCATGCGGCGGATTCTACATCAGCTCTCAAGGTCGCCGATGGAGGCGGGTGGAACTGGAACAGCAGGAATAGCCGTGTTCCTGTCTTGTTCCTCTCCCCAGGCTTTTGTGCGGTGTCATCTCAAGGATCTGTTGGCGGAAGCGCCTGGGAGTCGAAGCCGCTCCGCAGTTCGTGTAACTCATTTAAGTATAAGCATTTAAACGAGTTAGCCTGCTTCCGCTAGAACCGCCACAACCCCAAGACTTATCGCCAGATCTTCCTCGGTGATTTCACGATGTCACTTCGCCAGATTACGCCACAATCCGTGAGGTAACAGGCCTTCCCGTGGCACTCTCGCGTGGCACCACACGCTCTCTCTGACCTCTGCCGCGCGGCACCCCTGTCATCTTCCGAACCTCAGTGAGCGCGGTCAGGTTGATCGGCTGACTCATCGGCCAGGAGCTGGAAGTTGAGCGACTCGGTGGTGCCTTCCGGGATGTTGAATGTCATCGGACCCTCTCTGTCGTTCGGACGGGCAGTGGGCTGCGCGAAGCCCATGCCGGTATGAGGTAGGCGACCGCCGCCAGATCTTCGAGGCTCACGTCCATGCGTCGCGGTGTCAGCAGCTCGAGCACTCGGCCGGTCGACAAGCCACGCTCCGTGCGGCGGGGAGCCGCGCCAGGGTCCTCCGCCCGGCGACCAGTGCCCGATCACGTCGGATCGGCGTCACCACCCGGACCTCTGACGCCCAAGGCATCGCTTGGGCGGCCGCCAGCTCGAGCCCGCTGAGTCCCGATCGTAGACCGCCAGATCCGAGAGCGGACCCGGCAGGTACGCGCACCAGGTGCTCGCCTGGCTCTCCTGATCCACTGGCTCGGCACGCAGATCGAAGTCGAGCGCGCGGTGTCACCTCGCGGACCGGGATTTCAATGAGACTGGAGAATAGCCGTCGCGAGGGAGGGACTACTTGATCACCTTCAGTCGACGAAGGTCATCTTCAGACCACCCGATGTCCTTGAGCAACGCGCCGAGCAGCGACTTATTACCGTAGGACTTCTTGGCGCGACGGTGAATCGAAACGCGGCGCCGCTTCTCGCCATCGCCCTTGGTGTAAATGACGATCGAACCGGTCTTGCAGTCGGGTGCCCATCCGTCCCGCTGAAGGGCGCTGCACAGCTCTTCTGTGGTGATGTTCCTTATCTGGTCCCAGACAGCTGTGGCGAAGGCCATCGGAACTGGACCCGTCGAATCGCTGTCGGTGGAACGAGCGGGCGATCGTCTGCCTGCGCGACTTCGAGGCTGGCCCCGATGGGAATCGGGTCGCCGTGCCGAATGTAGGACTCCAAGTAACAGTTGACCGCCTGCATCGCGGCATTCACGGCTTCGTCTTCGGTCTCCCCGCCGACGTGCAGGCCCTCCAAGCCGGGGCAATACGCGTGGTATTCGCCTTCGTCGCGTTCAACGGCAATCACCACCTTGAAGGTGATCGGCGTCGGCTTTGGGCGGATCCAGTCGATGAATGCTTTCGGGAACATAAGGAGTGGCCTCAACCAAGCGGGGGACGTGTTGAGGGTGAGAATGTTACACCATCTTGGACGCCCCAGGGACGGCGAAAGTTCCCGGCCAGAAGCCACCCTTCTCTTCCAGTTATCGGCAGGTTCACCACCGAGTGTATGCCCTTCGCCTGCGGCTGTCCACGTCCACTGCGGCGACTTCTACCGTAGCGAAAGACCCCGCATGGCATCCCTTGGCATCCTCGGCGAGGCAATGGTAGTACGTCGTGCGGAAACTCCCCAGGATGGCTACCCCGCCATCGAGCCGACACCTGGCCAGCGCGTCGGCGAGGGTCCTCGCGTCGGGGCGGAGCTACAACTCGATGCGGATGTTGTTGGCTCGCGGCCCCTTGTTCGACGGTTCCTCGTCGAAATTCACCCGCTGCCCTTCGTTCAGCTGATCGAACACGCCCTGGGCCACGGCGCTCCGGTGGAAGAACCACTCCTGGCCAGCGTCGTCGCGAATGAATCCAAAACCACGGTCACGCACGAGTCGCTTGATCGTTCCGTTCGGCATCCGAGTCTCCTTCGGTCGACGTCCCCCCTTTGGGACCCAGTAGCAGCGATCAAGTTCCGTTCCAGCTGAGCCTCGGGCCGGACTTGACGATATTGCCCGAATCCACGCGTGTTTGGTGGGCTTCGGATGACCGGACCCGAAACGGCGTGTATGAATTCCGACGGTCCGGTGACTTGAAGCTGTGCAGCTCCAGAAAAGGTGGCAGCGTCAGCACATGCCGCCGACCACCGCCTGCTCGTGAACGACCAGGATGTCCTCCGGCGAGTCGCCGACTTCGATCCGTGCGCCGTCCAGGTCGGACGCCGCCTTGAAGTCGGCGTAGATGGTCAGGCCGTCGAGAGCAAACACCTGCTCGCCTGACCGGGCGCCGGACGGCGCTGGCGTGAGTCGGTAGCCGAGGGCGCCGCAGCCGCCGGCAAACGACAGCCGAAGGGCGGGCCTGCTGGAATCGCGAGCCAGAGAGTCGGAAATCGCCTGTCGCGCCTCCGGTGTGACGGTGATGGTCATAGGGACTTCGTCAACCGGCGCGCCTCGCGCGCCGCCTCAGAACGCTGCTTCAGTGCCTCGTACGCCGCGGCCGGCAGCGAAACGGACCCGGGGCGCGCAGGGCCGTGAGCGGGATCGCCGTGGTAGTCGGACCCGCCGGACATGGCGAGGCCGAGTCGTTCCGCCAGGATGCGGTAGTGCGTGGTCATCTCGGGCGAATGCTCGGAGTAATACGCCTCGAGGGCGTCCAGCCCGGACGCCGCAATCGGCGGAATCCACTCGTCGTGACCCATGAGGCCTGGGTGCGCCAGCGAGGCGATCCCGCCCGCTTCGTGAATGAGCGTCACGACATCCTGCGGAGACGGCGCCCGGCGAGGCACCCACGCGGCACCGTTCTCGGCGAGGTAGAGATCGAACGCCTCCCGCGTTGTCCGGACGTGCCGGGCGCGGAGCAGCGCACGCGCGAGTAGCGGTCGGCCAATCCACCTGGCGTCGAGGCCCCCGTGCCCGCCGAGCACTTCGTCGGCGTCCACGTGAAGCCCTAGGGCGTCGAGTTTGTCGATCATCTCCCGCACGCGCCGGCGGCGGTCGGTCACCTGTGCGTCGAGAAACTCCGTCAGGACGGCGGAATGATGATCGAGGAAATATCCGAGGACGTGCACGTCCACGTCCTCGTAGATCGCCGTGATCTCGATCCCCGGCACCCACTCGACCTCCGCGGTCGCGCACGCCGCCGCCACGCGGTCGAGGCCGGCCACCGTGTCGTGGTCCGTCACCGAGATCGTGTCCAGGCGGGCGCGCACCGCGGCCTGTACGAGATCCTCGGGCGACGAGCGCCCGTCCGAGGCTGTTGTGTGGAGGTGGAGATCAATCACGCGTGGACCCGGGTCCGGCGCGGCGAGCCGGGACGCCGGCGCTGCCCCTGGCGTCGGGCCAGCGCCCGGTATTCCCTGATGAGCAATTCGATGTGGCCCCGCTCCTCGCTCGCGAACTCGAGGAAGATCTGCTTGCCTTCCGAGTCCTCGAAACGCTCGCCGTACCGCTTGAAGAACCTGTGCGAGGCGCGCTCGCACCGGATGCCAATCATCAGGGCCTGCCGGTCGTCCACGCCGCGCGCCACCTGCTCGGCGCCCGACGCGAAGAGGCCGTTGGCGGCTCCCTTGAAGAAGAGGAACGTCGGGCGCGACTCGAGCCGGGAATCCTGCGACAGCAGACGCTGGTAGCGCTGCTCGAGCTTCGAGAGATGCTCGCGTTCCTCGGCGGCCAGTTTCTGGAAGACGGCCTTCCCGCGCGCATCCTGCGTCACCCGCGCCACGCGCACGTAGAACTCGAACCCTGACCGCTCGGTCGCGATCGCGATGCGCATCGCGTCGCGTGCGAACAGCAGTTCCGTGGTCACCGCGTCGGCCGGCTCGGCTCGGCCCGTCCGGCACTCCTCGCACGTGCCGTAAATCTGCAGCACGCTCTCGCGCGCAGAGAAGTTCCTCGCCGTCGCGATCTCCTCGATCAGCGCCTCGATGTCCGAGCTCAGGAACTCGGACGATCGGTTGCACGACTGGCAGATGAGATGGAAGTGCCGAGGGTGCCGGTAGGAGTGCTCGAAGCGGAAGCGGCCCTCGCCGAAATCTACTTTCCTGGCAATCCCGGCCTCGACCATCCACTGCAGCGACCGATAGACCGTCGCCCGGCTGACCTGCTGGTCTTCCCGGTGGATCAGGTCGTAGAGGTCATCCGCGCTGAGGTGTCCTTCGTGACGAAGGAACACGTTCAGGATGAACTCCCGCTTGCTGGAGCGCTTGCTCCCGGGAGGGCGCAGGCCGTCGAGGTCGGCAAGGACATGGGCCATGGCAGTTGCGGTTCGAGTCCGCGGAAGCACGTTTCGGCCGGAAGCCGCAACTGCCCCGGCCGGGATCAGTGGCCGCCGTCGTCCTCGGTGGTGAACGACTGGCCGCATCCGCACGTGGACACGGCGTTGGGGTTGCGGATGGTGAAGCCGCCTCCGGCGATGTTGTCCACGAAATCCACTTCGGCGCCTTTCAGGTAGCGCACGCTGATCGGATCGACGTAGAGCTTAACGCCATTGGACTGGAACACCTGGTCGGTGGCACCAGGGCTGTCCTCGATCATCAAACCGTACTGGAAGCCCGAGCATCCCCCGCCCTGGACGAATACCCGCAGGCCGGACGCCTGCTTGTTCTCCTCGGTCAGCAGTTCGGCGACCTTCGACGCCGCCATCGAGGACACGTTGATGAACGACTCGCTCACGTTAGTGGTGATCATTTGGTGTAAGGGGGTCTCCTTCACGCGATTATACCAAGGCGTGCACAGGGTGTGCGCAAAAAGAGGCCGGGGCGGCAATCAGCGACTTCGCGCATAAGGGACTGAGGCCCGACCAGCCACGCATGGGTGCGGGCGGGGTCAGGTCATGAAAAAGGCATCAATTCAAGACCTGACCCCACGGGGCTAGGCGAGGGTGGCGAGGTTCTTCGCGGACTCGGCCTCGATGTCCTTGTGCAGGCTGTTGCCGTGCGAATCCATGGTGACGATGCACGGGAAGTCCTTCACGTGCATGTGCCACATGGCCTCTGGTACGCCGAACTCGAGCAGCGACACGTCGCTCACCTTCTCGACGCACTTCGCGTAGAACTGCGCCGCACCGCCGATGGCGCTCACGTAGACCGCGCCGTGCTCCTCGAGCGCCGCCAGCGTCTTGGCGCCCATCCCGCCCTTGCCGATGACCACCCGCACACCGAACTTGCGGATGACTTCGCCCTGATACGGCTCCTCGCGGGCGCTGGTCGTCGGGCCCGCGGCCATCATCTTCCAGCCGTCGCCGTCCTTCAGCACCACCGGGCCGCAGTGGTAGAGGATTCCGCCATTCAGATCCACCGGCGGGTCGTGCTTCATCAGGTACGAGTGGACCGAGTCGCGGCCGGTATACATGACGCCGTTCAGCAGGACGACGTCGCCAACCTTCAGCGACCGAACCTGCTCCTCGGTGATCGGCGAGGTCAGAACCACTTCCTTGCCCGTGCGGCTGAAGCCTGCCTGGTCGAGCATCGGCACGACAGGGTGCGACGGGTCGCGGTAGATCCAGCGCCGGATCGACCCATCCTTGGCATCGAGAACGACGCCCAGGCGGCGAAACGCCCAGCAGTCGTACGCCACCGACACGAAGAAGCAGGCCGGCAGCCGGTTCAGCACGCCGATCTTGCAGCCGATGAGCGAGGTCTTTCCCCCGAAGCCCATCGTGCCCACGCCGAGCACGTTGACCGTCTTCATGATGGTCGCTTCCAGCTCGGCCAGGGCAGGATCCGGGTTGATGTCGTCCAGCGTACGGAAGAGCTGCTGCTTGGCCTGGAGGTAGCCGCTCGCGCGGTCGCCGCCGATGCAGACGCCGAGGACTCCCGGGCTGCAGCCCTTGCCCTGCGCCTGCCAGACGGCGTGGAGGATGCACTTGCGAACACCTTCGAGGTTCCGGTCGGCCCTGCCGAGGTGCGCGAGTTCGCAGGGGACGGAGTATTGGATGTTGGTGTTCTCGCAGCCGCCGCCCTTCAGGAGCAGTCTGACCTCGATCTCATCCCGGTCCCGCTGCTCGAAGTGGATGACGGGCGAACCCGGGCCGAGGTTGTTCCCGGAGTTCTTGCCGGTGACCGAGTCCACCGAGTTCGGACGCAGCTTTCCACGCCGCGTCGCCTCGGCAATCGCGTCACGAATCTGCTGTGCCATCCAGGTCTGGTTCGCGCCGATTGGCACCTTGATCTCGAAGGTCGGGAGGCCGGTGTCCTGGCAGATGGCGCCCTCGCCTTCGGAGGCCTGATCGATGTTCTCGGCGATGATCGTCAGGGCCTGCGACGACTGGGTCCCTGCAGGCTCATCGGCTAGCGCCGCCTTCATGGCGGCACGCACGTCGGGGGGGAGGTCCGTGGACGTCTTGATGACGAGTTCGAGGATGCTGCCGAAGAATGCTGGTAACATGGCGGAGAGTATAATCCAAACTCCGGGGAGAGCGTCATGATGGCTGCATGCCTTGTTCTCGCCCTAACGCTTCTGCTGGCGGTGCCCGGGGCGTCGCAGCCCCAGGGGCAAGGGCGGTCGAGCCGGCATGCGTTATTTCCCCCGGCCGATCTCGGCATGCTCGAGAGCCCCGACCGCGACATCTGGCAGAAACCCGATCAGATCATGGACACGCTGGGGATCGCCGACGGGTCCAGGGTCGTGGACATCGGCGCCGGCGGCGGCTATTTCACGGTTCGCCTGTCGAGGCGCGTCGGCCCCAATGGGGTGGTGTGGGCCGAGGACGTGCAACCGGCGATGCTCGAGGCGATCAAGCGGCGCGTGGCGAAGGACGTGGCGAAGGACAATCTTCGCAACGTGCGTACCCACCAGGGATCGAGCTCCGACCCGATGCTGCCGGCCGGCTCGGTCGATGCGGTGCTGATCCTGGAGACCTACCAGGAGATCCAATATGGGAACCCGCTGCTGTTCCTGCAGAACGTCCGCGCCGCCCTCCGCGAGGGCGGTCGGGTCGGCATCATCGACTACAAGAAGGAAGGCGCCGGCCCGGGGCCGGATGGCGGGCGGCCCGACCCAGAGACGATCATCGCGGTTGCCGAACAGGCCCGCTTGAAACTGCTGAAGCGCGAGACGTTCCTCCCCTTCCAGTTCTTCCTGGTCTTCGTGAAGTAGCCCTCCTCTCTGGCGCCTCCCCGTCCCCGGCCGCAGGCGGAACAGGCGGCCCACGGCGCCGGCACGTTATACTTGGCATGTGAGCGACCGCTGGTTGGCCATCGGGCCGGAGACATTGGATGTGGCCGAGTTGATCAGGCTCGTGTCTGGAGACGAGCCAGGCGAGCCGCCTGCCGGGCACGGCGCCATCGTCACGTTCATCGGAACGGTCAGGGGCGAAAACCAGGGCCGGAAGGTCGTCCGGCTCGAATACGAAGCCTACGAACCGCTCGCGCTCCGAGCCTTCGGGGTCATCGCCGACGAAGTGAGGAACCGCTGGCCGTCCGCCCGCGTGGCGTTCCATCACCGGACCGGCTCGCTGGCACTGGGCGAGGCGAGCGTGATGGTCGTGGCGGCGTCGCCGCATCGCGCGGAGGCGTTTTCCGCCTGCCGCTACGTCATCGAGCGCGTCAAGCAAATCGCGCCCGTGTGGAAGCGCGAGTTCTTTGAAGGCGGCGACGTGTGGATTGAAGGGGCGGCGGCCGACGCGTCGGACGAGGCCTCAAGCGAGGAAGCGTACCGCCGCGCATGCGAATAACGATCCGGCTGTTCGGAAGACTGCACGACCTGGCTGGGGCCACCGAGCTGGTGCGCGAACTGGCGGGCGCAGCCACGGTGGCAACCGCGTGGACGGTGCTGGCGGAGGAGTTCCCCGCCATCGCCCCGTACGCGCGCTCGGTGTCGGCCGCGGTCAACGCCGATTTTGCGAAGATGACGACGCCGCTCGCCGACGGCGACGAGGTGGCATTTCTGCCGCCGGTCTCGGGAGGATAGAGGCCACCCATGCATCGCCCAGAGCACGCTCATGATCGATAAACTCACATCCGTCGAGGCCAGGTATGCCGATCTCGCCGGCAAGCTGGCCGACTCGGCCGTACAGGCCGACCCGGCGCAGTATCGCACCCACGCCAAGGCGCTCTCCGAGATCGAGCCGATAGTCGAACGCTTCGGCAAGTTCAAGACCGTCCTCACCCAGATTGCGCAGGCGCAGGAACTGGCCAACGGCAGCGATGCCGAGATGCGCGAACTGGCGCAGGAAGAACTGCGCGAGCTCGAGGCGCGCCGTAACGCGCTCGAGGGCGAAATCAAGGTGCTGCTCCTGCCGAAGGACGTGAACGACGAGAAGAACGTCATGCTCGAGATCCGCGCCGGCACGGGCGGTGACGAGGCGGCGCTGTTCGCCGGCGAGCTCTTCCGCATGTATACCCGCTTCGCGGAGAACCAGGGCTGGCGGGTCGAGCTCCTGTCGATGAGCGAGAGCGGCGTCGGCGGCCTCAAGGAAGCGATCGCGATGATCGAGGGGCGACGCGTCTACAGCCAGCTGAAGTACGAGAGCGGCGTGCACCGCGTGCAGCGCGTGCCTGCCACCGAGGCCAGCGGCCGCATCCACACGTCCACGGCGACGGTCGCCGTCCTGCCGGAAGCCGAGGAAGTGGACATCCAGATCGATCAGAAGGACCTGCGGATCGACACCTTCTGCTCGAGCGGCCCGGGTGGCCAGAGCGTGAACACGACCTACTCGGCGGTGCGCATCACCCACATCCCCACCGGGCTCGTCGTCAGCCAGCAGGACGAGAAGTCGCAGATCAAGAACAAGGCAAAGGCGCTGAAGGTGCTGCGCTCTCGTCTCTACGAGATGGAGAGGCAGAAGCAGCAGGACGCGATCGCGAAGGACCGCCGCAGCCAGGTGGGAACGGGCGAACGCTCCGAGAAGATCCGCACCTACAACTTCCCTCAGAGCCGGATCACCGACCACCGGATCAACTTTACGACCCACCAGCTCGTGAACGTGTTGAACGGGGCGCTCAACGAGCTGATCGACCAGGTCGTCTCGCACTACCAGACCGAGAAGCTGAAGGAAGCCACGACTGTTTAGCACCCCGTCGCTGCCTTCGTCGCTGCGGGACGTTGTCAGGGCAGCGCGCGCGCGGCTGGTCGCGTCGGGCATCGACGCGAACGAAGCCGCGATGGACGCCGCGCTCCTCGCCCGCCGCGTGCTCGGGTGGGAGCTCGCCCGGTTCATTGCGCACGAAACCGAGGCGGCGCCCGCCGGTTTCCTGCCGTCGTACGAATCGCTCCTTGCCCGGCGCGAGCGCCGCGAACCAGTGTCCAGCATCACCGGTCGGCGGGAGTTCTGGGGCCTCGAGTTCGAGGTCACGCGGGATGTCCTCGCGCCACGCCCGGAAACCGAGCTGATTCTCGAAGAAGCGATCGCCTGCATAACCCGATCGAGCCGACAATCATCATTTCTTTTCCCCGAGGTCGAAGACTTCGCGCATGAGGGACTGTTCCCGCCGGCACCGGGCGGCGCGGGCGCGGCGGTCGAACCCGTCCCGATTATCGTCGACGCCGGCACGGGCAGCGGCTGCCTCGCCGTATGCCTCGCACGCGAGTTTCCCTGGAGCAGGGTGATTGCCACGGACCTGTCGGCCCCGGCACTGGAAGTGGCGGCCCGCAACGCGCATCGCCACGGCGTCGCCGGGCGGATCGAGTTCGTCCGCACGTCGCTCCTCGACGGCGTGGCTTACCCTGCGACGCTCATCGTCTCGAATCCGCCGTATGTTCCGGCCGGGGACCTCCCCGCGCTCCCACCAGAAGTGCGCGAGTGGGAGCCCACGGAGGCACTCGACGGCGGGGCGGACGGCCTCGACCTGGTCCGTGCGCTGCTCGAGTCGGCACCGCTGGTGCTCGCACCCGGCGGCTGGCTTATCATGGAGTTTGGCTACGGCCAGGAAGACGACGTGCGAGCATTGCTGCGAAGGTCCCCTCTGCACCTGGTTGGCATCAGGAAAGACCTGCAACAGATCCCGCGCACGCTGGTCGCGAGGTCCTGACATCACCAGACATCTTCCAGGGCTGAGATCGTCACAGTATGTCCACCACCTGTCTCTTCTGTCGCATCATCGCGGGTGAAATACCCGGGCGATTCCTGTACCAGGACGAGCGGTTCGTCGTGCTGCAGGACGTCAATCCCCAGGCGCCGCTGCACGCGCTCGTGATCCCGCGCAAGCACGTGGCGACGCTCAACGACCTGTTGCCGGAAGACGACGGGCTGGTGGGAGAGATGTTCAGGCGTGCGGCGCTCGTGGCGCGCGAGCACGGTGTGGCCGACAGCGGATACCGCACGGTGTTCAACTGCAACCGAGAGGCAGGCCAGACGGTGTTCCACATCCACCTGCACCTGCTGGGAGGCCGCCCGCTGGCCTGGCCGCCAGGCTAGACATCTTCCAGGGCTGGGATCGTAACGGTTGAAGCACGTTTCTCTGGGGCCCCTGGAATCTGTCTCGAGCGCGGCCGATGGCCCACCGGCCGGCCCTACGGGCGTGTCAGCAGGTACCTTCCGCAGCGGTTCACCCGGTCGAGGACGAAGTCCACGACCCGGTAGCCCCGCGGGAGATACGTGGTGAAGATTTCGCGGGTCGCCGCTCGCCAGGCCCTGGCGAGCGGGAGACTGCGCTGCTGCATCTCCGTGAAGCCGACGGGGATGGTCACCGCCAGCCGCGCCGCGTCGAGCGACAGTTCGTGGCCGCCCGGCGCCAGCCACTCACCGTCCTCGCGAACGCGGTTCACCGGCCTCACATCGTTCTCGTCCCGCCGACCGGCGTCCCCGCGAGCCACCCCGTCCAACCGCTCCACGACACGGTCCGAGCGCAGCCACCACTCCGCAATGAGCCGATCCGTCGGCGTGCCCCGGTGCAGGTCGCTGGTCGATTCCGGGTACGCGTCGAGGTGGTACTCGCGGGCGGTGGTCCCGAGTTTCGCGAAGTTGAAATGGGCGTTGAGCGCCTGGAGCGGATCGTAGGTCCACGCGATCAGGTCGAGGCCCGAGGCCATCACCAGCCGACGCTGTTCGAGCTTGATCTGCCATCCCAGGCCGGTGTTGCGGTAGTCGCGGACGACACCGAGCATGTGCGACCACTGGAACGGCTTCCCGTCCCTGAGCCCCGGCAGCGCGTAGGCGAAGCCCACCATCCGCCCGCCGTCGAAGGCCCCCGTCACGAGCCCCCCGATCCTGGCGGACACGAGCAACATCGTCACGGGCACGGAATCCTCGATGCTCTCGTAGCCCCAGATCTCCTGCTCGAGCGCAAACACCCGCCGAAACTCGTCGGCCGTCGTCAATGCCCGGAGTTCCATGCGCGCCTCCGCGTGTACCCGTGCCTACAGCAGGGCCGGCAATTCGGAGAGGGTCGAGATGACTGGCACGCCGTGAGATCCCACCTCGCCGAGTTCGTCAACGCCAAGAGGGCCCCGCGCCGAGCGCCGAAGCAGCACGCCTCGCATACCGATCGTTCTGGCGCCCTCGATATCGTGCCTGTAGCTGTCGCCCACCATCACCGCTTCCTCAGGCGCCACTGCGAGCAAGCGGAGCGCGGTGCGGAAGATGGAGGGGTGCGGCTTGTTGTAACCGTGCTCGCTCGATGAGACGGCCGCCGAGACCAGATCATCGAGCTCGAAGTGGCTCTGGAAAGACTCGAGCGAGCGGTGGGTGTTCGAGATCAGCCCGAGCAGGAACCCGCGGGCCCGAAGCGTCCGCAGTGCCGGGAGCACATCTTCGTAGAGCGAAAAATGGTGGCACGCCGCCCACTCCCGGTAGATCTCCGCCGCGCACGTATCAATCGCGGTCCCCGCCCCACCCATCCGCTCGATGATGTGCCGGATGTAGCGGATGAAGAACTGCGCGTCGTAGGCGTGGTCCTCGGATTCGTCCAGCAGGGCCGAAGCGCTGGCCACGGCTGCCTGGAACGTCCGAGGATCGCAGTTCTCGATGCCATGCTTCGCGCAGAAATAGCGATACCCTTCGCCCTGGAACACCGGCCCAGGGTAGATCAGGGTGAAGTCCACGTCGAAGAACACCGCACGAATCACGGGACCCTTCTCTGTATCCTACGACGCTCCATAGGGCCCTGCGATGGTAATCGTCGCCCGCTCTGGCACGAGGAAGCGTCGCGCGAGTTCGTTCGCCTGCTCCAGGGTGACCTCGTTCAGCAATCCCGGCAGCCGGACATCGTGGTCCATCCCCAGGCCGAACTGCTCGCACGACTGGAGGAATGTCGCGATGCCGGCGTTCGTCTCGAGGGTTCGCGGCATCGAGCCGATGAGGTATCGCCTGGACGCCGCCAATTCCTCTGCGGTCACACCATCGGCCGCCATCCGGCGGACTTCTTCGTCGATCGACGCGATGGCCCGATCGACATTGGCCGGGCTGACGCCCGCGCGGATGACGAGCGGCGCCTGCCCCACGTTCGGCTCGAAGGCGCTGAAGACATAGTACGCCATCCCCTGTCGCTCGCGGATGCTGTCCCCCAGGCGGCCTCCCAGCGCGTACTGCCCGAGCACGTTGTTCAGCAGGGAGAAGGCGTAGTACGACGGGTCCTGGCGCGAGATGGTGTTGAACCCGTAGGCGATATCGGCCTGCGCCTTGTTCATCATCGGGAACACGGCCGTCCGGCGTTCCTCCACCCGCGCCGGCGACGGTACCAGCAACGGGCTGGCCGGGTACCCGCGCCAGTCGCCGAACACCTTGCCCGACTCATCGACCGCCCGTGCCGCATCGACGTCGCCCACACAGACGACGAGCAGCTCGGACGGGGTGAAGCGGTCGTGGTGCGCGCGTGACAGGACCGGGCGGTCGATCTGGTCCACCGTCTCGATCGTCCCCTTCATGCGCCGGCCGTATGGATGTCCGTTCGGGTAGAGCAGCGCCAACTCTTCCTCGACCGCAACCATTGCCGGGTTGTCCTGGTCCTGCCGGATGCTAGTGATGATCTCCCCGCGCCGCGTGGCGATCTCGCTCTCGGGCAGGCTCGGGTTCCTAACGACGTCGGCGATCAACGCGAGCATCGTCCCGAAATCCTCGGCGAGGCAGGTGCAGGAAACGACAAGCGTGTGGCGCATCGCCGCGACGTTGAGCGAGACGCCCCGGCTGTCGAGCAATTCCGCAATCTCGTCGCCGCTCCGCGACTCGGTGCCGCGGTCGATGACGCGCGACAGGAAGTGAGCCACGCCCGGGATGTCCCGGGGATCGGTCGCCGTGCCCGCCGGTACCGACACGGCGATGGTAACGGCCGGCGTCGCGCCAGATTCCTTTGCGATCACCAGCGCGCCGTTCTCGAGACGCTTGCGGATGGGCGAGAGCCCCTGCTGCACTTCGATCGTCATGTCTCCCCTCGTCCGAGCCGCACCGGGGCGGCCGCCACGCCCGTCAACCGACCGCTCGCACCACAATTTCTTTCCCCCGACATCGAAGACTTCGCGCATAAGGGACTCACTACCGGCCACTGACCGGGCCGCCGGAACTGGCCGCATCCGCTGGCAGGTGTTCGCCCTCTCCGATCGGCACCGGCTTGAACCAGCCGACCGTGCGGTTGGCCGGGCGGAGGATCCTGGCGGCGGCCTCCGCCACCTGGTTTTGCGTCACCTGCTGAATGCGATCGCCGACCGACAGGAAGAGATCCACCGACGCGATCGTCTCGAAGAACCCGAGCTGGTGCGCGATGTTCGTCACGCTGTCGTTCTCGAACACCAGCCGCGCGCGCAGCTGGTTCCGCGCCTTGTCGAGTTCCTGGGATGTCACGCCCTCGCGCGCCACCCTGTCAATCTCGCTGAGCGCGGCGCGCTCCACGGCTTCAAGTGATGTGCCTTCCCGGGCCGTCACCGAAATCGTGTAGAGGTACGGGTCGGCCGTGGGGAGCAATCCCCCAGACACGGACGACGCAAGCCGCCCCTCGACGAGCGCGCGGTACAGGCGGGCGCTGCGCTGCGGCGGCGGCGTGCGGAAGCTCGCCCACAGGTTCAGTCCCTTTGCCCCTGTCAGGACGGAATCGATCAGCAGCAATGGGAAGAACCCCTCGCCGGTGGCCGCGGGCGCATGATACGCCACCTTCAGGTAAGCCGTGGTCCCTTCCTTCTCCACCACCACGCGGCGCTCGCCCAGCTGTGCCGGCTCGACGCTCAGCGTCCGCGTCGGGACGGCGCCGGGCGGGATGGCCCCGAAGTGGTGATTCGCCCGTCGGATAACGTCATCGGCATCGACGTCGCCGACGACGACCAGCGTGGCGTTGTTCGGGATGTAGTGGCGCCGGTAGTAGCTGTACAGATCGTCGCGCGTCATCCGCTGCAGGTCGCTCAGCCAACCGATCGTCGGGTGCCCGTAGGGATGCGCCTTGAATGCCGCCGCGTTCACTTCCATCTCGAGCAACTGGTCCGGGTCGTTCTCTCCGCCTTCGAGTTCGGAGATGATGACCGTCCGCTCGGATTCGCACTCGCCCGGTTCATACAGTCCGTTGGCCATCCGCTCCGCTTCGATGAAGAGCATCCGGTCGAGCGCGTCGCGGGTCGCGGTTTCGAGGTAGGTCGTCTGGTCGATCCAGGTGTACCCGTTCCAGCTGCCCCCGAACTCCTCGATGATCCCTTTCACCTTCTCCCGGGGGATGTTGGTGGTGCCCTTGAAGTTCATGTGTTCGACCCAATGCGAGACGCCCGTGCAGCCGGGCATCTCGTCCCTGGAGCCGACTTTGTACCAGCACCAGACCGAGGCGAGCGGGGCGATGTGGATTTCCTGGATGAGGATCTTCAGACCATTGTCGAGAAAGGCCGTGCGCGGGGCTGGAGCATGGCTCATCGGCCCATTATAGATGGAGGCGCGACTGGCAATCGCGCCTGCGTGTAAAATGAAAAGATCGACGCTCAACGCAGGAGACCGGCGAGCGACACGTGACACGAGGCACGAACAGAAACTATGGCCGACTGGAAGGAAACGCTCAACCTCCCACAGACGGGGTTCCCCATGAAGGCGAACCTGCAGTCCGCGGAACCCAAGGCGATCGAACGCTGGGATGCCAGCGATTTGTACGGCCGCATCCGGGAGCGGCGCCGAGGGGCTCCGAAGTTCACCTTCCACGACGGCCCTCCGTACGCCAACGGGCGTATCCACCTGGGGACCGCGTTCAACAAGATCCTCAAGGACTTCATCATTCGGTCGCGGACGATGGCGGGCTTCGACGCGCCATACGTGCCGGGCTGGGACTGCCACGGCCTGCCGATCGAGCTGAAGGTGGACCGCGAACTTGGCGCCCGCAAGCGGCAGATGACCGTCGGCGATTTCCGCCGCACCTGCCGGGCGTACGCCGCCAAGTTCGTGGACATCATGCGGACCGACTTCAAGCGCCTCGGCGTCATGGGCGCCTGGGGCGACCCCTACCTGACGATGGACTACGGCTACCAGGCGACCATCGTCCGGGCGCTGGCGCGTTTCGTCGAACAGGGGATGGTCTACAAGGGCAAGAAGCCCGTCCACTGGTGCATCCACTGCCGCACGGCGCTGGCCGAAGCCGAAGTCGAGTACGAGAACCACACGTCGCCGTCGATCTTCGTGGAGTTCCCGTTCACGGCCGGGGCGGCCGCGGAGCTGGGCAGCCGCGTGCCGGCGCTGGCGGGGCGCGACAACCTGTCGGTGCTGATCTGGACGACCACACCGTGGACCATTCCGTCCAACCTGGCCATCGCGTTCCACCCGGAGTTCACCTACGGCGCGTACCCGGTTGATGGCACGACGGTCATCGTGGCGGAGGGTCTGTCCGCACGCGTCTCCAAGCAGGTGAAGCGCACGTTTGGTGAACCGGTGGCGCGCTTCTCCGGGCGCAAGCTCGAAGGATTGCGCTTCCGTCACCCGCTCTACGACCGGGACTCAGTGGGCGTGCTGGCGACCTACGTCACGCTCGATCAGGGAACGGGTGCCGTTCACACGGCGCCGGGCCACGGCTCAGACGACTTCACGACCGGGGTGCAGTACGGTCTCGAGGTGTACGCCCCCGTGGGACCCGGCGGCCACTTCCTGGACGAAGTGGAGTTGTTCGCCGGGCAGCGCGTGTTCGACGCGAACCCGAAGATCGAGGAGGCGCTCGCCTCGCGCGGCCGACTATGGCACCGGGAGTCGTTCGAGCACTCGTACCCGCACTGCTGGCGCTGTCACCACCCGGTGATCTTTCTCGCCACCTCCCAGTGGTTCGTCGCGATGGACAGGACCGGCCTCCGCGAAAAGGCGATCGAGGCGGTTCGGCATGTCAAGTGGATCCCCGCGTGGGGCGAGGAACGGCTGACGCTGATGCTCGCCAACCGCCCCGACTGGTGCATCTCGCGCCAGCGGTCCTGGGGCGTCCCGATCCCCGCGGTTGACTGCGTGAAGTGCGGCGAAGCGATCCTCAGCACAGAGCTGGCCGAGCGCACCGCGGCGGTCTTTGCCGAACACGGTGCGGATGCGTGGTACGAGCGGCCGATCGAGGAGTTCCTGCCCGCTGGCCTCGCCTGCCCCAAGTGCGGCGGGCGCGAGTTCGAGCGCGAGCACGATATCCTCGACGTCTGGTTCGACTCGGGATCGAGCCATGAGGCGGTGCTGGGCCACAGCGAGGATCTGCCTTGGCCGGCGGACCTGTACATGGAGGGTTCGGACCAGTATCGCGGCTGGTTCCAGAGCTCGCTGCTGGTGGGAATCGGCACGCGCGGGCAGGCGCCCTACCGCGCCGTGGTGACACACGGCTTCGTCGTGGACGAGCAGGGCCGGAAGATGTCGAAGTCGATCGGCAACACGATCGAGCCGCAGGAGGTCATCTCGAAAAGCGGCGCGGAGATCCTCCGCCTCTGGGCGTCGATGGTGGACTACCGGGAGGAGCTGCGGATCGGCCCGGAGATCCTGGCGCGCGTGGTGGAGGCCTACCTCAAGCTCCGCAACACGCTGCGCATCCTGGTCGCGAACCTCTACGACTTCACGCCGGAGAAAGACGCGCTGCCGGTCGATCAGCTCCACGAGCTGGATCGATTCGCGCTGGCACGCTACGCCGAAGTGGCGTCGCGGGTCATACGCGCCTACGACGAGTACGACTTCCCGGCGGTGCCGCAGGCCGTCAACAGCCTGATCACGGCCGACGTGAGCGCCTTCTACGTGGACGTGTCGAAGGACCGGCTCTACACGATGGCGCCGAAATCGACGGCCAGGCGTTCCGCGCAGACGGCGCTCTACACGATGGCGGACGGCCTGGCGCGGTTGATCGCGCCGATCGTGCCGGTTACCGCGGACGAGCTGTGGCGGTTCCTGCCGGGGAAGCGCGAGGACTCGGTACACCTGGCGGACTTCCCATCCGGGCTCGATGCGCTGGTCGATCCGGCTCTCTCGGAACGCTGGCAGCGGCTGATGAAGCTGCGTGACGCCGTGAACATCGAGATCGAGAGGCTGCGCCAGGCAAAGGTGGTGGGCAAGTCGCTCGAGGCAAAAGTGGAGGTGCGTGCGACGGGCCGCCTCGCGACACTGCTGGAACGCTACCGCGACGACCTGCCGACGTTGTTCATCACGTCCGACGTCATCGTGGGCGGCGCGCCATCGGCGGGCGATGGCACCGTCTACAAGGAGTCGGACGACAGTTGGGCCACGATCGTCGTCTCGCGTGCCGACGGCGTGCGATGCGACCGTTGCTGGCGCTATGTGCCGGCGGTCAGCGCCGACCCGGCAAGCCCGGGCCTGTGCCAACGGTGCGAGGGCGCCCTGGCCGAGGCACGGAGATGACGGACCAGTCCCCGGTCCCCGTCACCTCTCCGAGACTGCCGGCCACCACGCTCTCCCTGGCCGGCGCTATCGTGTTGTTCGATCAGGTCACGAAGGCGCTGGTCCGGGCAGACGTGCCGCTGCACAGCAGCCGGACGCTGATCCCGGGCCTGCTGGACCTGACGCACGTGCAGAACAGCGGGGCGGCGTTTGGCATCCTGAACGCCGCCGACTTCCCGTACAAGGCAGCCGTGATTGCGCTCATCGCGACGGCGGCGCTGGTCAGTATCGCCTGGTTCGCGGCCGGGCTCTCGCCCAACCAGCGGCTCGCGCGGCTGGGGCTCGCCCTGGTCCTCGGGGGCGCTGCCGGCAACCTGGTAGACCGGGTCACCGCGGGATACGTCGTGGACTTCGTGGACGTCTACTGGCGCCAGTATCACTTCTGGGCGTTCAACGTGGCCGATTCCGCCATCACGATAGGCGTCGTCGGCATGATGCTCGACATGCTGGGCGTCGGGAATCGCCGTTCCACCACGACCGGGTAGCAGCGCGCTGACGAGCGTATGCTGGACGGGACGATACAGCCTGGACCACGTAGAAACGGCGCCAGAGAGGCACGGGTTGCCGGCCGCACACATGGAGCGACACACATTCACCGTTGATCCCGACAGCGCCGGCCTGCGGCTTGACGTGTACCTTGCCGGCCTGCTCCAGCAGCACTCCCGATCCCAGTTGCAGCGCCTGGTGAAGGACGGGCGCGTCACGCTCGGCGGCCGCCCCACCAAGTCGAACGCGATCGTCAAGCCCAGCGACGTCGTCGAGATCGAGATTCCCGAGGCTGCGCCCGCGACCCCGGTTGCGCAGGAGATCCACCTTCCGGTCATCTACCAGGATCCGGATGTCATCGTCGTGGACAAGCCGGCGGGCATGGTCGTCCACCCGGCCGCGGGGCACGACCAGGACACGCTGGTGAACGCGCTGCTCTTTCATGCCGACAACCTCAGCGGAGTCGGCGGCGAACAGCGGCCGGGCATCGTGCATCGGCTCGACCGCGGAACCTCCGGCCTGATGGTGGCCGCCAAGAACGACGCCGCCCACCGGGAACTCTCGCGGCAGTTCCACGACCGCGAGGTGGAGAAGGAGTACATCGCACTGGCGTGGGGCGAGGTACTCGCGGGCCGGCGCATCGACCTCCCCCTCGGCCGCGACCCGGTCCATCGCGAGAAGATGTCCACCCGGGCGCGCCGCTCGCGCTCGGCCGCCACGCGGATCACGGCCGCCCTCGACCTGCGAGGCGTGACGCTCCTGCACATCGCGATTGCCACCGGCCGCACGCACCAGATCCGCGTCCACCTGAGCGCGATCGGCCACCCGATCGTCGGCGACGGCACCTACGGCGGCGTCCGCCACCGGATGCCGGCCGCGCTGCGCGCCGTGGAACGCCTGGAGCGTCCCTTTCTTCATGCTGCGCGGCTGGCCTTCACCCACCCGCGCGAAGGCACACGGATGGAGTTCACCTGCGCGCTCCCGCCCGACCTGCAGGAAGTCCTCGACGAGATCCAAGCCAGGCTGGAGGAGGCGGAGGCGAAGTTGTGAATCTGGGAATCTGAAGGTCTAGACCAGCGTCAGGCCTGCGACGGTCTTGAGATCGTCGATCTCGCCCCGGCGGATCATGTTGCGCACCTCGTCCAGCGAGAAGCTCCGCGTCCGGATGTCCTCGTCCTCGTCGGGGCTTACCGCGGGGCGGCTGGCGTCGGGCGCGGCCAGCGCCGTCAGCTTGAAGAAGTTCATCTTCTCGTCACAGTAGCCGGGCGTCGGGTAGAAGGCGCCGACGAAGTCCACGCGGCCTGGCGCAAAACCGGTCTCCTCTTCGCACTCGCGCGCCGCCCCACACGCCGGGTCTTCACCGGGCTTCAGGCTGCCAGCCGCAAGCTCCCAGACCCATCGGTCGACCGCGTAGCGATACTGCTTGACCAGGATGACGTGCTGGGGGTCTGGCATCGGCAGGAGGACAACCGAGCCCGGGTGCCGCACGACCTCCATCGTGGCCTCGACGCCCTTCGGTAGCCGAACACGGTCACGAACCACGGTGAAGATGCGCCCCTTGTAGATCTCCTCGTGCGCCAGCAACGTCCCGCCAGGTTCTTCCATCACAAATGAACGCCGTTCTTATGACGCAGCGGTCGGCTGAAGCTCGCCCGCCTCGGTCGTGGTCACGCCGACCGGCTTCTCCGGCTTCGGCTGCAGCGCCAGTTCCAGGACCTCGTCAATCGTCGTCACGAAGTGCACCGTCATGTCGCGGCGCAGATCCTCGCTCAGATCCTCGACGATGTTCTTCTCGTTGCGGGCGGGAATGATGACCTCGCGGATGCCGACGCGGCGCGCCGCGAGGACCTTCTCCTTGACGCCGCCCACTGGCAGCACCCGGCCGGACAACGTGATCTCCCCGGTCATCGCGACGTCGCCGCGAACCGGTCGCTGGCTCAGCTCCGAGCAGAGCGCCACGGCCATCGTCACGCCGGCCGACGGGCCGTCCTTCGGGATGGCGCCCGACGGCACGTGCAGGTGGAGCTCCGACGCCTTGTAGAAATCGGGCTCGATGCCGTACCGGGACGCGTTCGCGCGCAGCCACGACAGGGCCGCCCGCGCCGATTCCTTCATCACGTCGCCCAGGTGGCCGGTCAGCGTGAGGCTGCCGCTGCCGTGCATCCGCCTCGCTTCGACGAAGAGCACTTCGCCGCCGGAAGGCGTCCACGCCAGGCCGATGGCCACACCCGGGTTCTTGGTGCGCTCCTCCATCTCCTCATCGAGGAACCGGGGGGCGCCGAGCATCTCGACCACGACTTCGGGGGTCACGGCGATCGGCTCTTCCTGGCCCTCGGCACACCGGCGGGCCGACTTGCGGCAGAGCGCGGCAATCTCGCGCTCGAGGTTCCGGACGCCCGCCTCGCGGGTATAGCCGCGAATCACCGCGCGGAGCGCGGCCTCGTGGAACGTGATGAACTCTGGCGTCAGGCCGTGGTTCTGCACCTGCTTGGCCACGAGGTGCTCCTGCGCGATCTTGAGCTTCTCCTCCTCGGTGTAACCGGGGAGCTCGAGCACTTCCATCCGGTCGCGGAGAGCCGGAGGCACCGGGTCGAGCACGTTCGCCGTCGTGATGAACAGGACCTCGGACAGGTCGAACGGCACGTCGAGGTAGTGGTCGCGGAACGTGTTGTTCTGTTCGGGATCGAGGACCTCGAGCAGCGCTGACGCCGGGTCGCCGCGGAAATCGGACCCGAGCTTGTCGATCTCGTCGAGGATGAACACCGGGTTCTTCGACTCAGCGCGGCGAAGCCCCTGGACGATCTGGCCGGGCAGCGCGCCGATGTAGGTGCGCCGGTGGCCCCGGATTTCCGCCTCGTCGCGCATGCCGCCCAGCGAGATGCGCACGAATTTCCGGTCGAGCGCCGAGGCGATCGACTTCGCGAGCGACGTCTTGCCGACGCCCGGAGGACCGACGAAGCAGAGGATCGGTCCCTTCATCGCGGGGTTCAGCTTCCGGACGGCGAGGTATTCGAGGATGCGGTCCTTTGCCTTGACCAGATCCGAGTGGTCGGCGTCGAGGACATCTTTCGTACGCTTGAGGTCGATCACCTCTTCCGTCTTCTTGTTCCACGGCAGCGCCACGAGCCAGTCGAGGTAGGTCCGGGACACGGTGTACTCGGCGGCGGCGACCGGCATCCTGGAGAGTCGATCCAGTTCGCGCAGCACGTCCTTCTTCACGGCCTCGGGCATGCCGGCCGCTTCGATCTTCTCCCGAATCTCCTCGATTTCCTTCGTCTGGTCGTCGCCCTCGCCCAGTTCCTTCTGGATGGCCTTGAGCTGCTCGCGGAGGAAGTAGTCGCGTTGGTTCTTCCCGACTTCCGACTGGACCTGCGACTGGATCTTGGAGCCCAGCTCGAGGACCTCGAGTTCCTTGATCAGGATCCGGTTGAGCAAGTCCATGCGCGCGCGGACGTCGAGCGTCTCGAGCACATCCTCCTTCACCGCCGTGGCGATGGTGGTCAGGCTCGAGGCGATGAAGTCGGCGAGCTTGCCGGGGTCGGAGATGTTGAGCGCCAGCGTCTGCAGGTCGTCGGACAGAAGCGGCGACAACGACACCACCTGCTGGAAGTTGGTCTTGATGTTCCGCTGCAGCGCGTCGATCTCGAGCTTGTCGGCGTCGGAGACCTCGTCGGACGCCGCAACGACGGTGGCGCGCAAGTACGGCTTGACCGCCACGACTTGGTCCATCTTGAGCCGGGAGAGTCCCTGGACGATCAGGCGCAGGCTGCCGTCCGGCAGCTTGAACATCTTGTGGATGTGCGTGGCCGTCCCGATGGGATAGAGGTCGGCCTGTCCCGGTTTCTCGACGGCCGCGTCCCGCTGGGTGAACACGGCGATCAGCTTCCCGCCGCCGATCGCGTCGTCGATCAGGCGGACAGAGCTTTCGCGCGCCACCGCGAGGGGCATGAACGAATTGGGAAACAGCACCGTGTCGCGGAGCGGAAGGACCGGGAGCTCAGGGGGAATGGAGAGCGCCCGCTCCCCATCGGAGGTTTCATCGAACGTAGGGGCTTCGGGTTCATCGCTCATCGCGAGAGGCTCCGTCGATGGTCGGGGTGTCACCCGGCCTCGCCGGGACCGGCCGGCGGGACCGGCGCGAAGCCGGTCCCGCGACCTGATGTGGTGGTCAGCTCGAGAGGTCGAAGAATAGCACGGAGGAGGAGTGGCGCTGCGCCATCGTCCGCTCCCGGCGCTGTGCGTTCTCGCGCGCTTCCTCGCAGTCGCGGCAGCGGACCGCGAACGGGAGCGCTCGCAGGCGCTGGCGGGCGATTTCCTCGCCGCACTCGAAGCAGTCGCCGTAGGCGCCGTCCTCGAGACGACCGAGCGCCTCGTTGATCTTGTTGAGCGTCTCGGCCTTCATCTGAATGAGCGCGAACTCGATGTCTTCCTGGATCCCAGCCTCGGAACTCTCACCGGGATCCAGCACGGTGTTCACCTTGCCCGACGCGTTCTCAGTGCGCACGTCCCGCATCTTCTCGTGAAGCTGGCTCAGAATCTCTCTCTTCCGATCCTCGAGCATCCGATTGAGTTCGATATACCGTTCCTGGTTCATGGAGTGCTTCTTGTTCGTCGCTGCCATGGCGTTGACGCTCCTTCCTTCCGCGTCCGCCTACTTTCAAGGGCGGTATCTTAGCACGTCGCTTCATGCAAATGAACTGCCATTCGGCGCGCGCTGCAATTTTCTAAGTCTTCCGGACCCGATCGTTGAGATTTCGCGGTCGTTTTCCCTTCCGACTCGGCCGATCCGTGTAGGATCTTCACACGCTGATTCGCGGCCACCCAATGGCCGGCCGATCATAACCCCTTATTGCCCAACTAATTATCATCCTACCTGGTTTTGCGCCGACCTAATCGGACAACCATCGCCTTTTTAGACGCTCATTCGGCGAGTCCGGTTCGTCGGCAGGAGATTCTTTAGTTCGTCTCCCGTAGAGGACATGCCGGTCCCGTCAGTGTGTCTTTTCTGGCCTGCCCCGTGTGGCCGAATGGTCGCATCCCTGGCCTCTCCGGTCGCCGCGCTGACGCAGAACGAATACGACGATCGGCCATGGTTTCGCGACGGCCGCATGCGCCGCGAGGAACGAAAAGGAGACGAAAAGGTGTGCCCGACCCCTTCTCACGAGAGACGGGCTGTGCGAAGCTGAGACGATGCCCTGCCCACTTTGCCGACAACGTCAGCCCCGCCGGCGGTGTCCTGCGCTTGGCCGGGAGATTTGCGCGGTCTGCTGCGGCACGAAGCGCCTGGTGGAGATTAGCTGCCCCGCGGATTGCGGCTACCTGGGGTCCGCCCAGACCCATCCTCCGGCCCTGGTGCGCCGCCAGCAGGAGCGGGACCTGGCGTTCGTCATGGCGATGCGGGAAGGCCTGTCGGAGCGCGAGTCAGACCTCTATTGGGCCGTTCTGATGTTCATCGCCGGCGTCCGTTCAGATCCGCTGATCGAGCTCATCGACGCGGACCTGGTCGAGGGCGCGGCGTCGCTCGCCGCCACCTACGAGACGGCCAACCGCGGACTCATCTACGAGCATCGTCCACAATCCCTGGCGGCCCAGCGTTTGGTGAGGGACCTGAAGGCGTTTCTAGCGCAACTGGTTGCCGATGCGGACGCGTCGGCGGCGAGGAACCTGGAGCGGGATGCGCCGGTGGTGCTTCGCCACGTGGAACAGGGCGCCCGCGAGGCACGAAAGGCCGTGGACGAGGGGCTGGCCACGGCGATCGAGATGATCGGGCGGGTCGTGACGGCGGCGGGCCGTGGCCAGGAGGCGCGCGCCGGGGAGCCGCCGGTCGGTCCGCCACGGTCGATGCTTGTGCTGCCGTAACCGCCACGCGACTCCTCCGAAAGTCTGCTATAATTAGGGGCTTGTGTATTGACGGCTCTCCAGGGGTAGTGGCCCGAGGGCCTTCTTTTTCCTGCAGGAAAACAGCCATGGCGAAGCGGTGTGAAATCTGCGGCAAGGGGCCCGTCGCGGGGCACAATATCAGCCACGCGCACAACGTCACCGCCCGGCGGTTCGAGCCGAACCTCCAGACGGTCCGTGCGGCGGTCAACGGCGGAACCAAGCGGCTGCGCGTGTGCACTCGGTGCCTGCGTTCCGGCAAGGTCGTAAAGGCTGCCTGAGCGTATGCCACATGCCGTCTCGACCCAGGCAGCTCCGGCTGCCATCGGCCCGTATTCCCAGGCCATCCGTGCCGGCGACTTCCTGTTCGTCTCGGGGCAGATACCGGTTGACCCGGCGACAGGCGGATTGGTGGACGGCGATGTCCGCGCGCAGTCTCGTCGGGTGCTCGAGAACGTGGGGGCGATCATCGCCGCGGCGGGCGCTTCGTTCGATCGCGTCGTGAAGACGACGGTCTACCTGGTGGACATGAACGACTTTGCGGCCATGAACGAGGAGTACGCGAAGTTCTTCGGCACGCCGGCGCCGGCCAGGGCGACCGTGCAGGTGGGACGGCTGCCGAAAGACGTTCGTGTCGAGATCGACGCGATCGTCCATCTCGCCTGAGACATGAAGAGTGGTCAGTTATCAGTGATCAGTCGTCAGTCAGTCACGCGTGACACACTGGCCACTGGCCACTGACAACTGGCTACTGTCACGATTGCAGTTCCCCTACTTCGGCGCACGCTCCACACCCAGCACCCCTGACACCTTCCGCAACGACTTCAGCACCTTCTCGAGGTGTTTCAGGTCCCGGATCTCCAGCGTCATGTCCATCCGGTCGAGATGTCCGTCGTGGGTCTTGGCCTCGATGTTGGTGATGTTGGTGTTGACGTCGGCGATCTTCGCGCTGATCTCCGCGAGCAGCCCCTTGCGGTCCTCCACAACCAGCGCCAGCGCCACGGTGTACCCGCCCTGGTCGGCGCCGCGATCCCACTCCACCTCGATGCGTCGGTCGGCGGTGTAGAGCAGGTTGGTCACGTTCGGGCAGCTCACCGAGTGGACCGAGACGCCCTTGCCGCGGGTGATGTAGCCCACGATCTTCTCGCCGCGGATCGGGTTGCAGCAGCGGGCGCGCACGACGAGGAGGTCGTCGGCGCCACGGACCTTGATCTTCTCGTTGTCGCCCGCGAGCGCACGCCGCACCGCCGAGACCACTCCCTTCGTCGGACGTTCCTTGAGCTCCTCGTTCGGCACGAGCTTGTCGAGAACGTGTCGCGCCTGCAGCTTCCCGAACCCGATCGCGGCCAGCATCTCCTCGATCTTCTGCATCCCCGACTCGGCCGCGACCCGCTGCAGTTCCGGGTCGGACATCAGCGTCCTGGTGTTCAGGCCGAAGCGTCGGAGTTCCTTCTCGAGGAGCCGGCGGCCCAGTTCCACCGCCCGGTCCTTTTCTTCTCCTTCGAGGTACTGCTTGACCTTGTTCCGCGCCCGCGACGTGACGACGATGCTCATCCAGTCGCGACTCGGCTTGTGCTTCGCCTGCGTCACGATCTCGACGATGTCGCCGTTCTTGAGGTGGGTGCGGAGCGGTACCATCCGGCCGTTCACGCGCGCGCCGACGCACTGGTTGCCGACGTCGGTGTGAATCGAGTAGGCGAAATCGACCGGCGTGGCGCCGCGGGGCAGCGGCTTGACTTGTCCCTTCGGCGTGAAGGTATAGACCTCCTCGGGATACAGGTCGATCTTCAGGTTCTGGATGAACTCCTGCGGGTCGCGCACCTCCTGCTGCCATTCCAGCAACTGGCGAAGCCAGACGAAGTAAGGCTCGTCGCGCTCGGCGCCCACGCGCCCCTCCTTGTACTTCCAGTGTGCGGCGATGCCTTCTTCCGCGCGCAGGTGCATCTCCTCGGTGCGGATCTGCACCTCGAACGGGAACCCGCTCTCGCTGATCACCGAGGTGTGGAGCGACTGGTAGCCGTTCGGCCGGGGCATCGCGATGAAGTCCTTGATTCGCCCGGGAACCGGCGACCAGGTCTGGTGAATGATGCCGAGCGCGGCGTAGCAGTCCTTGATGGTCCGCGTGACGATGCGGAGCGCCACGAAATCGTAGACGCGGTCGAGATCGATCTTCTGGCGGCGCAGCTTCTCGTGGATGCTGAACAGGCGCTTGGTGCGGCCATCGACCTCGACCACGGGGACCTGGGCATCGCGCAGTTTGGCGACGATCGTCCGCCGGAGGTCCTCGACGACGCCCTCGCTGGCCTTGCGGCGGCGCTCCACCTTGGCCTTGAGCACGTCGTAGGCCTCTGGCTCCAGGTAGCGGAAGGCCAACTCCTCGAGCTCGTTCTTCAGCTTGGCCATCCCGAGCCGGTTGGCAATGGGCGCGTAGATGTCGAGCGTCTCCTGCGCGATCCGGAGGCGGCGATCCTCGGGCAGGAAGTTGAGCGTCCGCATGTTGTGCAGGCGGTCCGCAAGCTTGACCAGGATCACGCGAATGTCGTCCACCATCGCCAGCAGCATCTTGCGGAAGTTCTCCGCCTGGCGCTCTTCGCTGGACGAGAAGGTGATGGCGCTGATCTTGGTGACCCCTTCCACAACGTGCGCAACTTCGCGACCGAACGTCTGCACGACGCGTTCGGTCGTGGTCAGGGTGTCCTCGACGACGTCGTGCAGGAGGCCCGCGGCGATGGTCACCGCGTCCATTTTCATGTCGGTCAGGATCGTGGCGACCTCGAGCGGGTGGACCAGATAGGGCTCGCCCGAATGGCGAACCTGCCCCTTGTGTTCGAGGGCCGAAAAGACGTAGGCCCGGCGAAGCAGTTCGAGATCGGCGTCCGGGTTGTAGTCCCGGACCTTTTCCAGCAAGTCTTCGAAGCGGATCACGAGTTCGTGGTGTCTAATCCAAAAGGGTGCCCGCGACCCCCATCATAGAAGCGCCATCAGGGGGGGGTCAAGTTTTGGGAGGCTCGCGTGTCCGGTTTGCTTGACTTGTCAATTTTGCGTTCACTATACTGGCAGACCACCCGGGTCCTCGTTCTGGAGCCAGGGGATCGTTTTCGTCACACGAATTAACCTCTCTTCGCGATCATTATCCGAGACCGTAGAAGACCGCTCTCCCGCGGGACGGGGGAAGGGGGATGCAATGCAGAGCCGGTTCAAGGCGGCGTCGCTGGTTGTCGTGCTGGCAGCCTTCAGCCTGACGCTTGTCGGGTGTGCACAGTTGAACAAGCTGAAGGCCAAGAAGGCCTTCAAGGAAGCCAACACTCTCTACCAGCAGCAGGATTTCAAGCGGGCTGCCGACCGGTACGAAGAGGTCGTGGCGAACGATCCCGAGCTGACAGCAGCGTATTTTTTCCTGGCCAACAGTTACGACAACCTGTACAAGCCGAGCCGGAAGGGCGAGGCGGCAATCGACGCCTTCCTGAAGAAAGCGGTTGAGAACTACAAGAAGTCGGCTGGGGTCGAGAAGGACAAGGTGTTGAAGACGCGGTCCCTCCAGTACCTCGTCGCTGCCTATGGGCCGGACAAGCTCGACGACCCCAGCCAGGCCGAACCACTGCTCCAGGAGATGATCCAGATCGATCCTGCTGATCCCAGTAACTACGCGATCCTCTCGAAGATGTACGAGGACGCGGGCCAGTACGAGCTGGCCGAGCAGACCCTCTTGAAGGCCAAGCAGGCGATCCCGAAGGACCCCACCTCCTACACGCAGCTCGCGGCATTCTACAACCGGCAGGGCGAGTTCGAGAAGACGATGGAGGCGCTCAGCGAGCGAACTGCGAAAGAGCCGTCCAACCCCGAAGGCTTCTACACGATCGCCGCCTATTACTGGGAGAAGGCCTACCGCGACTTCCGGCTGAAGGACGCCGAGAAGTTGAACTACATCGCCCTCGGTATGGAGGCGGCCGACCAGGCGCTGTCCCTGAGCCCTGAATATCTGGACGCCATCAACCGCAAGGAACTCCTGATCCGTGCCAAGGCGCTCGTCGTCAAGGACCCTGCCCAGCAAAAGGCGCTGCTCGACGACGCCAAGAAGCTCAGAGAGCAGTACAACGAGATCAAGCAGAGGAAGGCCGGCGGCAAGTAAGCCGTCGCCTCGCCTCTCGCTTCATCCTCCGAGGCCGCCCGATCGAAAGGTCGGGCGGCCTTCTTTTCTGTACCGCCATCCCCTGACGGGCCTCGCTGGCCGACAGTCGCCGTTCGACTCGCGTGTCCCTCCGCTCGCGCTCACGGCAGGCCGAACGCCCTGAGCCTGTCGCCACTCGGCACTGCACGGGGGGGGGGCCGCCTAAGCTCGCCGAAGGGTCGAAGGGCGAGCGCAGCCCGGCACAGCAGACCGTGCCGTAGCCGCCGCCTCAGAGGCCGGCGGGTACGCGCCGGCCAGGCGAGAGAGGCAAACCGGCAGGCGGGATGGCTCGCGGAGCTGCCGATCAGCGGCCCGGCAGCGTACATGAGAAACGGACGGCTGACACGCGGAGACGTGCCGGCCGTCCGTGAGGTGGTCTCTCTGCTTGTCTGGCCCTGGTCGGCGCGAGGCCGTCCACGGTTCCGTCGTCTTACTGAGCGCCGCCGATCTGCACGCCAGCCGCCTGGCGCATGCCTTCCGTGACGATCCCGACCTTCTCGACACCAGCGCCCTTCGCGGCATCGATGATCTCGACGATATCACCGTAGCGCAGCGTCGGCGCGCCGATGATGAACATCGTCTTGTCCTTGCGCCCCTCGAAGATCCCCCGGAGGCGGGTTTCGAGCTCAGCTATCGTCACGTCCTGCTTGTTGACGGTGATCTTGCGGTCGGCCGAGTAGTCGATGACGATCTGGTCGGTCGGCGATTCGGTCTTGACCGCGGTCTTCGTCTCGAGCGGGAGGTTGATGTCGAGACCCTTCTGGCTCAAGGGCAGGGCGGCAAGGAAGATGACCAGAAGGACCAGAAGCACGTCGATCAGCGGGGTGACGTTCATGTCCGAGCTGGCCCGCGGAATTTCACCCTTGACGATCTTTTCGGCTCCGTGGTGCTTGTGTGCGTGAACCATGTTACCTGCCTCCTCCCTGGCCGATCTTGCGCTCGGTGATCAGACCGACGTTCTCGACCTGGGCGGCGCGCAACTTGTCCATGGCGGCCATGACTGAAGCGTATGGCGCATCCACGTCGGCCTTGATGAGAACAACCTTCTCCTTCTTGGTCTCGAGGTACTCGATGACCTTCTGGGTGAGATCGTCCTCGCGCACGCGCACGGAGTTCAGGTAGAACTGCCTGTCGGCCCCGACGGCGACGACTGTCTGCTCCTGGTTCTCCGGCTTGTCAGACGAATTGGACGCCTCGGGCAGCCTGACGTCAACGCCCTTCTGTAGCATCGGCGCGATGAGCATCATGATAATCAGCAACACCAGCATAACGTCCACGAGGGGCGTCACGTTGATGTCCGATTTCACTCCACGTTTTGCGCTGCCAACATCCATTGACATTGTGGCGATCTCCTAACTGTCAAACGGACACCTGCGGCCCCGGCCCTGATGCGCGGGTGCGGGCAGGGACAAAACCCAGCCCTCCCCGACGAAACCTGGAACCGCGGGACGCGAGCGCGCCGACTTACGACTTCTTGATGAAGAAGTCCACCATCTCCGACGAGGAGTTGTCCATCTCCACGTTGAAGTAATCGATCCGACCGGTGAGGTAGTTGTAGAACCACACGGCCGGGATGGCGACGAGCAGCCCGAGCGCGGTCTCGACGAGCGCTTCGGCAATACCGGCCGACACGGCGCCGATGCCGCCCGACCCGGTGGATGCGATACCCTGGAACGCGTTGATGACGCCGACGACCGTGCCGAGCAGCCCGACGAACGGGGCCGTGGCGCCGATGGTCGCGAGCGCCGACACCATCTTCTTGAGGTCGGAGCCGGTGAGCGCCGAGGCGCGCTGGATGGCGCGGCGGACGGTGTCAACCGTGTCTTCCTTGCTCATCTTCTCGCCACCCTCCTGCGAGTACTGGTATTCCTGCAGGGCTGCGAGCACGACCTTCGCCAGATGGCTGTAGCGGTATTCCTTCTTGCCGGCCAGCGCAATGGCGTCCTTCAGGCGGCCTTCCTTGAGAGCCTTGGCCACCTGCGGCGCGAACAACTTCGACTGCTTGCGCGCTTGGACATACGTGTAAATGCGCTCGATGGCCACACCAAACGACAGCATCGACATGAAGAAGAGCACGTAGGCGATACCCTTCGCAAACCATCCCATCGCATTCCACATTTCGAGCAGATTCATCTGACCATCCTCCGAGTGTTCTGTACGAGTTACAGGCCGCCGGGTCTCATCCTGGCGTTATGCTTGCGCTTCCGAAGCGATCTCCTGCCTCCCCGCCACTCTACTGCAGCGTGAAGTTGACCGTGACCGTCATGATGACCGGCACGGGCACGCCGTTCAGGAGCGTCGGCGTGAATACCCACTGTTTCACCGCGTCGAGCGCGGCCTGGTCGAGCAGCGGGATCGAGCGCAGGACCCTGGCATCATTGACCTTGCCATCGGGTCCGATGGTGGCCTCGATGATGACCACGCCCTGCACACGGGCCGACTGGGCGATTGCCGGGTAGACCGGCTTGACGTCACGGGTCTTCGTGGGTGGCTTGATGTTGCCACCGACGCGGACCGGCGCCTGCACCGGCGGCGGCGGCGCAGCTTCAGGCAATCCGCCCACGATGCCTCCGATAACGCCCCCGGACACCCCGCCCTCGACGCCACCCTGGACTCCGCCCTCGAGGCCGGTGTTCAGGCCGGTCTCAGGCTTGATCTGGGATGGCGCCTGCACGGGCGCGGCGTTCGGGTTGACGTCCGGGGGCGGCACCGCCGCGGCGGCCTGGGCCGGCGGCGGGGGCGGCGGTGGAGGTGGCGGTGGCGGCGGCGGAGCCGCAGCAAACGCCATCATGATCGGC
The DNA here is from genome assembly GCA_017883185.1 of Acidobacteriota bacterium. Taxonomy (GTDB): domain Bacteria; phylum Acidobacteriota; class Vicinamibacteria; order Vicinamibacterales; family Fen-181; genus FEN-299. The sequence goes on from JADGOB010000001.1 coordinate 97,768, forward strand.
GGCGTCGGAAGCACATCGGCCGCCATCAGCGGCACGATTACGATCGCCCCGATCACGACCGCATGCACGAGAAACGAGAGTGGCACCGTGTACCACTTCTTGCTCCCGATCGTGATGGAAGGACTGACTACGTCACCAAACAGGTCGCGTGGCACCGGTCTACTCCTCCTGCTCGTTCGTTCTCAGGCAAGGCGGCCGATTATAACTAGTCCGAAAAGTGGGTGTCAACGAACGGCCAACCCGGACACGCCTGAATACTTAGACACCGGTTTTACAAAAGTGGATGTTCGGGTACCGTCGGGCTAGGCTTGACGTGGGGCGCCCGCGGGACCGAAATCGAAGTATTGTAGCGATCACTGGGACTGCAAGTCAAACCGAACCTCGGATGGGGCCCTCCGGCAGGACCCCACCCCCCGCTACTTCTCCGCCTGGATTCGCATCCCGTAGAACGAACGCCACACGAAGATCATCGAAATCAGGAAGAAAATCCCGCTCAGCATCCAGGTCACCGTCGACCCCACCTGGGCCGTCAACTGGACCGCCAGCTCGACCGCCAGCAACCCGAACAGCGTCGTGAACTTGATGACCGGGTTCATCGCCACCGACGAGGTGTCCTTGAACGGGTCGCCCACCGTGTCCCCGACGACCGTCGCGGCGTGCAGTGGCGTCCCCTTCTCCTTCAGCTCCACCTCGACGATCTTCTTGGCGTTGTCCCACGCGCCGCCCGCGTTCGCCATGAAGATGGCCTGGTAGAGGCCGAACAGCGCGATCGACACCAAGTAGCCGATGAAGAAATACGGCTCGAGGAACGCGAACGCCAGCGTCGAGAAGAAGACCGTGAGGAAGATGTTGAACATCCCCTTCTGCGCGTATTGCGTGCAGATGGCCACCACCTTCTTGCTGTCGGCCACCGACGCCCTCTCGGAGCTTTCGAGTTTGATGTTCCGCTTGATGAACTCCACGGCCCGATACGCGCCGGTTGACACGGCCTGGATGGACGCGCCCGCGAACCAAAAGATCACCGCCCCGCCGGTGATCAACCCCAGCAGGAACGGCGCGTGGAGCAGCGACAGGTTCGCCACCAGCTCGGGCTGCAGCCGGTGGGTCAGCATCACGATGATCGAGAAGATCATCGTCGTCGCGCCGACCACGGCGGTGCCGATCAGCACCGGCTTGGCGGTCGCCTTGAACGTGTTGCCGCCGCCGTCGCCCGCCTCCAGCAGATCCTTGGCCACGCCGAAGTTCGCGTCGAAGCCGAACTCCTTCTTCAGCTCCTGCTTGATGTTCGGCAGCGTCTCGATCATCGACAACTCGAAGACCGACTGCGCGTTGTCGGTCACCGGGCCGTACGAGTCAACCGCGATCGTCACCGGGCCCATGCCGAGGAAACCGAACGCCACCAGGCCGAATGCGAACACCGCCGGGGCGATCATCAGGTCGCCGAATCCCTGCGTGCTCACGAGGAAGCCGATGCCCATCAGCGCCACGATCGTGAGGCCCAGCCAGTAGGCGCTGAAATTCCCGGCCACCAGGCCCGACAGGATGTCGAGCGATGCCCCGCCCTCGCGGGCCGACGTCACGACTTCCTTCACGTGCGCCGACTCGGTCGAGGTGAACACCTTCACCAGCTCGGGGATAATGGCGCCGGCCAGCGTCCCGCACGTGATGACGGTGGACAACTTCCACCAGAGCGTCCCGTCGCCCAGCTGCGGAATCAGCAGGTACGACACCAGGTAGGTGATGACCACCGAGACGATGGACGTGAGCCACACCAGCGTCGTCAGCGGGTGCTCGAAGTTCATCTTGTCGGCGGTGCCGTACTTCGCCTTCGCCCAGATGCCGTTGAGCAGGTACGACAGGCCGCTGGCCACGATCATCATGATGCGCATCACGAAGATCCAGACGAGCAGCTGCACCTGCACCGCCTGTTCGTTCACGGCCAGCAGGATGAACGAGATCAGCGCCACGCCGGTGACGCCGTACGTCTCGAATCCGTCGGCCGTCGGGCCCACTGAGTCGCCCGCGTTGTCGCCCGTGCAGTCCGCGATGACGCCCGGGTTGCGCGCGTCGTCTTCCTTGATGTTGAAGACGATCTTCATCAGGTCGGACCCGATGTCGGCGATCTTCGTGAAGATGCCGCCGGCGATGCGGAGCGCCGCGGCGCCGAGCGACTCGCCGATCGCGAAGCCGATGAAGCACTGGCCGGCGTAGTCACCTGGGACGAACAGCAGGATGGCGAGCATCATGAACAGCTCGACGCTGATCAGCAGCATCCCGATGCTGATGCCCGCCTTGAGCGGGATGGCGAACACCGGGAACGGTTTCCCCTTCAGGCTGGCAAATGCCGTCCGCGAGTTGGCGAACGTGTTGATCCGGATGCCGAACCACGCCACGCCGTAACTCCCCGCAATTCCGAGCACGCTGAAGGCAAGGATGATGATGACCCGGGACGCCTCGAAGTGCTGCAGCACGCCAAAATAGATGACGATGATGACCCCGATGAAGGCCTCGAGGATCATCAGGAACTTCCCCTGCTGGAGCAGGTACGTCTTGCACGTCTCGTAGATCAGCTCGGAGATCTCCCGCATCGACGCGTGCACCGGCAGCGCCTCGATCTGGCGGTAGACGACCAGGCCGAACAGCAGCCCCAGCACACAGACACCAAGGCCTGACATCAGGAGAGTCCGTCCGTTGATTCCCATGAACTCGGACTGGCCGAGGTCGGGGAGGCGCAGGTTGGCCTCGCCGCCCGCGGGCTGGGTCGCCTCGGCCGCGTCCGGGGGCTGCGCGGCCGCCATCGCGACGGGCGCGGATAGCAGGAAGATCGCCGCCATGAAGACCAGTAGGATCGCAAACGAGCGCCGCTGTCTGCGCACACGTGGGCCGGCGCGTCTCGGTAGCAAAGAAAGCACGTTCATGTCACCTCTTTGTTCGGTTGAATACGGGGGCAGAACCGTCAATCCCGGGCGCTGTAGCACCCGGGGGAGCCAGGGAGGAACTCCGGACAAGCAAGGCTCGCCCGCTCGAGCTTCACCGATTATAGGGAAGCGGGGGGCTGCCTGACAAATGGTCCGGGCAGGGTGACCGGGCGGCCGCCCCTACGAAGGGGTGCCCGCTTCCGCGGTCCCACGTCGGGATCCGCGCCGCCATCGCCATCCCGCCCGTCAGGAAAATCCGCACGCCCTCTTCGACCGTGATCTCCGGAAACAGGAGGGCCCCGCGCGGGTAGACGTACACGTCGCCGAGGTACAGATTGTTGGTCGGGACGTACACCGTGGCGAACAGCTGTGGGCCACCTCCGTCCCCCGCGTCCATCTCGAACTCCTTCGTCAGGAACCCGAGCCGCAGGCCGCCGCCCGCGTCCCGCGCCATCACCACGCGCTTGAGTCCGGATTCGTTGTCGGGCGAAAACGCCGCAAGCAACTGCTTGACCGGGGAGTAGATCGTGCGGAAGACCGGAATCCGGGCCAGGTAGCCCTCTCCGCGCGCGAGCAGCCGCTTGCCCAGCACGTTGCTCGCGATCACGCCCACCAGCAGCAGGACCGCGGCGGTCGTGGCCAGACCGAGGCCCGCGACGTGGCGGCCCAGCCAGCGGTCGTAGACCGGGCCGCTGAAGTCGTCGATCAGGTGGAAGATCCAGACGAGGGCGGCCACGCTGATGATCAACGGGACCGTGACGAAAAAGCCGGTGATGAACCGACGGCGCAGCCAGTGAATCGCTCGCGGTGTTGCCATGGACCTATCGGCCGAACCACCAGACCACGACGGCCGCGGCCAGCGCCAGGCGATACCAGGCGAACGCCGCGAGGGAATGACCGGCGACGTAGCGGATGAAGAACCTCACGGCAACGTAGCCGACAATCGCCGACGAGACGATGCCGGCCGCGAACAGCCCCGCCTCACCGGGCGGCAGCCCGTGGACCAGGAAGGGAAACCCCTCCTTGACGGCCGCCGCGAGGATCGCCGGGATGCCGAGCACGAACACGAACCGCGCCGACTCGTCGCGGCGCATGCCGAGCGCCATGGCCG
>JADGOB010000280.1 GCA_017883185.1 Acidobacteriota bacterium
CCGGAAAGGTGCGACCGACTCGATCGTGACGTTCGTCAAAGAACAAGGTGGGCGAATCCCATCGGAGGTGACAGAGCTCTCCGACAAGATCTCGCGGACGGGGGGCACGCCGCTCGCGGTGGCCGACGGCTCCAAGCTGCTCGGGATCATTCACCTCAAAGATATCGTCAAGGTGGGCATGAAGGAGCGCATCGCGCAGCTTCGCGCAATGGGCATTCGCTCGGTGATGGTCACCGGCGACAACCCGTTGACAGCGGCGGCCATTGCCTCCGAAGCCGGCGTGGACGATTTCCTCGCGCAGGCAACCCCCAAGGACAAGCTCGAGTACATCAGGAAGGAGCAGGCGGGCGGTCGCATGATCGCGATGACGGGCGACGGCACCAACGACGCGCCGGCGCTGGCGCAGGCCGACGTCGGCCTGGCCATGAACAGCGGGACGACCGCTGCCCGCGAAGCTGGCAACATGGTGGATCTCGACAGCAATCCGACGAAGCTGATCGAGGTCGTCGCCATCGGGAAGCAGTTGCTCATTACGCGCGGCGCCTTGACGACCTTCTCTGTCATGAACGACGTCTCCAAGTACTTCGCGATTATCCCGGCGATGTTCATGGCCACGTATCCGGCGCTGAACAAGCTCAACATCATGTACCTCCGGACACCCGAGAGCGCCGTGCTCTCGGCCGTGATCTTCAACGCCCTGATCATCGTCGCCCTGGTGCCGCTCGCGCTGCGAGGGGTCAGGTATCGGCCCCGAAGCGCGGCGCAGATGCTCCGCCGCAACCTCCTGATCTATGGGCTCGGCGGCTTCCTGGCCCCCTTCCCGTGCATCTGGGCGATCGACCGGATTCTCGGCCTGCTCCACCTGGCTTAGTGAGGAGAGAGACATGTTCGCGGAACTCAAGCCCGGGTTCAGAATGATGCTGGTCATGACGGTCCTGACTGGCCTGATATATCCGGCCGTCATCACCGGGATTGCTCAAGTCGTCTTTCGGGATCAGGCCAATGGCAGCTTGGTTGTCTCGAATGGGCAAGTCGTCGGATCTCGGTTGATTGGCCAGAATTTCACGAAGCCCGAGTACTTTCACCCGCGGCCATCCGCGGCCGGCAGCGGCTACGATCCCACCGCCAGTGCGGGGTCGAACCTGGGACCGACCAGCGCCAAGTTGATCAACGGAACAACGAAACTGGACGACAGGAAGAACGAAATCGTCGATTTCGACGGCATCAAGGATCGCGTCGTGCACTACTGCCTCGACAACGAGATCCCCTATGACTCGTCGACCCCTCTCGACGCGTTCAAGGATCCGCAGGGCAATCTCGATGATGTGAAGTTGATCAAGGCGTTCAACGACGACAAGGCGCCGTTGGTCTTCACGCCGAAGACGCCGATCCCGGCCGATGCGGTCACGGCCTCCGCGTCGGGCCTGGACCCACACATCAGTCCAGGCAATGCCCTGGCGCAGGCGGCCCGTGTTTCGAAGGCTCGCGGAGTCTCGGTGGGACAAGTTCAGACCATGGTTGCGCAGCACACGAAGGGACGGACCCTCGGTGTGCTCGGCGAGCCGCGTGTGAACGTCCTCGAGCTCAATCTGGATTTAGACCGTCGGTTGCCGCGCAAATAGAGGAGGTCATCCGGCCGACCGTGGCCTCGACCTGGACAGGCGCCCGATCCAAAGGTAGCTTAAGAGACGATGTCTGGTGTCGAAGTTGGCCCGTTCGTCCGGCGGGATGCCGAAACGCTTCTCCGGGAGATCGAAGCCGCGGAGCGCGCAGACCGGCGCGGTCAGCTGAAGATCTTCCTCGGGTACGCCTCGGGCATCGGCAAGTCGTTTCGATTGTTCGACGAAGGGCGGCGCCGGCACGAACGAGGCGAAGACGTGGTGGTCGCGGCGATACAGCCCGCCGTCGCACCGGACGTGGCGCTGATTATCGACAGCATCGAGGTCGTCCCGACCCACGAAGTGGCCGGCGTGCCGGTTCTCGACATGCCCGGCCTGCTCGCACGGCACCCGGGTGTCTGCCTGATCGACGGCGTCGCGTACGACAACCCCCCTGGCAGCCGGCACGCCAGACGCTACCAGGACGTCGAAGAGCTCCTCGAGGCCGGCATTTCGGTCATCACGTCAATCAATCTCGAGTACATCCAGGAGCAGCAGGCGTTCGTGCGCGGAGTCGTCGGCCGGGTCCCCGCCCCAACGGTGCCGCAGCAGTTCATCAGCCGGGCCGACGAAGTCGTGGTGGTCGATGCCCCGCCGGTCGCCGACGCCGAGGCGGGACACAGGCTGTCCGCGTTGCGCCAACGGACGCTCCTGCTGACCGCGGAGGTCGTCGACCACCAACTCGAGGCGTACCTGCACCTGCACGGCGTCCAGCCGTCGTGGGGCACCCAGGAGCGGATCCTGGTGTGCATGACGCCACGCGCGAACGCCGCGAAGATGCTGGCCAGCGGGCGACACAACGTGGACCAGTTCCATGGCGAGCTGTACGCCATCTACGTGACCCAGGACCGTCTCACAGAAGAAGATCGCATGGCGAACGAGCGCAACGTGTTGCTGGCTCGCGCCCAGCGCGCCCACGTCGATGTGCTCGAGGGCGACGATGCCGTGCCGACGATCATCGACTACGCGCGCCATCACAATATCACGCAGATCTTTGTCGGTCACAACCTCCGGCGCACGTGGCGGTCGCGGCTCAGCGGCACGCCGCTGGAGCGATTGATCCGCGAGGCCGACGGCATGGACGTTCGCGTCTTTCCGCAGTAGCTGCCGTGACAGAGTCGACACGCCCCCGCGGTCGTTTGAAGGTGTTCCTCGGGTACGCCGCCGGGGTGGGAAAGACCTATCAGATGCTGACCGAAGCGCACGAGCTTCAGCGGAACGGCGTGGACGTCGTGATCGGGTACTTCGAACCGCACAGTCGGCAGGACACGATCGCCCTCGCCGATGGCCTCGAGACCGTCCCGCGGACGAGCGTCGAGTACCGCGGTTCGCGCTTCGAAGAGATGGACACCGACGCCATCCTGCGGCGCCATCCACACGTGGCGATCGTCGACGAATTCCCCCACACGAACGTGCCCGGTTCGGCGAGGCCCAAACGCTGGGAGGACGTCCGGGTGCTGCTCGACGCCGGCATCGATGTCGTGACGACGATGAACGTGCAGCACCTGGAGAGCCTCAACGACCAGATTTGGCAGAGCACGGGTGTCCGGGTTCGCGAGACGATTCCGGACTGGGTCCTGAAGCAGGCCGACGAGGTCGTCATGGTGGACCTGACCCCGCGTGCCTTGCTCAACAGGCTCGCACGTGGGGTGGTGTACCCCCCGGATCGGGCACGCGCGGCGCTCGAGAACTTCTTCAAGGAATCGACGCTGGTGGCGCTTCGCGAGCTGGCGATGCGCCAGGCCGCCTACGCCGTGGAGACCCGCCTGTCGGACGACGAGCCTGCGGAGATCCCTGGAGACCCGGCGGCCGGCCCGGAACGCGCAGAACGCCTGATGCTGATCGTGGGACCGGACCCGTCCAGCGCGGCGCTGATCCGCCGCGGCCGGCGAGTAGCCGACCATCTGCGGGCCGAGTGTCTCGCCGTCTATGTGTCCGCGACATCCGATCTCCGCCACCTGGCGGACGATGAACGGCAGCGCCTGGAGCGGCACCTCAACTTTGCGCGAGGCCTCCAGATCGAGGCCCGCGTGCTCCAGGGCCGCGATGTGGCCGAGACCGCTGTCGGCTTCGCCCGGCTGCACGGCGTGACGCAGATCTTCGTCACGCGCGACCGGAAACGCGTGGCGCGTTTCTGGTTCGACCACTGGCTCGTCGAACGCATCGTCAATCGCGCGCGGGGCATGCAGGTCACCATCGTGGCCGACCGTTCGATTCGGACGCAGCCTCCCGACCGCGCGAATCGCGCCTAGTTTCTTTCCAGGATCGCAAGCGCAAGATCACGGAACCGGAATAGCACACCGTCGGCCTGGTGCCGACGTCACACCTGAACCCGACGCACCGCGAACTGGTGGAGGCCGTGCGGAAGGCGCTGGTCGCGGCGGGAATCCCGGCCG
>JADGOB010000281.1 GCA_017883185.1 Acidobacteriota bacterium
CGGTACACCGCAGCGCGCATCTTTGGTCCGGGTCTCACGCGGACACCGTCCTGACACGCTTCGCCGACGCCCGCTGCGCGCGCCGCCAGATGACGAACTCGGCGACAGCCAGGTTGACCACCCAGGCGAGGCCCATGGCGACGGCGCGGGAGATCTCGTTCTTGGAGCCGAACATGATCGAGCCGGGGATGAGCGCGAGCGCCTGCGTCCCGGCAGCCACCCCGAGGGCATAGGCGCGCGTCATCCAGGCACTGTGCGCGACGTAGTCGTGACGGATGAGTGCACGGACCGCGAGCGACAGGCTGAGCAGCATGTAGCCGCCGAAGACCACCCTCTCCACGAGGAGCGCAGGGCCGTCCCCGACGGGATGCGGATAGAGCGTCGCCATCCAGAGCCCAGCCAGTGCGAGGACGAAGCCGGCAGGGATGAGTACCCGACCGGCCATCTTGTGCCAGCTGTGCCTTCCGCGCCGGAGCGAGGGCAGGAACTGGAAGGCGCCGATGACGCAGAACGGGATGGCGGACACGATGTGCAGGACGACCGGCACAGGAGAACCGGTGAACCTCGCGGCCTCGGGGATGAGCTGCGGCCCGCCGGCCAGCTGAGTGAGCCTGAATGAACCCGAGACGATCGGAATGAGCGTGAGCAGGATCAACCCGGTCGGGATGAGCCAGATCCCCCGCGGGCGCTGAAGCTGAGTGGATGCGATGACCATGGGTCGGAACCTATGGGCGGCCGCTGAGACTCTGCATCACCACATGTGGTGATCGGTGATGATGGGCCCATGGCGAGCCGGGTTCTGTCGACCAAGCTCTTCGTGCCGCCACAGCGTCCTCAATCTGTCCCACGCATACGGCTGATCGATCGGCTGAGCGATGGTCGCGCCGCTGGCCGAAAACTAACCCTCGTCGCGGCCCCCGCCGGATTCGGCAAGACGACCGTCGTGAGCGAGTGGGTAGCCGACGTCAAAGCTCGCGAACCTGACGTGCGCGTCGCGTGGATCTCGCTCGATGAGGGCGACAACGACCCGTCGCGTTTCCTCAGCTACCTACTGGCCGCCCTTGAGCGTCCTCCCGCACTCGCGGCGAATTCGCCCAAGTCGATTCTCACGGAACTCATCAACGAGATCGATCAGGCGCCCTCGTCGACGATCTTGATACTGGATGACTTCCAATGGATCGAAGGCGCCGCGGTTCGCGATGTCGTGACCTATCTGCTCGAGCATCAATCGTCGGCACTTCACGTTGTGATCGCGAGCCGCTCTGATCCGCTGCTTCCGCTCGCTCGTCTCCGAGGCAAGGGCGAGCTGGCTGAGCTACGTGCCGCCGACTTGCGGTTCACGCCCGATGAGTCGGCGACGTTCCTCAATCAGATGATGGGGTTGGGTTTGTCCGCCGTCGAGATCGACGCCTTGGAGTCGCGCACCGAGGGGTGGGTTGCAGGGCTCCAACTCGCTGCCTTGTCCATGCGGGAGCACTCCGACTCCACTGCATTCATCGAAGCATTCACGGGGAGCAACCGATTCGTCATCGACTACCTCGGGGAAGAGGTGCTTCAAGGTCAACCAGAACCCGTTCGGAGCTTCCTGCTCCACACGGCCTTCCTGGAGCGGATGTGCGCCTCGCTCTGTGATGCGCTCACCGGTCGGACCGACAGCGGCGAGATGCTCGATGCCCTCGAGCGCGACAACCTCTTCGTCGTCCCACTCGACGACAAGCGCCGCTGGTACAGGTACCACCACCTCTTCGCCGACGTCCTCCGCGCTCGGTCGCTACGCGAGGACCGAGATCGGGCGGATGATCTGCACCGACTCGCCAGCACCTGGCACGAAGAACACGACTTGCCCGGGGACGCGATCGCTTATGCGCTCTCAGCACACGACTTCCTCCGCGCCGCCCATCTGATCGAACGCTCGTTGCCGGACATGCGGCGACGGCGACAAGACGCCACGCTGATCGCGTGGCTGAAGCTGCTGCCCGATGACACCACCAGGCGCCTGCCCGTTCTCCGCGCATTCTCCGCGTGGTCCATGTTTGTCGCGGGGAACTTCGACGGAGCCGACCGACGCTTCAGTGAGGTCGAGGCATCTGTGACGTCGGACGACGGCCACGACTCGATGCCAGGCCCTGAACTCACGAAACTGCCTGCGACCATCGCTGCCTATCGAGCAGCCATCGCGCAGGCCCGCGGCGACATCGATGGGACTGAGAGGCACGCACGCCGCGCCCTGGCGCTGAGCCTTCCGGACGACCACCTCAGCCGCGGTGCCGGCGGCGGCCTTCTCGGTCTCGTGCTCTGGGCGAAAGGTGACCTCGAGGCGGCTGTCCCGACGTTTCGTGAAGCGATGGCAAGCCTCGAGGTGGCGGGCCATCTGACAGACGCCATCTCGGGCACCGTCGTCATGATGGACATGCTCACCGTTCAAGGGCGCCGCCTCGCCGCAGGCGACGCATACGAGCGAGCCGTCTCACTTGCGGCGGCCGCGGGCGAGGGATGGACGATCGACCTTCAGCCCGGCAGAAGCGAACTGAGCCGCGAGGAGAACGATCTCGCGAGCGCGACAAGCATCCTGGAAGCAGGCCCGACACCCGGCGCTCATGCCGGCGTTCCTGAAAATCGCCATCGCTGGTTTATCGCGATGTCGCGGCTCAAGGAGGCCGAAGGCGATCTCGACGCCGCCACCGTGCTCCTCGACCAAGCCGAACAGCTCTACCTGCCGGGCTACTTCCCCGACACCCGCTCGATCGCCGCGATGAGAACCCGGATCTGGATCAAACAGAACCGACTCGCGGACGCAGGAGCATGGGCCGCCGAGAACGCAATCTCCCCAGACGACGACCCCGCCTACATGCGAGAGTTCCACCACATCACCCTCGCAAGGCTCCTGATCGCCCGGTTCCGCTCCCATCACGTGGCAGCTGACATCGCGGACGCCACCCGCCTGCTCGACAAGTTACTTGCCGCGGCCGAAACGGGCGGACGCGGTGGCAGCATGAACGAGATCCTCGTGCTGCAGTCGTTGGCTTTCGAGGCCCAAGGCCGACTGCTGGAAGCGATTGCGCCCCTTCGGAAGGCCCTCCTCCTGGCGGAACCAGAGGGATACGTACGCCTCTTCACTGATGAAGGGACGCCCATGGCCACACTCCTCGACGAGGCGGGCCGCCGCGCGATACTTCCCGAGTACGTTCGGCGCCTGCGTCGCTCCTTCCCGCCGAGCGGAGACGCGTCAGGCGTGGAGGCTGCCGAATCCCTCAGCCCACGCGAGCTGGCGGTCCTCGAGATGTTGGCCACCGAACTCACCGGTCCCCAGATCGCTCGCGAACTCTTCGTCTCCCTCAACACCCTGCGCACACACACCAAACACATCTTCGAGAAGCTGGCCGTCAGCACCCGGCCCGCCGCCGTCCGGCGCGCACGCGAGCAAGGGTTGATCTGACGACGATCACCACTTGTGGTGATGACGCGCCACCACGCGCATCCGTAGGTTTCGGTCCGTCCCGAGGCGACCGCCCGGGTCAACTCGGCCGAGGAGCGCCACCATGAGCATCACCACATCTACCCTCACCCGCGCGGCGGCAGTCGCCCTCGCGGCGGCAGGCGTCATCTTCATCCTGATCCAGCCCCTACACCCGCACGAAGACATCGCCTCGATCACCACCAGCGCCTGGGTGTACGTGCACATCCTCAGCTTGACCATGGCCGTGCTCGGCCTCGCCGGCATCAGCGGGGTGTACCTCACGCAGGCGAGCCGCTCCGGCATCCTGGGCCTGCTGGGGTACCTCGTGTTCTCCCTGTTCTTCATCACCCAGTCAGCCGTCAACTTCGCCGAAGCTTTCATCCTGCCCCTCAGTGCCGCGGGCTCGCCCAAGCTGACCGAAGATGTGGCGAGCCTGTTCGTTGCTGGGTACGTGCTGCAGACGGACGTAGGTCCCCTGGCGATCGTCGGCTCCCTCGGCGCCGTGCTCTACCTCGGCGGAGGGATCCTGTTCGCGGTCGGTGTCCTCCGTGCACAC
>JADGOB010000282.1 GCA_017883185.1 Acidobacteriota bacterium
TTCGGGATTCGCATGGCGCTCGGGGCCCGGCCCGCCGACGTCCATCGCCTGGTGATGACGGAGGGCATGCGGATAGCCGCCGCCGGCGTCGCCGTCGGTCTCGCGGCGGCCGTGGTCTTGACCCGTTCGCTTGAGTCGCTGCTCTACGGCGTGCGGCCGCTGGATCCAGTTGCCTTCATCGGAGCGCCCGCGTTGCTGGGCGGGACCGCCCTGATCGCCTGCGTCGTGCCGGCGTGGCGAGCCGCGCACGTGGCCCCGGCCTCGGCGCTTCGCCACGAGTGACGGCGCGCGCGGAGCACACCAGGAGTTTGCGGTCTGCACTGCCTGTCCCGGATGGAGCGGGGCAACCACCCGGACGTTCGCTCCGTCTAACGTCTGAGATGACAATCCTCTTTGGCCCTGTCCGCTACGCGATCCGCCAGTTCCGGCTGTCGCCCGTCTTCACGGCTGCCGCCGTGCTCACGCTGGCCCTCGGCATCGGCGGCACCACGGCCATATTCACACTGGTCCACGCCATCATGCTGCGTTCGCTGCCCGTTTCCGACCCCGCGCGGCTGTACCGGATCGGCGACGGCGACGACTGCTGCGTGGAAGGCGGTCCCCAGGATCGGTGGGGCATGTTCTCCTTTCCGCTCTATGAGCGGCTCAGGGCAGAGACGCCGGAGTTCGAAGAGGTGACGGCGTTCCAGGCCGGCGGCGCGCGGTTGAGCGTGCGGCGCGTCGGCGTTGACACGGCGGCCAGGCCGCTACGCTCCGAATACGTCACCGGAAGCTACTTCTCGACGCTTGGGGTCGGCCCGTTCGGTGGACGTGTGCTGACGGCCGATGACGACAAGCCGTCCGCACCACCCGTGGCGGTGCTCAGCCATCACGCGTGGCAGACCACGTACGGCGCCGACTCGTCGGTCGTCGGTTCCACGTTCGTGATCGAGGGGCATCCGTTTACGGTGATCGGCGTGGCGCCGCCGGGATTCTTCGGCGAAACGCTGCGGCCCGACCCTCCCGACTTGTGGATCCCGCTCCAGCAGGAGCCGATGATCAACGGCGACGGCGCGCTGCTGCATCAACCGGTCTCCGCCTGGCTCCGCGTCATCGGCCGCCTGAGACCTGGCGCGTCGATCGATGGCATGGCGCCGCGCCTCACCGGCGTGCTCCGGCGGTGGATGCAATACGATTCCGGCTATCCCGCCAACTGGATGCCCGACGTGATCCGCATGCTTCCCAATCAGGTCATCGCGGTCGTCCCGGCCGGAGCCGGTGTCGGCGTGATGAAAGAGGAGTACGGACGCAGCCTGCAGATTCTCCTGGCGGTGTGCGGACTCGTGCTGCTCATTGCGTGCGCGAACGTCGCGAACCTACTGCTGGCCAGGGCCGCGGCTCGTCGAGGACAAACGGCCCTGCGCCTCGCGATTGGTGCCTCCAGGCGGCAGATCGTCGCGCAGGCGCTCGTCGAGAGCGTCCTCCTCGCAATTGCCGGCGGACTCCTCGGTCTGCTGGTCGCTGTCGGCTCCGCGCGACTGCTGCTTGTTCTGAGCTTTCACAGCTCAACCTTCCTGCCGATCAGCGTTCAGCCGTCGCTCGTGGTCCTGGTGTTCGCCTTCGGCCTCGCGCTCGTGACCGGTGTCGTGTTCGGCGCCGCCCCCGCATGGTTCGCGACGCGCACCGATCCCATGGACGCGCTGCGCATGGCTGGCCGCAGCACCGGCGACCGTTCGTCGCTTGCTCGGACGGGGCTGCTCGTCGTGCAGGCAACCTTGTCAATCGTGCTCGTGGCAGGCGCGACGATGCTGGCGAGAAGTCTCGACAAGCTCGAACATCAGGACTTCGGCTATCAGGTGCCTGGGCGCGTTGTCGTGTCCTTGAACAGACCCCCGGCCACCTACACGCTCCCGAAGTTGACCGCGCTGTACCGCGAGGTCGAATCACGCCTCGATCGCCTGCCCGGCGTGCGGGGCTCGGGGTTGGCCTTGTACAACCCGCTGACCGACAACTGGGGCGAGTTGATTCTCGTCTCGGGCCATCCGCCGCCGAAGATGAGCGAGCAGGCGGGCGCGTCGTGGGACCGCGTCAGCGCCAGCTATCTGCAGAATTTGGGCATGGTCATGGTGCGCGGACGCGCCTTCAGCGCTGCCGACAACGAAACGGCGGCGCCCGTGGCGGTCGTGAACGAGGCGTTCGTGAAGCGCTTCTTCAAGAGCGACGAAGATCCGCTCGCGCAGCACTTCGGACTCGACCTGCCGGAGAATGCGGGCACGTTCCGCATCGTGGGGGTGGTGCGCGATGCGAAATTTGCGGGGTTTGCGTTGAACAGGCCGGCGCGTCCGATGTTCTACGTGCCGCTCGCGCAGAACATCCCGTACAAGAACGATCTGATGGCAAGGATCGAGCTGCAGTCCCACTTCATCGAGGGCATCATGCTGGTGACGAATGCGTCGCCCGGCGAGCTCGAGCCGGTGCTCACCAGGACCCTCGCGGGCGTGGACCCCAACCTCACGATCATCAGCGTGAGGACCATGCAGCAGCAGGTGGACCTGTCCTTCGATCAAGAGCGCGCCGTGGCGAGCCTCGCCGGACTGTTCGGGATCGTGGCCTTGCTGCTGGCCGCCGTGGGGTTGTATGGCGTCACGGCCTACACCGTTGCGCAGCGAACCGGCGAAATGGGCATCCGCATGGCGCTCGGCGCCGACCGCGGGAAGGTCATCGGCCTGGTGCTCGGCGGTGCGTTCAGGCGCGTGGCGGCCGGGCTTGCCTTGGGCTTGCCGCTGGCCGTCGCCGCTGGACGGCTCATCTCGGCTCAGCTCTATGGTGTGTCATTCTGGGATCCGCTCGCGCTGGCCCTCGCCGTCGTGTCGCTCGCAGGTTGCGCGTTCGTTGCGGCGATCATCCCGGCCAGCCGCGCAGCGGCTGTTTCGCCCATGAGCGCGCTCAGAACCGAGTAGCGCTGGTCGCACGTGATCCCTGCCCCTGTTTATCCGCGTGCCGGCGGCCAGGCTCTCCTGTGCCTCGCCGGTGGCCTTCGGGTCGAGTAATCGTCCGGGGCAGCCGACACCGGCCCTTCGCCCGGCGCTGCGAAACCTGGGGTTCAGCGAGGGCGGGGGAGCACTCTTGCTGGTGGGGAGTAGTGGAGTGACGAGTCGTCACTCCACCCTGACGATTCCCGCGAATGGCGGTCAGTGTTGCCTACTGCTTGTCGTAGACCCTCACACTGTTGATGGTCTTCCCCAGGGCATCCGTGCCTGTGTTCGTGAATGTCATCGTTTTCCCATCGCCGGACACGACTGCGGTCAGAGCGGTGGTGACGGTCTCACCCTTCTTGTAGATGTTTGTTGTCGTATTGGCATCGACACGAGTGCCAGACACGACATCGCCGTACGGGCTGTTTCCCGAGACCGGGTTGTCCTTCCCGTCGTAGTTCCCGCTGAACCCCCAGTGCTGCACAGTGCCGTCCGCAGCCACCGCATCAACCGTAGCCTTGAAGCCCGCGCCAGCCGCCTCGATTGTGAGGGTGCTGCTCTTGGGTGCCGTGCCAGCGGCGTATGTCGATTTTGCGAGGTTCAGCTTCCAGGTGCCAATATTTGTTGGCGTGCTGGACTGGGCGAGAGCCGTGCCTGCGAGCACGACAACCAACCCGAGTACGACGACCGCGAGTAGACACGTGTGCCGCGATCCTGCTTGCATCGTTGCCCCTCTCTGTGTGCCGAAGTAACGTGCGCGATGTTATGGGAGGCGGCGAGCTTACCACGGTCGGCGTGTGAAGCGGAGGAAATCGGGGGACGTCAGCCGAACGACCCCCATTCGGACGGACGAATGCCCGACCCAGTCCCGCGAAGAACACGCGAGGAACCGCCTGTTCACGCTGTTACAGACACCGCCTGGATAACGCTCAGGTTCTTCCGGCATCGGCGGAGCAGGGGACCATTCGCAAGGGACTGATGGTCGCTCGTGTGGCGCGTTATAGGACTGTACGGAGTGCAGGATGGCGCTGCGAAAGAGAACGTCCTGGTGA
>JADGOB010000283.1 GCA_017883185.1 Acidobacteriota bacterium
GCCTGCACCCAGTAGTCGCCCGGCGGGATCTGGGCGAGGCTCTCGAGCGGGTAGCCGGGGGTTCGGCCGTCGATCACCGCCTCCTGCCCGGGCTTCAGGCCGTTGACGTCGATGCCGAACGACAACTGCGTCCTGGCGTTGTAGACGTCGTTCTGGAAGCGCGGCTCCTGCTTGTCATTGTTCGACACGATCAGGATGATCCGGCCGTCCAGCGGTTGCGCGCTGCGCGTCGCGGGAAAGGAGATCGCGAAACGGAGCCGCGTGGCCGGGGCGGCGCCACCGGCCGATTGAACATCCAGCGCCCGCAGCCCGGCGCCGAGCAGCAGGGCGAGCGATAGGGCGAAGCTGATTCGTCTCGTCACGATTCCGTTTCCTCGTATTCCGGGGTATTCGTCTGCCGTTGTTCGTGGCCCGCCGTCATTGCCGGGAGGCGCCCCTAGTCTTGATGTACTTCGTATCCCGCGGCGGCTCGATCGGCGGGTTCTTCCGCGCAAACGCCACCTTCACGACGCCGCCGGCCCGCCCTCTGTTCACCAGATACTCGTTCGCACGTCCGGCGGTCGGACCATCGGCGATCCTGCGGCGCAGCCGAACGCGCTGAAGAACTCCGGCCTGTTGCTGGTCGGGCCGTTCGTGCGGAACTCGCCCGGACTGTGGGGATCCGTGTTCAAGCGGACGCGCTGCGCCTCGTCGCGAATCGTCTGCCGCCACACCTGCGCCCAGTTCAGGAAGAAGCGCTGCTCGGGAGTGAAGCCGTCGATCGAACCCGGACGGCCCTTGCTGGTCAGCGCCTTCTGCAGCGCCACGTAGGCGATCGTCAATCCGCCGAGGTCCCCGATGTTCTCGCCGAGCGTCAGTTTCCCGTTGACGTGCTCGCCCGGCAACGCTTCGTACGCGTCGAACTGCGTGACGAGCAGATCGGTTCTGGCCTTGTAGGCCGAACGATCGGATTCCGTCCACCAGTTCTTGAGATTCCCGTCGGCGTCGAACTGGCTCCCGCTGTCGTCGAAGCCGTGGCCCATCTCGTGGCCGATCACCGCGCCGACGCCGCCGTAATTCACCGCGTCGTCGGCCTTCGCGTCGAAGAAGGGCGGCTGCAGGATACCGGCTGGGAACACGATTTCGTTCATGCTCGCGTTGTAGTAGGCGTTCACCGTGGGCGTTGTCATCCCCCATTCGGTGCGATCGATCGGCTTGCCGAGCTTGGCGAGGTTGCGTGCGCTCTCGAAGCGCTGCGCCCGCCAGAGATTGTCGGCGTACGAGGTGCGGGTGATGTCGAGCGCCGAGTAGTCGCGCCATGTGTCGGGATAGCCAACTTTGACGCCAAAGGCGGCGAGCTTGCGCAACGCCTGGGTCTTTGTGTCCGCGCCCATCCATTCCAGCTTCTCGATGCGCTCCTTCAGGGTGGCGCGGAGGTTGGCGACGAGTTCGATCATCCTGGCCTTGGCCTCGGGGCTGAAGGCCCGACGGACGTACAGCTGGCCGAGCGCCTGGCCCAGCACGCGGTCGGTCATGGCCTGCACCCGCTTCCAGCGCTCTTCCTGCTGCGGCACACCGTTCAGCACTTTGCCGTCGAAGGCGAAGGCTTCGTCCTGAAATGCCTTGGTGAGCGAGTCCGCCATGCCGCGAATGAGATGCCACCGGAGGTAGCTGCGCCACTGGGTCGGCGGAACACTCGTGCTCATCTCGGCGAAGGCCTGGAAGAACTGCGGCTGCCGGACGTTCAGCGGCGGTACCTGCTTGACGCCAAGTTGGTCGAAGTAGGCCGTCCAGTCGAAGCCTGGCGTCTGCTTCTGCAGGTCGACCAGCGTCATCTTGTTGTACGTCTTCTGCGGGTCCCGGTTCTCGACCCGTGTGAGGCTGGCCTTCGCCAGCCGCGTCTCGATGTCCATGACGACGGCAGCGCCGGCTGTGGCCGCATCCGGCGTGTCGCCCGCCAACTGGAACATCTTCGCGACGTGGGCGACGTACTTGTCCCGGAGGTCCTTCGACTTCCCATCCTCCTTCAGGTAGTAGTCGCGGTCTGGCAGGCCCAGCCCACCCTGATTCAGGCTGCCAATGTAGCGCGTGCTTTCTTTCGGATCCTGGGCAACCATGAAGCTGAAGGCGCCGCTCGATCCGCTGAGACGAAGCTGGCCGAGCACGAGGGCGAGGTCCTTCGCACTTTTGATGCCGTCCACTTTGGCGAACAACGGCGTCAGCGGCGCAGTGCCCGCCCGCTCGATCGCCGCTTCGTCCATCCCGCTCGTGTAGAAGTCGGCTACCTTCTGCTCGGTGCTTCCCTTCGGCCAGTCCTTCTTGGCGCTGACCTCGTCGAGGATCGACCGCAGGACGTCGCGATTGCGGTCGGCAAGCTGTTCGAACGCGCCCCATCGGCTCTTGTCCGCCGGTACAGGGTTGGCCTTGATCCAGCCGCCGTTTGCATACTGGTAGAAGTTGTCACAGGGCTTCGCCGTGCTGTCCATGTTGACGGGGTCAATCGCCTTCGACGACTGAGCCACCAGGCCGGCCGCGGCCACACCTACGCCGATGAGGACGACGAGCGTTCGACGCATGTCTTGACCTCCAAGGGGCAGTTCATTCTACGCGTGTTCGGAGATGATGGGCGAGTGCCGCGCGTGTGGCGCGTGTGGGCCGAGGCAAAGACATGAAACGGCTGTCGTGGTCGCCGATGAATTGCGCCCGCCGCCTGGAGTATCCTATCGCTTCGCGACCTTCCTCGCCCGTCAAGACGCCAGGTGGTGTACCTTCTTGGCACTGAACGACCGGACGAACTGCGGGTTTGATCAGGAGCACGTTGCCATGCGATACCTGCGTCACGGACGATTCCTGCTGGTGATCACCCTTGGTGTCCTGCTGGCCGCATGGATCCAGGCCGTCTGGGCCCAGGGCGGCAGTGGACGCGGGGCGGCGCCAGGGCAGGCCACGCAAAGTGCGGCCGCGCAAGGGCCGCCGGCGCAGCAGACCGGGGCAGCTGGCCGGGGAGGTGCGCGCGGTGGAGGCGGCGCCGGCGGCGCCGCTGGCTTCTACGACTTCGACACGTCGGCGTCCGCGGGGATGGCGATACCGGATGCGGCGCCGACGGAGGCTCACCAGAAGATCACCATCAATGGGGAATCGATCGCCTACACCGCGCGGGTCGGGTACCTGCCGCTGCGGAACGCGACGACCGGCCTGTCGGTGGCACATCTGTTCTTCACCTACTACGCGAAGGATAGCGTGGCCGACGCGTCGGCGCGCCCGCTGCTCGTGTTCCTGGGCGGCGCACCGGGCGTGGCCGCGACCTGGCAGGAATTCGGCGGCCTGGGCCCGAAGCGCATGAAGTGGTCGGTCGACGGGACGGCTGGGCTTCCGCCCTACGGATGGGTGGACAACCCCCACACGCTACTCGACGAGGCCGACCTCGTGTTCGTGAACCCCGTGGGCACGGCGTTCAGTCGACCCGACCAGCCGAACCGGGGGACGGAGTTCTGGACGACGGCCGCCGACATCGCATCGCTCGGTGAGTTCGTGCGCAGCTTCGCGAGCACCTACGGCCGGAGCAACTCGCCGCTCTTCCTGGCCGGCGAGGACGTCGGGACGGGGCGGGCGGCAGGCCTGGCAAGCTACCTGATCGACCATCAGGTCCCGGTCAGTGGAGTCGTGCTGCTGTCGATGACCCCGTCAGCAGAGGCGGTCGCCGGAGATGCGCAGTCCATCACGCTGCTGCCAAGCTTGGTGTTGGCCGCCTGGCATCACAAGAAGCTCGCGCCTGAGTTGCAGGCGCTGGGGGCCGAACAGGTCGCCGAGCAGGCGCGGCAATTCGCGTCGCGCGAGTACCTCCACGCGCTCTACAAGGGCGACCGGATGACGGCAGACGAGCGCACCCGAGTCGTGGCGAACCTGTCGCGCCTCAGCGGGCTCTCGACGGCGTTCCTCGTGAACAACAACCTGCGCATCACGCTGGACCGCTTCGCGCCGGAGCTGCTGCGTACGGAACGCCGGGCGCTGTCGAACTCGGA
>JADGOB010000104.1 GCA_017883185.1 Acidobacteriota bacterium
GGGGGGCTGCCGACACACCGACCGCGGACGAGCCCTACGGGCACGCGACGGCGCAGAACTACGACACCAAGACCGAGCGGTTCGACGCCTCGGCCAGCTACGATTTCAAGGGCATCACGTTTGAAGGCGCGTTCCGCACGTCCAAGCTCACGCGGACGTTCCGCGAAGCCCCGTCAGGCAAGGAAAACGGCGCGTCGTTCTCCGCGGTGTACCACGCCAACGACTTCGTGGGCGTGCGCGCCACCATCGACCAGACCAACCGCACGGCCGAGGGCTACCCGACGACCACGATCGGCCTGATGGTCGACGAGGCCGAGCGCAAGACGACGCGCACGGGCTTCGAAATCGAGCTGACCCCGGCCTCCGGTCTCGGCTTGACGTTCGCCTACTTCCGCCGGAACACGGACTACCCGAACCGGCCGGGCCGCGTGGCAGGGGACCTCAACACCACCAGCGGCCTGCTCGAGGCGAAGTACCACACGTTCACCGGCGAGTTCGAGTACGCGCCGAGCGAACGCGCCGAGTTCAGCGTCTACTACACCTACGAGAAGGACGCGCAGACCAACCGGTGGAGCACGCTGACCAGCGGCGCCATCAACAACCTGCTCAACTACGCCGGCACCGACAAGACCAACACCTTCGGCGTGAACGCGATGTTCCAGCTCGTCCCCGACAAGTGGACGTTCTCGCTGATGGCGCGTCAGCAGAAGGTCGACGGCCTGATGGACATCACGGCGCGGGAAACGGGTTCGTTCTACACCCCCGGCCGCACGACGCTCGTGGCCGCGGGAACCGGTGGCGCCCAGGACATCAACGACTGGGACGACACCACGCTCACGACCGCCGGCCTGCAGCTGGACCGCATGGTTGGCAAGGCGTGGAAGCTCAGCCTGGGCTACGCCTACGAGAAGTACGACTTCGCGGACGCCTACTCGGTTCCGTACACGGGCCCGGCGTCGCTCATGCCGCAGTCCGTCCTGATCTTCATGAAGACCGACAGCGGACCCTACAAGGCCAGCGTCGGCTACGCCAAGCTGAGCTACCGCTTCTAGGCAGACCGCGGCTGCGGGGGCGGGTTTCAAACCCGCCCCTACAGCCGCCCCTACACCCGCCGGCCCGCCGCGCGCTCTCCCCCGCCCGAGGGTGCCCCGATTTCAACCTGCCCCCGTCGGCCTAGCTCCTGAAGGAATCCCCGCGCGCGAGCCGTCACTCGAATTCCGCCCGACCCAGCAGGGTCCGTCCGCCACGCTGGTGGTCACGGAAATTATCGAGGCTTCCTTGCGAACTCGCCGGCCTGCATCAGCAGCCACGTGTTCGGATCGAGCACGACGTCGAGAGGTTCCTTGTCGAGCGAGATGGTGAACGTCTGGTCACGTTGAACGAGCTGCACCACCTCGACCTTCGGCGCGGCGCCGCGATCGGTCACGATGCCGATGTCGAGGGCCGTCGTGTAAACCGTGTCGGTCGCCTGCGCCTGGTGGAGTTCCACGGTCAACACGCCGGCGGCGTAGGTCCAGCTCCCCTTGATGACGGGCTGCCCCGGCGTATAGACCCACTGCCTGAAGAACGCCTGCAGCGGCTTGCCAGACACTTCTTCCATCACCCGCTGGAAATCTTCGGTCAGCGCGTTGCCGTTGCGGTGCCGCATGTAGAAGGTCGAGATCCCCTTCCAAAAGACCTCGTCGCCGACCAGCCGGCGCAGCATATGGAGGAACCAGCCGCCTTTCTGATAGCTGTTCGTGCTCAGGATGTTGTCGAGTTTCTCCGTCGCGGGCGTGACGATGGCCGACTTCGGATTCCGGTCGTAGTACCGAATCACGCTCTCGCGGTCGCGCCGCAGACCGCGAACCATGGTATCGCGACCGAAGGTGTACTCGTTGTAGACGTGCGTGAGATAGGTCGCAAATCCCTCGCTCAGCCAGGTGTGGTCCCAATCGGACTCGGTGACGGAATCGCCGAACCACTGGTGGGCGATCTCGTGGGCGAACAGTCCCTCGTTGGTGCCCTTACCGGTCACGACACCCTCGCGGTAGAAGATCGTGCTGGCGTTCTCCATGCCCCCGTAGCGGGTCTTGGACTGGACGTTGGCCAGCTTCTCGTAGGCGTAGGGGCCAATCCGCCAGCTGAAGAGTTCCATCGGCTTGAGGGCGATCCGGAAGTCGGCAAAGCCAGGATCCCGCTCCGACGGGTAGACCCAGCTCTGGATGGGCGCGCCGTGCACGTAGCCGATCGTCTCAACCGCGAACCGGCCGACACCGATGACCATGCAGTAGGTGGTGATCGGCACCGCCTCCCTGTAGCGGGTCAGGCGCCGGTTCTCGGCCAGGCTGGTGGTCTCGACCAGGGCGCCGGGAGCCACGACCTGGTAAGCCTCGGGCGCGGTGATCACGAACTCGCAGGCGGACTTGTCGTACGGATGGTCGATCGTCGGCAGCCAGTAGCGAGCCCGATCCGGGAAGTTGTCCCCGAAGAAGACCGGCTCTCCGTGCTTGTTCGGGCCGATGAGCAGACCGTCGGCCGGCACACCGGAATACTGGACGGTGACGCGGCGCCGGTCGCCAGCCTTGGCGGCCGGCCCCAACTGAATGCGGACCCGGTTGTGCTCGTGCGTGAAGGCCAGCGTCTGGGCGCCGCTGGTCACCGCGCTCACCGTCATGCCGGTCTTGCCGTCGGCTGACGCGCCAATCAGATCGAGGAGCAGTTCGGCGACGCCGTCTGTCTTGAACACGAGGTCGATGTCGGCCTGGCCCGAGATGGCGCGGGTCCCGTCCTTCAGCTCGATCCTGAAGATGTACTGCTGGACGTCGATGCCTGGCTGTCTTGTGTAGGTGTCCGCCGCGGCCGGCGCGCCGAGCGCCATGAGCATGACGGCGGCAATGCCGACACCTCCAACGAACCGACCGATGAGCCGTCGGAACATGAATTCGCTCCGTGTGATGGCCGCGGATTCGCCTGTCACCGCCCGGCGTGACCGGATGGCCGACAACCGGTGGCCGCGATCAGTGCTGACAAGGCGAGGGCCCGGACCCGCCATTCCTGGCGAGCCAGGGCCCTCGTGACGATCCTGCCTTCGGCCGAGCAGGGCCGTTACGGCGTCTCGATCTTCTTCTCGACCTTCTTCTCGTCCTTCTTCTCGACCTTCGGTGGGGCTGAGGGAGCCGTCGGCAGCTTCGTGCCAATCGGGCCCTGTTTCTGGAGCCACTCGGCCGGGATGGTCCGCTTCTCCTGGGTGGTGCGCGATCCGCCGTCCTGGTAGTCGGTGACCAGTTTGTCCGCCAGCTCCCACCACTTCATGAAGTTCTCTTGCGCGACGCGGTTCGAGTAGTCGCTGATGAACGTGCGTGCGCGGGCGGGATCCGTCTGGTAAATCTCGAGGGCCATCTTCTCGACGACCGGCTGATCGGCGAACAGCTTGTTCTCGACCTCGGCCTGTTTCGCGCGAATGTCCTGCATCATGCCGCGCCAGTTCAGGTTCGACCAGTTGCCGATGAAGTTCGACGCCCAGTAGGCGGAGTTGCGATCGAAGCGGTCGCGGCGACCGATCTCGAACGAGGTCGGCACCTTGAAGTTGCCCGCGTAGAACGGCGTGAACACGGAGGTCTTCGCGTCATCCGGCGCGAACCACGCGAGGCTGCCGATCCACGCCGGCATATCGGCACGCGCCTGGAGCACCGTCACGTACGAGCACTGGTGCACGGCCACCATGCGCTCCACCGGCGAGTAGCCCTCGACAGGCTTGTAGTCCCGCGGCATCGACCAGCGGTTCGGCGTGCCAAACGGGCCGGCCAGCGGGTTCTTGGTCTGGTCGAACGGCGTCCCCTCGTAGACGTCGCGGTGAATCGCCATCAGGTCGCGGACGGTGACCTTCTTGTCGGGCTTCACCGAGAACGGTTGTTCCGGCGCCCACGGGTCGAGATTCAGCGACGGCGCCAGGATGCTGAGCACGCGCCATTCACGACGGTTGGGCGTGGGCGGGCCCGACATCCCGAAGGCCCGGTTGAACAGGAACGGTTCGCCCTTCTTCCACCAGCCATTCTTCTCGGCCACGTCGTACACGTTCTTCGAGTACATCGTCTGATTCGGGTCGTCGGTCAGAGTGGTAATCCTCGACCGGTTGGCGGACACGCCCACTTCACCCGGAGGAATCCGCTTGGCCGCCCAGACGGCCCCGATCTCGGCGGGGCCCGGTCCGAAGATCTCGAACTGCCAGATTTCCTTGGCGTCACCGATCGTCAGGCACTCGCCGCCGTCGCCGTAGCCGTGCTTCTCGGCGAACTCGCCCATGATCCGGATGGCTTCACGGGCGGTGGACGCGCGCTCGAGGGCCAGACGTTCGAGCTCCATGATGTCGAACATCCCTTCGTCGCTGTAGAGCTCACGGCGGCCGCCGATCGTCGTCTCGCCGATGATGACGCCCTTCTCGTTCATGAAGGGGTAGGACGCGTCGTAGCGGGTGAAGGTCTGCTCCACCTCCGCGATCTCGCCGACCTTGTGTTCCTGCCCGTTGGGCGGCTTCTCCTCACCCAGGCCGCCGCCCTTCATGACGACGCGCTTGGCGTCGGCAGGGTGCTTCCCGCCCGGCACCACCTTGATCCGGATTTCGTATCCGCCGTCGCATGAGTGGCTGGTCAGCGTGCCGGCTGCTGACGTCTCCGGGCTCGTCGGAACGGACGTGCACGCCTCGCACGCGTTTTCCCACACCTCGTTCGGCACGCCCTCCGGCCTGGGCCACCCGCAAATCTTCTTGCCGTACAACTCCGGCTGAATGGTCTGCGCGGCAGTCTGTTGTTTGGCATCCTGAGGACCGGCCACGCCCACGAGGCCGGCCAGCAGCACGATCAGTCCTGTACAAAACAATCTCGTCATCCTCACGGGCATTCTCCTTGGTGACCGGCCACGCCGGCCTGAGCAGGGCGAGGGTATCACGAAGAAGGTGCCAGGAGATCACGAGGGCCGGATTGGCCGCCGGCGCCGGGAAGACGTGTGCTAGGATTCGGTCCGGACCTCGCGGCTCCCTTGGGCTGATATGGCACGAACCGTCGTTCGCGTTACTGCCGTAATAGTCCTGCTCAACCGGCCGGCGGAAGAGCCGGCCGGCCCGCCGCCGTTCGGATCAAACGCAGAACTCCTGGCGCCGAACGGTGACCTTCTCCAGCCTTTCCGGCACCACCTGGACGCCAATCCCTGGCCCCGTCGGCACCGCCATCGTGCCGTCACGCGCCACCTCGAAGGCGGGTTCGACGATGTCCTGGCGGTAGTACCGCTTGCTGGCCGAGATGTCACCAGGCAGCGTGAAGTTCGGCAGCGAGGCGAGCGCCACGTTGCCCGCCCGCCCGATGCCCGACTCCAGCATGCCGCCGTGCCAGACCGGGATGTGCTGCGACGCGCACAGATCGTGGATCAGCCGCGACTCGGTGAAGCCGCCCACGCGCCCCGGCTTGATGTTGATCACGCGGCAACTCTTCAGCTCGAGAGCCGCCCGCGCGTCCGCGACCGAGTGGATGCTCTCGTCCAGGCAGATCGGCGTCTTCAGCTCGCGCTGCAGCTTCGAGTGGTCGTAGATGTCGTCGTGCGAGAGCGGCTGCTCGATGAGCAGCAGGCCGTACCCGTCCATGGCGCGGAAGATCTCCACGTCGCCCAGCTCGTACGCCGAGTTCGCGTCCACCTGGAACAGGATGTCCGGGTACTCGCGGCGAACCGCCCTGACGTACTCGAGGTCGCTCCCCGGCGCGATCTTGATCTTGATCCGCCGGTACCCTTCCTCGAGGTACCCGGTCACCTTCTTCACGAGGTCCGCGGGGGACGGCTGAATGCCGATGCTCACGCCGACGTCGATCCGCTCGCGGGTGCCGCCGAGCAGGCGCGACAGCGACACGCCCTGCGCCTTGGCGAACGCGTCCCAGAGCGCCGATTCCAGGCCGGCCTTCGCCATCATGTGCCCGCGCACGCGCGCCCCGAGAGCGATCGCATCGGCCACGCTGGAGATCTCCTTGCCGAGAACGGCGGGAATCAGGAAGTCGCGCAGGATGTGCCAGGCGGTCTCTGTCGTCTCGTAGGAGTAGAACGGCGTGCCCTCGACGACCGACTCGCCCCACCCCGTCACGCCGTCCGCGTCCACCCGGACGATGATGTGCTCCTCGTCGGTCTCGACGCCCATCGAGGTGACGAACGGCGCCACCAGGACGAGCTTCACGTGCCTCAGTTCGATTCGCTCGATACGCATACGTGCTCCTGTCGAGGCCCTCGCGGCCTCATTCCCACTGGAAGAAGAGGACGGGCGGAATCAGCAGCAGGAAGCTCAACACCACCAGGATGAGCATCAGCGGGAAGAACCACCGCGCCCAGCGATCCCACGGGATCTTCGCGGCGCCGAGCACGCCCATCGTGACGGCGCTGGTGGGGAGGATCGGGTTGATGAACTCGCACAGCTGGTAGGCGTACACCGCGGTCTGTCGCGTGATGCCCGTCAGGTCCGCCAGCGGCGCCATGACCGGCATCGTCAGCGCCGCCTGCGCCGTACCGGAGTGGATGAAGAAGTTGATGACGCACTGGATGAGGAACATCAGCTGGGCGATGACACCCCGCGGCAGCGCGGAGAGCAGGCGCGACGTCCCGTAGAGGATGGTGTCCATGATCTTCGCGTCCTGCGCGATGACCAGCAGGGCCCGCGCGCAGGCGACGATGAACACCACGCCGACCATGTCCTTGGCCCCGGTCACGAAGGTCTTCGCGACGCGGCTCGGCCCCATCCCGCCGGCGAACCCCAGCACGATGCCCATGCCGAAGAAGAGCATCGCGATCTGGTCGATGTACCACTGCCACTTCAGGACGCCCACGACGAGCAGCACCATCGAGACGACGAACAGCGTCAGCGTGGCCACGTGCCGCGCGTCCCAGCCGACGTCGCCGCCGGAGTGGGGCTGCACCGCCTCGCGCTCGCGGTCGATGTCCAGGACCAGGCTGATCTCGGGGTTGCGCTTCACCTTCCGGGCGTAGCGCATCACGTAGGCGATGATGACCGCCGTGCCGACGACCCAGGTGATGAGACGGTAGACGAGACCCGAGTAGAGCGGCACGCCCGAGATGCTCTGCGCGATGCCGACCGTGAACGGGTTGAAGAACGCCGCCGCGAAGCCCGCCGCCGCGCCGAGGAAGGGGATCGACGCGCCGACAATCGAGTCGTACCCGAGGCTCCTCGCCAGCGGGATGAAGATGATCACGAAGGGGATGGTCTCCTCGGCCATCCCGAAGACCGACCCGCCGAGCGAGAAGACCACCATCAGGGCCGGAATGATCATCCCCTCCAGGTACGGCCGCCGCGTGATCGACGCGGTCAGCCGCCTGATGCCGAACTCCACGGCCCCCGTCTCCTGGAAGATGGCGAAGCTGCCGCCGATCATCAGCAGGAAGCAGATCAGGAGGGCGCCGTCGAGGAACCCCTTGATCGGCGCCATCAGCACCATCTGCGGGCCCAGGTACACCTTCGGCACCTGCTGGTAGGTCCCCGCCACGGTCACGCTGCGGACACCCGCGCTCGTCTGAACGTTCATCCGCTGGTACTGCCCGGACGGGACAACCCACGAGAGGGCCAGCACCAGGATGACGAGGGCGAACACCACCACGAGGGTGTGGGGCATGTGCAACCGCTTCAGCCACGAGTGCCTCTCGGGCGGGACGGCGGTCGCGGATCCAGTGCGATTCATGCGTGCGATCCTCGGACGTGGGTTCGGCCTATTCGAAGGTGCCCCTGGCGAGCGCGGCGCCCGCCTTCATCAGCCAGCGGCCCCGGGCGACGACGCTGTGGATCTCGAGATCCCCCGGCGTCAGCAGTACCAGGTCGGCGTCGTGACCGGCCGCCAGCTGGCCCTTTCCCCGCAGCTTGAGGATGCGCGCGGGATTGGCAGTGATGACCGGCAGCGCGACGTCCAGCGGCACCCGCTCCTGGAGCACGGCGTCGCGCACTTCCGGGAAGAGGCTGGTGACACGGCCCACGCCGACGCCGACCGTCCGACCCTGCTCGTCGAAGGTCGGCAGGCTCCCCTGCCCGTCCGACGTGAAGGTGATCTGCGTCCCCGCCACGCCCGCCTCGAGCATGCGGCGCAGCCCCTCGCTGCACTTCACCTCGCCCTCCGCGATGTAGGCCGGGATCGAAGACGTCGTGAAGTCCACGAACCCCCCGCCTTTCGCGTGCGCGATCCCCTCCTCGAACAGGCCCGGGTTCCGATTGATGTGGGTGGGCAGGAACTGCGTGGCCGGAATCTCGGTCTCGGCGATGACCCGGCGCAGCAGATCCAGCCCCCGGCGGCCATCCCCCAGGTGGATGTTGACGATGCCCGCCTTGCCCGAGAGGATGCCGCCGCGCCGCGACTCGGCCGCAAGGCGGACGAACTCGTCGAAGGTCGGTTGCGTCGAGCGGTGATCGGAGATGGCGACCTCGCCCACGCCAATGATCTTGTCCACGAACAGCAGGTCGCGTTCGATGCTGCCGGTGAGCGTCTGCAGCGGGACGGCGTAGTGGCCGGTGAGCACGAACGTGCTGATGCCCTCCTCGTCGAGGCCGCGGGCCTTCGCCAAAAGACCGGCGAGGCTGCGCGTGACGCCGTCGGTCCCGAGGCAGCCGACCACGGTCGTCACGCCACCGCGAATCGCGTCGGACAGCGCCAGCTCTGGCGTTCGCGTGGCGTACCCGCCCTCTCCGCCGCCCCCGAGGATGTGAACGTGGGCGTCCACGAAGCCGGGCACGGCGACGAGCCCGGCGGCGTCGAACACCTCGCAGTACTCGGCCGGCATGCGAATCTCCGGCTCCACGCGCAGGATCCGGCCGCCAGCCATCAGCACATCCACTCGGCCGGCGCGAGCGGGCGTGTACACCTCGGCGTTCTTGATCAACAGCATCGACAGCTCCTGGACCGGCTCAGCCTCCGCCTACAGCGCGACCTCCGCGTACCAGCCCTTGATGGTGATCACCCGGCCAACCAGACTGGCACCCGGCAGACCTTCAGCAGACCCCCGCCCGTTTGCGCTCATGATCATGCCGCCTCGGCCCTTCTCCAAGCGGGGTGGATCTTACCAGCGTCGCGTCGATTCAGACGGGATCTTTTCCGGCGAGAGCCTACTCCTTCCTGGGCAACTCCGGCTTCGCGAAGTCCGGCAGCGGGTCGCCGAAGATGTAGTGGTTGAACCACCCCAGATTGTGCTCCATCACGGCGCGCATCGCCTTCGGCTTGGTGATGCCGTGGCCGAAACCCTTGTAGACGACCATCTCGGCCTTCACACCCCGATCCTCCAGCCCCTGGCGGAGCTCGTACGCGTTGGCGATCGGCACACGACGATCCAGCTCACCGTGCTGGATCAGGGTGGGGGTCTTGGCCTGCTTGATGTACGTCATTGGCGAGGTCTTCGCATAGATCTCCGGGTCGGTCGCCGGGTCGGCGCCAAGGTACTGGACGGTGAAAGGGGTGATGTCGGTGTTGTAGTAGTAGGTGGCCCAGTCGGAGATGCCAGCGCCCACCGAGATCGCGGCGAACGCGTCACTCGAGGTCGTCAGGAACGCCGAGATGTACCCGCCCTGGCTCCAGCCCATGCACCCCACGCGCTTGGGGTCCACCCATCCGAGCTTGACCAGGTGGTCCACGCCGGACAGCACGTCCCAGGCGTCACCCACGCCGAGATTGCGCACGTTGAGCTGCCGGAACTTCTCCCCGTATCCGGCGCTGCCGCGGTAGTTGACCTTCAGGATCAGCGCGCCCTTCCCCGCCCAGATGTCCGACGGATAGGTGCGCGTGTCGATCATCGTCGGCCGATCCACCCCGGTCGGACCGCCATGGATGATGCAGAGGAGCGGGTACTTCCTGGCCGCGTCGAAGTCGGCGGGCTTGATCAGCACCCCTTCGATCTCCGTCCCGTCCTTGCTCTTCCACGAGATGACCTCGCGACGACCCAGTCGGTAGCCGTTCACCTGGTCGGTCATCGTCGTCAGACGACGCGGCGCAAACGGCTGGACCGACGACACGTAGATCTCGCTGAGCGTCGTGGGCGAAGCAGCCGTAAAGGCCACCGACCTGCCGTCCCTGGTGACGCTGGCCCCTCCGAGCATCAATGTATCCGGCTGGCTGAGACGCGTCGTCTTGCCGGTCGTCGGATCCACCCGGAACAGGTGGGACGCCGTCTTCTGTGACGCCCCGAAGTAGATCCCGTCGGCGTACCAGTCGATCAGCCCCGGCTGCTCGTCGAACCCGTCGGTGATCGAGCGCGGCACGCCCCCTTCGACTGGCACGACCGCGAGCCGACTATTGGCGTGGAAGGACTTCGGGTTCCCCATCGCCGACGAGAACACCAGCATCCGGCCGTCGGGCGACCACCGGGGGCCGTTGTCCGGCCCCGCGAGGTCCACGACCTTCCGAACCGCGTTCGTGGACAGGTCCAGGAGGTAGATATCGGCGGTGCCGTTTTGCACGAGGTCAGGGTTGACCGTGGCGCTGAACGCGATGCGCCGGTTATCTGGAGACCACGAGAACGAGGACACGGTGTAGTCCTTGCCCTTGGTGCGCTCCGTGCCTGCGACGGGCGCTGCGAGCGCCCCTGCCACGTCGAACGTCCGCAGATGCTGGTGCGCGTACTCGCGGCGCACAACCTCGAAATCGCCCAGGTGATCCCTGCGCGCCTTGACGTCCTTCTCGTTGACATCGCTCGTGGTGAAGGCGATCTGCCGGCCGTCGCCGGACCAGGCGTAGCCGCCCACGCCGTTCTCGGCGTTGGTCATCTGCACCGCCTCGCCGCCGTCGCGACGGATGACGAAGATCTGGCTCTTGTCACCCACGCGAGAACTGGTGAACGCCAGCCAGGCTCCGTCGGGCGACCACCCTGGACTGACGCAGGACTTGTCACCGCGCGTCACCTGGAAGTTCCGGCCGGAGGCCACGTGCACCAGCCAGATCTGGGTGACGAACGCGTCCTGCTTCCAGTCGGTCGAGCTGACTGTGTAGGCCACCCAGGTGCCGTCAGGCGACACCTGCGGGCTGCCGAGGGTCTTCAGGTTGAGGAGGTCATCGATCGCTGGAACCCGCGTGGCGCCCGTCTGGGCGACGGCGGACCACGGCAGTGCCGCGAGAGCCAGGAAGAGCAAGGCCAGCAGGCGCTTCTTCGTCATTGTCATTGTCGTCTCCGAACGGGGTCGGGTGGAATCAGCCCAATTGGGCTGCCTGGCAAGACGGAATTGTAATCCAGCTGATTAGTACCAGAGCCCACTTTCGTGATCACCGCGCCCCCGAATCCACTTCACGAACGGCGAGGGCACGCCGTGCATCCCGCCCCCGGTGTCAGACGTGCGCGCCACACCAGAAGTTCGCCTTCCCGGCGCCTGCCCAGCACTCCTGCCCAGCGCTTCGGCCGCACAACGAATCGTGATATCCTCGTCGCCGATATGATCAAGACCATGCGCGCTCTCGTCAAGGCCGAGCGCGGCCCCGGACTCGTCATGCAGGAAGTGCCGGTTCCGGAGATCGGCCCGAACGACGTGTTGATCCGCATCCACAAGAGCGCGATCTGCGGCACGGACGTCCACATCTGGAAGTGGGACGCGTGGGCGCAGAAGACGATCCCGGTGCCGATGCACGTGGGCCACGAATACGTGGGCATCATCGAGCAGGTCGGCAGCGCCGTCGTCGGCTACCAGCCGGGCGACCGGGTGTCTGGTGAAGGGCACATCGTGTGCGGCCACTGCCGCAACTGCCGCGCCGGCAAACGCCACCTGTGTCCGAATACCGTCGGCGTCGGGGTGAACCGGCCGGGCAGCTTCGCCGAGTACCTCTGCCTGCCCGCGTTCAACCTGTTCAAGGTCCCCAAGGAAATCCCCGACGATATCGCCTCGATCTTCGACCCGCTCGGCAACGCGGTCCACACCGCGTTGTCCTACAACCTGGTGGGCGAGGACGTCCTCATCACCGGCGCGGGCCCGATTGGCATCATGGCCGTGGCCATCTGCAAGAAGGCCGGCGCCCGTCACGTCGTCATCACCGATGTGAACGACTATCGCCTCTGTCTGGCCCAGAAACTGGGCGCGACGAGGGCGGTGGATCCCACGAAGACCGATCTCCGGTCCGTGATGAAGGATCTCGGGATGACCGAGGGCTTCGACGTCGGCCTCGAGATGAGCGGTGTGGGCGTCGCGTTCCAGTCGATGATCGACACGATGGCCAACGGCGGCCGGGTCGCGCTCCTCGGGATTTTCGGGGAGCAGGTGGCGATTGACTGGGGCAAGGTCATCTTCAAGGGGCTGTTCCTGAAGGGCATCTACGGACGCGAGATGTTCGAGACCTGGTACAAGATGGCCTCGATGGTGCAGTCGGGCCTCGATGTGAGCCCGGTCATCACCCACCGCTACCCGATTGAGCGGTTCGCTGAGGGCTTCGAGGTGATGATCAGCGGCCAGTCGGGCAAGGTGGTCCTCGACTGGGGGGTCTAGAACACGACGACCTTCGTGACCTTTCCCTGCCGGAATGTGATCACCTGGTTCTTCAGGTCCTTCAGCTCGTACTGCCACTTCTCAATTGGGTCTTCGCCGGACACGTCCACCGTCTTCGCCTTCGGCTCCCCGAGGATGGCGAATACCGTCTTCTTGTCCATGCCGACGGTGATCTGCCCGCGCTCCGCGGCGTCGCGGTCGCGGGGCGACAGGTCGCGCCGCGCGATCTCCTACGCCTGGCTCGAAGCGCACCGCGTCACGACGCGCGACCAGGCCGCGTAGACACCCATCGATAGGGTGACTAGCGGTACGCGGAAACGCAGGCAGATTCGCGACCGGACCGTTCCCCGAACACTCGCGGGACGGCTACTGCTCCGCGCCGAACGTGTCGCAGGACTTCAACGCGCCCGTCGTGAACCCCCGCTTGAACCACTGGACGCGCTGTTGCGACGAGCCGTGGGTGAACGACTCGGGGAACACGCGACCGGTGGACCTCCGTTGGATGCGATCGTCTCCGATCGCCGCGGCGGCGTTCAAGGCGGACTCGGCATCGCCCTGCTGAAGCAGGTTGCGCTCGGCCGTCGAGCTACCCCACA
>JADGOB010000038.1 GCA_017883185.1 Acidobacteriota bacterium
GTCGGAACTGACGATGAAGGGTCGGAACTGACGACGAGGAGTCGGGTGGCTGCATCCGACATCAGGCGCCTTGCCGTTACGACGCTCGGCTTGGTGTCGCTCCTGGTGGCCGTTGACTTGCTGGCCTCGGCGCTGTTCCAGGACGCCACGGCCGGGAGCGCGCTTCAGGACCCGCGGCAACGCATCCTCTGGGGCTCTCCATACGACGGATCGCCGGTCGTCCTGATCGGCGACTTGGTCTTCCATTCCTACTTCATCGATACCCCCGATCAGGCGCTGTGGAGCCGCCTGGCCGAGAGATTGGGCGGCCCCGTGTTTCCAGCAACGCTCAATGCCGCCACCCCTCGGGACATGTTGTCGATTTCGCGGCGGGTTGCGCGATTCTGGTCGCCGGGCACGACCGCGCTCATCGGCATTCATGCCGTCCACCTGTTCGGACCCGGCGTCTCCGAGATTCGAAGAGAAGCGGAACCGGCGGTGGGACGCGGATGACGGGAGCGCGATCGAACGGTTTCGCCGGTTGAAGGCGACGCTGGCCGACGGGGCTGGCGGGCAGCGGGTGCCGTTCGCGTGGGTCGTGTCGATTGAGCAGGCGTTGCGGGCAGTTGGCATTCGGGCGGTGTTCGTGCTGACGCCTCTGAACTTCAGCATGGTCCGCCAGCACTCCGGCGCGGATGTCCCTGTGGATTCCGCAATTGCGCGATTCGGCCGGGTTCAATTATGGACTCTTCACGTCTGGGGTGAGGCGCTTCGCCTGGAGACTATTCAAGAAGCTGGTGATTGCCGACAGACTCCGCGCGTTCGTGGCCGTGCCATATGACGCGTCCTTCGCCGACGGCTCCGGCTATTCCGACATGGCGATCGGCCTTGGCCAGATGTTCGGTCTTCGCTTCTCGAAGAACTTCGACTATCCGTATCAAGCGAAATCGATCACCGAGTTCTGGAGCCGGTGGCAGATGTCGTTCTCGTTCTGGTTGAGGGACTACCTCTTCCTGCCGCTGGCGTACAGGGTCAACCGGGCGCTGGATGGTCGGCTCGCTACCTCTGCGGTCGAGAACCACCTGGCTACGCGTTCGCCGCCGCCCTGACGATGACGGCGTGTGGACTGTGGCATGGTGCGCGGTGGACCTACCTGGCGTGGGGAATGGCGATGGCGACGCTGATGGTGGCCTCGGTATCCACACGGAGGTTGCGCAACCGGGTGGTCCTCACCTTCGCGCTCGTTTCGCTCACCTGGGTGTTCTTCCGCGCCGACTCGATCGAGAGCGCGCTGCGGATCCTGCGCCTGATTCCCGGCTGGGTCGCGGCATTCGTCTCGCGCCTGTTCGAGGGCCTGGCTGGCCGCGGGCCGCTCGACGTCGGCCTGATGCCTGGCCGAGATGGATCCGCTGGCCAGTCCACGTGGGGCTGGTCGTGGTGATTGTCCTGTTCCGCGCGCCTGCGTCGGCACGGTTCATCTATCAGGGATTCTAGATTAGTCGGAACTGACGATGAGGGGTCGGCGCTGGCGATGAAGGGTCGAAAGAACGCCCCGGACGCTTTCTGCCGCTGTGGCGGGGCGCGACGTGAGGGCGCCTCTACCACCCCTCTTCCGGCGATATAACTTTTGACGCATTATTCCTCGCGAGGCATATATGCCTTCGACTCACGGAGGACCGCGATTCTGCTTGTCGGCGGCGACAAGACTTGCCATGACCGGTGGTATGAGGAGAACGTCTCGCGAGCGGACGCGCTCTACGACGAGTCCATGCGGACGCTCGAGCAGGAAGGACTGATATGAAGCGCCGCAAGTGGGCGAACATCAAGGCGCGGGTGAGGCCCTCCACACGCGACCTCATCGAGGCCGAGGCGCGCGAGCTGTCCGATGAACTCCACTTGTCCCAGCTCCGCAGAGCCCGCGGTTTGACACAGGAGGCGATGGCCGATCTGCTCGGCGTGAGCCAGGCGGAAGTGTCGAAGATGGAACGCCGCAGCGAACTCTACATCGGCACGCTGCGGAAGTTCATCGAGGCGATGAACGGCGAGCTGGTGCTGGCGGCCCGCTTCCCAGATGGCGTCGAGGTGCCGATCAAGCTGACCGAGGTGGAAGACGCGGCTTGAAGGTATGAGCCCTCAACTTGTTCTTCCGGTTCGTTGGCCTGCATAGATCCGAATCCCATGATTTCTTACTGAATTCGATTTCGATTTGGACCGATAAGTAGGCCAAAACAGGCGTGAACTGCCCTAACACCCTCCCCGTGAGAGAATGCCAACATGATTGATCCCCTGGTCACCGCCGCCCGCGAGGCACGCGAGCGTGCGCGCGCGACGTTCTCCCACTTCAAGGTTGGCGCGGCGCTTGAAACCACGGACGGTCGGGTCATCACCGGCTGCAACATCGAGAACGCGACCTACGGCCTGACGCTCTGCGCCGAGCGCGTGGCCATGTTCAAGGCGGTCTCGGACGGATACGACTCGTTTCGGCGGATTGCGGTCGTGGCAGATACCGAAGAGCCCACCCCGCCCTGCGGCCCGTGCCGGCAGATTCTCTGGGAGTTCGCGGGCGATATCGAGGTGATCCTGGCCAACCTCGAGGAGGAGAAAGGGCGCTACCGCATGAGCGAGCTCCTGCCGCTGCCCTTCGACGCACGGCTGCTCTCGAGATAGGGATTCGGGGTCAGGGGCCAGGGACGAGAAGGCGCGGGTCACGGCCGACCCGGTCTCGGCCCCCCGCGGCGACCCGCCGGTCGCCCCTATGGCGGTTCCCGGAACCCGATCCTCGGTCCCGGATCTCCGACCCTTCATCGTCCCGCCTTCGTCGCTCCGGGCCCCTCATCGTCAGTTCCGACCCTTCATCGTCAGTTCCCGACTCGTCTGCGTCAGCTCCGCCCCCCCCGCCCCCTGTCTGTTATCATCTTTCCCATATGCTTCCAACCGTTGAGTGGCAGGACGATGCCATTGTAATGATCGACCAGCGCAAGTTGCCGGGCGCTGAGGTGTATGTGAAGTGCCAGACCGCGTCCGAGGTGGCGCGCGCCATCAAGACGATGGTGATCCGCGGCGCTCCGGCGATTGGCGTGTCGGCGGCGATGGGCCTGGCGCTCGGGATGAAGAAGAGCAAGGCGACCGGCACGGCGAAGTTCGCGGCCGAGTTCCAGAAGACCTGCGAGCTGCTGGCGTCCACGCGGCCGACCGCGGTGAATCTCTTCTGGGCGATCGACCGGATGAGGAAGTGCTTTGCGGCGGCCGTGCAGGCGGGCGCGTCGGTGGACGAGATCAAGACCAGGCTGGAGAGCGAGGCGCGCTGTATCCACGACGAAGACGTCGCCGCGTGCCGGGCGATCGGGCGGTTGGGCGGTGAGCTGGTGCCGCAGAAGGCGCGGATTCTCACGCACTGCAACGCGGGCGCGCTGGCGACGGCGGGCTACGGGACAGCGCTCGGCGTCATCCGCGGCGCGATCGAGCAGGGGAAGCAGGTGAGCGTGTTTGCCGACGAGACGCGGCCGTTCCTGCAGGGCGCGCGGCTGACGGCGTGGGAGTTGACGCACGACGGGATCGACACGACGGTCATCACCGACAATATGGCTGGCACGTTCATGCGGCAGGGGATGATCGACCTGGTCGTGGTGGGCGCGGATCGGATTGCGGCCAACGGCGACGTGGCCAATAAGGTCGGGACGTACGGCGTGGCGGTGCTGGCGAAGGAGCACGGCATCCCGTTCTACG
Source organism: Acidobacteriota bacterium (assembly GCA_017883185.1). GTDB lineage: Bacteria > Acidobacteriota > Vicinamibacteria > Vicinamibacterales > Fen-181 > FEN-299. Next base: position 3,706 of record JADGOB010000038.1, read on the forward strand.
TGGCGGCGCCAAGCTCGACGCTCGACCTCGCCACGGCCAGCGGCGCCGGGATTCCGATCGAGGAGCGGCCGATTCGCGAGGTGACTCACGTGAGGTCGACGCGGCTGACGCCCGAGTTGGCGAAGATTCGCAACCCGGCGTTCGACGTCACGCCGGCGCGCTATGTCACGGCCATCATCACCGAGCGCGGCGTCTGGCGCGCGCCATACGAAGACTCGCTGCGAAAGGCTATCGGATAGGCGATGATGGGTGTGGTCGAAGAGTTCTGGGAGTCGAAGATTTCCGAGAGTCGAAGAACGCTGAGAGTCGATGACGTGCGTCGGCCCGGACCCTTCGTCGTCCGTTCCGACCCTTCGTCGTCCGTTCCGACCCTTCATCGTCAGCACTGACTCTTCTGCGTCAGCTCCGACTCGTCTGCGTCAGTTCCGACTATTGTGCGTCAGTCCCGACTCCTCTGCGTCAGTTCCGACTATTGTATGCAGATCCTAGGCATTGAAAGTTCGTGCGATGAGACCGCCGCGGCGGTTGTGGCCGAGGTGGACGACCCGGCGCGGCCGTGGCAGATCCGCTCCAGCGTGGTGGCATCCCAGGTGGAGATCCATCGCGAATGGGGCGGCGTTGTTCCCGAGCTGGCGTCGCGCCAGCACGTCAGGGACATCTGCGGGGTTGTCGAGCGGGCGCTGGCCGATGCCGGGATTCGGATCCCAGATCGCGGGTCTGCCTTCGACGTCGCTCAGGCCAGGAAAGACCCGCTCGACACCGACGTCGACGCGCGCAGCGCCGATAGCTGGCTCGAGGTGTTGCGTCAGGGCATCGACGCTGTCGCCGTGACGCAGGGACCCGGGCTGGTCGGATCGCTGTTGGTGGGCCTGCAGTTTGGCAAGTCGCTCGCCGCATCGATCGGCAAGCCGCTCATTCCAGTCCATCACCTTGCGGGCCACATCGAGTCGCTCTTCCTCCACAACGGGCCTTTGCCGCTGCCGGCGGTCGTCCTGGTCGTCTCGGGCGGGCATACCAGCCTCTACCGGGTGCCTTCCCCCGGCGTCTACACGCGCATTGCGCGGACGAGAGACGATGCGGCGGGGGAGGCGTATGACAAGGTGGCGAGACTCCTGGGGCTGGGGTATCCGGGCGGGCCGGTCATCGACAAGCTGGCGCGCGAGGGAAACGACCGGGCGATCCCGTTTCCGATGACGCGCATCACGCACCGCGACCGCAACGCGCCGGACGTGGCCGGGCGCCTCGATTTCAGTTTCAGCGGGATCAAGACCGCGGTGATGCGGTACGTGAAGAAGGCCGACCGCACGTTTACTCCGGCGGAGATTGCCGACATCTGCGCGAGCTTCCAGCGGGTGGTTGTGGAAGCGCTGGTGGACCGGCTGTTCGAGGCGGCCTGGCGATTCGGCGCGAAGAGTGTGGGGATCGCGGGCGGCGTGTCGGCGAACGGGAGGTTGAGGGAGGATGCCGCCGCGCGCGGCGCCGAGTTGAGCCTGCCGGTGTTCCTGCCGACGCTCGCGTTGTCCACCGACAACGCGGCGATGATTGCCGCGGCCGGCCTGCGCCGCTACCGCGAAGGTGTCAGGGCCGGCTGGGATCTGAACGCTGACGCGGCGCTCCGGCTCTAGGCGCGACAAGGCGGACGCCGGCCGGTGAGGCGGCGGCCGCGGCCCGGTCTGTCACTCCGGGCTCCGCTCGGAAGACCTCGCAAGTCGCCCGTCACGCCAGCCCGGTCCCCGTCCGCCTCTCTATGGGCCGGCGACTGTTGCCCGGTCTACCCCCGCCTCTCTGTCTGGGCCGGCGGCTGTCGGGCGACAGCGGCGGACGGGGGTGGGAGGGCTCGCGCCCTTCGGCAAGCTCACGGCGCCGTGAGCGAAGTCGAACGGCGACCCCGGCGACTGTCGGCCAGCGACCGACGAGAGCCGGAGAGGAGGTTTTGCCGCGCAGCCGACCGGAGTCCGTGGGTCGACTGGGCTCACCACGCCCTGAGCCACGTCGAAGGGCGGGGCGCGAGCCGCCCGCACCCGGGCAGGTGTGAGGGCTTGGCTGGGACCTGAACGCGGGGACGTAGCCTTGAAGCTCTGACCCGGTTATCGACTGACTCGCGCCAGCATCGACTGACCATCGTCAGTTTCGACTGACAATGTCCGTTTCGACTGACAGTCGTCAGGTCCGACTACTCTCCCATCACCTTGACGACGACGCGCTTCTTGCGCCGGCCGTCGAACTCGGCGTAGAAGACCTGCTCCCAGGGGCCGAGATCGAGCTTGCCGTTGGTGATCGGCAGCATCACCTGGTGGCCGATCAACGTCCGTTTGAGGTGGGCGTCGGCGTTGTCTTCGCCGGTCTGGTGGTGGCGATAGTTGCGGCCCGAGGGAGCGAGTTTCTCGAGCCATTCGCCGAAGTCCTCGATCAGGCCCTCCTCCCAGTCGTTCACGTAGACGCCGGCGGTGATGTGCATTGCCGACACCAGCACCATCCCCTCGAGGACGCCGCTGCGCCGCACGATGTCCGCCACCTCGTCGGTGATGCGGACCATCTCGCGCCGCTCACGCGTGTTGAAGAACAGGTAGTCGGTGAACGTCTTCATAGGTATCTTCAGTTGCCCTACGCCGTCGGCGCCACCCGGCGGTCAACCGCCGCGCTGCGCAGCAGCGAGATGCCGGTGTAGACGACGACCACTGTGACCAGCCACATCACGGTCCGCAGGTTCATCTCCTTGACGACCAGCAGCGCAAGTGCCGACCCGAAGATCCCTCCGATGGCCATGCCCACGGCCGTGCGCAGGCTATATCTCTTCTTCCGCACGAACTGGGCGCTGGCCACCGGCATGAGGAAGGCGCACGCGCCCATCATGATCGGGAACGTCGCCTTCGGGCTCATGCCGAGCATGCTCACGAGGATCATGCACGGCGCGTAGTAGCCGATGCCGAGCGGCATGATGGTGCCGAGGAAGAAGCTGCCGATGAGGCCGAGGGCGAGGCGCCAGCCCTGCAGGTCGAGCGTGCCGACGGCGCTCGACGGCATCACGCCGGTGAGCTTGGCCAGCATGAAGCCGGCGGCAATGACGAGGGCGAGCCCCATGCCGATCTGAATGGCGCGGCGCGGCAGGCGCGAAACGACGCCGGCGCCGACCCACGCGCCGGCAACCGCGGTGGCGATCATCAGGACGAGGGTGAGAGGGTCTACCTCGATCAGGGTGATGCCGATAAACGCCTGGGTGATCGTCGGCAGGCAATGGCCGACGTTCAAGGTTCCCGGGATCAGTTCGTCCCGCACGAGCTTCCGCAGACGGAAGTAGGTGGTGCTGGTGGCAAAGCTGCCGATGCCCAGGGCGTCGAAGAAGTTGGCGAAGAAGCCGACGGCGACGCGCTCCGCGTTCGGCGCGCCAGGGTCGGGCGTGTCGGGGTTCTTGCGGACTTCGAAGGCCCAGACGGCGACGAAACCCAGGGTGAGAAACGCGAGTGCGACAAACAGAATGGCAATCACCGTGGCTCCCTCCGTCAAAACACGTCCCGTGATCGGTACGCCGTCGGCCCGTCCGGCCGAGCCTCGCACGCGCCCCGGCTTCAGCAACCGGTTGGCGATATCTGGCCGCCGAATATATCATGAGCGGCACGGATAGGGGACAGTTGGCAGTTGCTAGTTGTCAGCTTGCCCTGAGCGAGCGGCGCGAGTCGAAGGGTTGTCAGCTTGCCAGTGGGGCGGCAGAGGACGCGGACAGCAGACAGCGGACAGCAGGTCGTTCGGACATGTGAATCGATATCGATATGATGACCCGTGAATCGGCGTGGATGTTGTTGACCGAATGGACCCCGAGTGAGGCGCTGCGCAAGCACGCGCTGGCCGTCGAGGCCGCCGTGACATACTACGCGCGCACGTTCGGTGAAAACGTCGAGGAGTGGAGCGTCGTCTCTCTGCTGCACGACTTCGACTACGAGCGCTACCCGACGCTCGAGAACCACCCGTTTCGCGGCGCCGAGGTGCTGCGCGAAAAGGGCTACCCCGAGTGGGTGGTGAGGGCGGTGCTGTCGCACGCGGACCACACGAACACGCCCCGGGAGACGCGCCTCGAGCACACCTTGTTCGCCTGCGACGAGATGGCGGGCTTCGTCACCGCCGCGTCGCTGGTGCGGCCGTCGAAGAGCGTCCTCGATCTCGAGGCCTCGTCGGTGGTGAAGCGGATGAAGGACAAGGCGTTCGCCCGCGCGGTGAGCCGCGACGACTTGAGGAAAGGCGCCGAGGAGATGGGGCTGCCGCTCGCCGAGCACATCACGAATGTGATTGCTGGGATGCGGGAGCAGGCAGAGGCGCTGGGGCTGAAGGGGACACTCTAGGCCGGCTCGCGGCTCGTGGCGTGCGGAAGGCGGGCCTGAAGGCCCGCCCCACACCCGGGGCGCCCGCCCCATACCCGGGGCGCCCGCACCACACTCGGGGCCCGAACCAAGCGAAGCGCTTTCTCGTATCTGCTTAACAAGATGGCCGAGCCGGTTTCTTCCACTGTCGTCGCGCTCGAGTCGGTCAGCGTTGCCTACGGCAAGAATGCGGCGCTGCGCGACGTCACCGCCGCCTTCGAGGGAGGCGCCACCGGCCTGCTCGGGCCGAACGGCGCCGGCAAGAGCACGCTCCTCAAGTCGCTGCTCGGCTTCCTCGTTCCCACATCCGGCCGGATGACGGTGCTCGGCCTCGACGTGGCCCATTCGGCCCTCGAGATCCGAAGCCGCATCGGCTACATGCCCGAGACCGACGGCCACATCCCCGGGATGAACGCCGTGTCGTTTGTCGCCTATTGCGGCCAGCTGGCCGGCCTGCCCGCGACCGATGCCATGCAGCGCGCGCACGAGGTGCTCTACTACGTGGGCCTTGGCGAGGCGCGCTACCGCAACGTCGAAACGTATTCGACCGGCATGAAGCAGCGCATCAAGCTCGCGCAGGCGCTGGTGCACGATCCCGACGTGCTCTTCCTCGACGAGCCGACCAACGGGATGGACCCGAAGGGGCGCGACGAGATGCTGGAGCTGATCCGCGACCTCGCGCACGAAAAACAGATCAACCTGATCCTGTCGTCGCACCTCCTGCCCGATGTCGAATTCACGTGCGACCGCGTGGTGGTGCTCGACAAGGGCGCCGTGGTGGCGCAAGGGCCCATCGACGCGCTGAAGGGCTCGCGGCGCCAGGTGTTCGAACTGCGCGTCAAGGGTGACCGACACGCGTTCGCGGCCACGCTGATCGCCGCCGGCTTCGAGTGCCACGAGACGGACGAGGACGTGATGCGCGTGTTCGTCGAGGCCAAGGAAGGCGCGCGCGCGCTGTTCGCCATGGCGGACCGCGAGAAGGTCCAGGTGCGCCACCTCCGCCCGAGCGTTCCGACGCTCGAGGACGTGTTCGCGAAGGCGATCGGGGAGAAATAGGGGCGAGGGGGTCGGAACGGACGCAGAAGAGTCGGGGGCTGACGACGAGGGGCGAGGGGCGATGCCAATACACGATCAAACCTACCGGCGATATGCGGGGCGGCGCGAGCCGGGCGGCCGGGCGTGGATGGTGGTGGCCGTCAACGGCATCCGCACCATCATCAAGAAGCGCCTGTTCCTCGGCCTGCTGCTGCTGGCCTGGATCCCGTTCGTCGTTGGCGCCGTGATGGTCTATCTCAACGCCAGCTTCCCGCAGTTCACGCTGTTGTCGATGACCGCGCAGCGCTTCCGCGATTTCCTCGGCACGCAGGACTTCTTCGTGTTCGTGATCACGGTGTGGGTGGGCGCGGGTCTCATCGCCAACGACAAGCGCGCCAACGCCCTGCAGATCTACCTCTCGAAGCCGCTCACGCGGACCGAGTACATCACGGGCAAGCTGGTCATCCTCGCCGCGTTCCTGCTCCTGGTGACGTGGGTGCCGGCGCTGCTGCTCCTGGTGCTGCAGGTGGCCTTTAGCGGGAGCTTCTCGTTCCTGCGGCAGAACCTCTACCTGTTCCCGGCCGTCACCGTCTTCTCGTTCCTGCAGGTGCTGCTGGCGGCGTTCACGATGCTGGCGCTCTCCTCGCTCAGCAAGAGCAGCCGCTACGTCGCCATCCTCTACGCCGGCGCCTACTTGTTCAGCCACGCGGTGTTCAGCGTGATCTACGCGATCACGGGCAGCACGAAGCTCTCGTGGCTGTCGCTGCCGGGCACGCTGAACCAGATCGGCGACATCATCTTTCGCCTGCCGCCGCGCTACTCCACGCACGTGGTGGCGTCGCTGCTCGCGGTAGCGGTGGTCATCGGGGTGTCCATCTGGGTCCTCGAGCGCCGGGTGCGCGGGGTGGAGGTGGTGTCATGACCCGCCTTCGCGAAGACGCGACGGACGCTACGGCGGGGCAAGCGGCGCCGCCGCGAACGGTGGTCGAAAGCTCTACGCTGTCGAAGTGGTACGGTCAGGTGATCGGCCTGAACGACGTGACGGTCAGCGTGCCGTCCGGCGTCACGGGACTCCTCGGGCCGAACGGCGCGGGGAAGTCCACGTTCATGAAGCTGATGACCGGTCAGCTCGAGCCGAGCAAGGGGTCGATCACGGTGCTCGGCGAGCCGATCTGGGGCAACCCGTCGCTCTATTTCCGCATCGGCTTCTGCCCGGACCAGGACGCGTTCTACGATCGGATGACCGGCCTCGAGTGGCTGGCGGCGCTCGTACGGCTGAACGGGTACTCGGAAGCGGAATCTCTTGAGGCCGCCCGTCGCGCGCTGGACACGGTGGACCTGCTGGAGGCGGCCGACAAGAAGATCGGCAGCTACAGCAAGGGGATGCGGCAGCGCGTGAAGCTGGCACAGGCGGTGGTTCACGACCCCGAGCTGCTCATCCTCGACGAGCCGCTCTCGGGGATGGACCCGATCGGGCGCCGCAAGACGATTCGCCTCATCAAGGACTGGGCACGCGCCGGCAAGACGGTGATCGTCTCGAGCCACATCCTGCACGAGATCGAGGCGATGACCTCGAACATCCTGCTGATCAACAACGGGCGGATCCTGGCCGAGGGCAACGTCCACCAGATCCGCGACCTGATCGACACGCACCCGCACACCGTCTACATTCGCGCCGCCGACCCGCGCGGCCTGGCGCGGCGGTTCCTGTCGCACGACGATGTGATTAGCCTGAGGTTCGAGGAGGGGGCGGTGGTGGTGCAGACAGCCGCCCCGGACGGGTTCTACGCGCGGCTGACGGAGTTGGCCGCGTCGGGCGAAGCGGGCGAGATTGCCGAAGTGACCTCGCCGGATGACAACTTGCAGGCCGTTTTCCAATACTTGGTGAAGTGACGTGGCTGTCGAATCGATTCCTGCCGCTCCGCCCGTCCCGGCCCGCGCCACGCGGCCCCCGTCGTTCGTGACGGCCGCGTTCCGTGTGTTCGACCTGAGCCTGGGCCAGATGCTCTGGTCGCGCCGCACCATCTTTCTGGCGCTGGTCGTCAGCGCCCCCGTCATCCTCGGCCTCATTGTCCGCATCCTGACCTCGGTGGGGATTGGCGGATCGGTGCGGCTGGGCGGGAGCGCGGTGGTGGCGGGGCCGTCCATTTTCGGCCTGTTCATCTGGCTGCTCTACCTCCGCTTCATCATCCCGGTGCTGGGCGTGTTCTATGGGACGTCGCTCATTGCGGATGAGGTGGAGGACAAGACGATCACCTACCTGTTCACCCGGCCGATCGCGCGCGGCGCCGTGGTGGTGGGGAAATACCTGGCCTACCTGGCGGCCACCTCCCTGGTCGTGTTGCCGTCGGTGATGATCCTCTACTTCCTGGTGGTCCCGACCGGCGGCGGGTCGCTGGCGGCGGCCTTCCCGGCGCTGGTGAAGGATCTGGCCCTGCTGGGGATCGGCCTGGCCGTCTACGGGTCGCTGTTCGCCTGGGTGGGCGCCCAGTTCAAGTACCCCCTGGTGACTGGCCTGGTGTTCGCATTCGGCTGGGAACAGGGGATCATGGTCATCCCCGGCTACCTCAAGCGGTTCACGATCGCCTACTACATCCAAGGCCTGGTGCCGCACGCGATGCCGCAGGACAGCGCGCTGAGCATCCTTCAGTTGGTCGTCCGCGACTCCCTGTCTGTCCCTATGTCATTGTTCTGGCTGGGGTTTATCTTCGTGCTCTTCCTGGCCCTGGCGGCGCGGGCCGTGTCCCGCCGGGAATATGTCCTCGAGCAGTAAGAAAGGGGCCTGGCCCCTCTCTTACTAGCGGGAACTTTTGCAAAAGCGCACGCGTATACTGAGTCAAAGAGCGGAGGGTGTATGACCAAACGCACACGCTACTTCATGATCGGTTCGGTGGGCTTTCTGACGCTCGGGCTCACGGTTGGGCTCGCGGCGTACTACGGCGGCATCCGGGGCTTCGCAGAACCCGCGGGCCCGGAGGAACTCAACTACGTCCCGAGTGACGCGGCCGTGGTGGCGTTTGCAAACGTCCGTCAGTTGATGGATTCGCAGTTCCGCCAGCAGGTCAAGGGGCTCGAGTCGGCCGACCACCAGAAGGGCCAGGAAGAGCTCAAGAACGAGATTGGCATCGACATCGAGCGGGACATCGACTACGTGGTGGCGTGCATGCTGGCCTCCCCGACGGCGACGTCCACCGACGCTCGGAGCGGCTACGTGCTCGCCCGCGGCAACTTCGACCGGCCGAGGATCGAGGCGTTCATCCGCGACAAGGGCGGTGTCGAGCAGGAGTATCGCGGCCGGAAGATGTTCGTGCACGCTGAGGCGGCCGCGACGGCGACGACCGGGGCATCTCACGAGATGGCGTTGACGTTCATCGATTCGAAGAAGGTGGTGGCGTTCGGCACGCCCGCCGCGCTCCACCGGGTCATCGACCTCCAGTTCGCCGACGCGCAGACGGTGCGGGCCAACCCCGAAGTGATGAAGTTGATTGGCAGCGTCGAGCCCGGCAACAACGCGTGGGTGGTGGGCCGGTTCGACGTGCTCAGCAAGCAGGCGCACCTCCCGAACGAGGTGACGAGCCAGCTTCCGCAGGTCACCTGGTTCAGCGCTGGCGGCCATGTGAACGGCGGGTTGAACGCGGTGGTGGCGGTGCAGGCACGCGACGAGGAAGCGGCGAAGAACCTTCAGCAGGTCGTGGCCGGGTTCATCGCGCTGGCCCGGATGCAGGCGAGCGCCAAGCCGGAACTGAACGCGATCGCGCAGTCGATCACGCTCAGCAACGACACGAGCAACAACACGGTGGCCGTGACCTTCACGTTGCCGCTCGCCGCGCTCGACGCGCTGAAGGCGGCGAAGACGATGCTGCAGGAGCCGAAGTAACGGCCAGATGCGCGGTTCCGAATTTGCGAGACCTGTCAAGGGGCGCAACGATGCGCCCCTTTTTCGTGTACCGCCTCTCGAGTCGCTTGACTATCCCAGCCGGCTCTCCTAGACTTCTGGCCATACACAGAATCTGTCGAACGCCCCCACAGAAGAACTATCCAACGGTGTCATGCAGGGTTCGTTGCCTGTCCTGATGGGTCGGCGTGTGCTGCTCCGGGAACCACGCGAAGACGACGTGGTCCCGTTGTTCGAGTATTCCTCGGATCCAGATGTCACCCGGTTCCTGGCCTTCGCTCCTCCCGCAAGCCCGGACGACACGCTGTATTTCATCGCGAAGTGTCACGAGCACCGGGAGCAGGACCGCGAGTACGTGTACGTGATTGCCGGCGTGGCCGACGATCGGGCGATGGGTATCATCGGTCTCCGCCACATCGATCAGCCGATGCGCACGGCGCAGATCGGCACGTGGCTGGGACGGGCATTCTGGAGCACGGGCGCCAACGTGGAGGCGAAGCAGCTGCTGCTCGACTTCTCGTTCGGCCCGCTGAGCCTGCACCGGATCGAGGCGCGTATCGCGGTGGACAACCACCGGTCGCGCCGAGCGTTCGAGCGGATTGGGGGCAGGCGCGAAGGGCTTCTCCGGGAATCGTTCTTCAAGGATGGCGTGTATCACGACCAGGACCTGTTCGTCGTCCTGACTCACGAATGGCGAAGCCGGCGCCAGCGGGAACTCACCGGTCGACCTCGGCAAGCGAGCAAGGATGGTCACCGATGACTGATCGGCTCTTCTTCTACGGCACGCTCATGACGGGGTTCGATCGCCGACAGCGGGCAGGGATCGATCCCATGCTGGAGCGCGTCGGTCGCGGGCGGATCCATGCGGTCCTGTTCGACCTTGGCATCTACCCGGCGGCGGTTCCCGACCCGGATGGCGTGGTGTGGGGCGAGGTCTACCGCGCGCTCGACATCGACAAGGTGCTCGCGGGGCTCGACGAGATCGAAGGGCACAGCCCGGCGATGCCAGAGGTCAGCTTGTACAATCGCGTCGAGGTGCCCGTGGTGTACGAGGACGGGACGGTCGAGGACGTGTGGGTGTATTTCTACAACGCGCCTCTCGGACGCGCGGAACGAATCACATCCGGGGACTACCTGGAGCACATGCGAATGAGATAGACGGACGGCTTCAGGTTACAGGCATCACCACGCCCCCTTTCATCATCCTTCGAGGATCTATGTTGCTGCGCACTCTTCGCCTTTTCAGCGCCCTTGCTCTCGTTACCGGCTTCTTCGTGCCGACGCCGCTCCTCGCGGCTGGCGATTCCGGCCAGCGCGATCCGCGCATCGAGAAGATCCTCTCGCAGATCTCTGAGCAGCGGCTGACGGAGATCCTCCAGAAGCTTGGTTCGTTCGGCACGCGCAACACGCTGTCGTCCACCGACTCGCCGACCAAGGGGATTGGCGCGGCGCGAGAGTGAAGGGCCCGAGGATTCGCCCTCGCGCCAGCTGGCGCGCTACATCAGCCGCGCGGCGGCGCGCTACGTGCCGACGCAGCAGGTCATGCTGGTCGCACGCTACGACCGCTTCGGGCGCGGCGGCGACCACACGGCGTTCAACCAGAAGGGGTTCACCGCGGTCCGCCTGACTGAAGCGCTCGAGAGCTTCGAGCGTCAGCACACGACGGCCGACACGTTCGAGGGGATGAACATCCCCTATTTCCTGCGGAACGTCCGGCTGAACGCGGCCACGATGGCGTCGTTGGCGCTCGCGCCGCCCGCGCCGGTCGTGGCGAGCGAACGCGGCCAGCCGACGCTGGGCCGACAGCCGAGCGGGTACGACGCGAATCTGAAGTGGAAGGCGTCAGCGGGTGCGCTCTCTTACAAGGTGTACTGGCGCGAGGCGTGGACGCCCGACTGGCAGCACGAGCTGAACGTCGGCAACGTCACCGAGTTCGTGCTCCCGAGCCTGTCGATTGACAACTACGTGTTCGGCGTCGCGGCCGTTGGCGCCGATGGCAACGAGAGCCTGGTGTCGGTGTACGTGAACCCGCCGAGACGGTAGGATTCGGACATTGGGTCGCATCAGCTTCGGCTGCGAATCGCCACAATCGCATCCATGAACTCGCCGATGGCTTCGACGATCCGTTCAGATGGCTGGACGAATTCGATGCCGGCGCGGTAGATGGTGGCCTGGTCTTCGACGTCGCAGACGTGCGCGTGCACGATGCGTCCCTTGACGACGACCGACTGGACGCCGAGCATCATCCTGAAATCGTGGAGTGAATCGATCTGGAGGGGGAACGCAGTTTCGATCTGCGCCCCGGCGCGGCTGATCTCGGTGATGGCCATCGGCTCGTAGATCATCACCTCGCCCTGGAGCTCGCCGAGGATCTCGATGCGCTGCGTGCGGCGGACGGTGGAGTCGTCCTCAATCATGAGGGCGAACTATAACACAGTCGGAACTGACGCAGAAGGGTCGGAACTGACGATGAAGAGTCGGGTGCTGACGCAGAAGGGTCGGAACTGACGATGAAGAGTCGGGTGCTGACGCAGAAGAGTCGGTGCTGACGATGAAGAGTCGGAACTGACGACTCGCCGGGAGGGGCGGGCGGGGGTGGGATGGCTCGCGCCCTTCGGCCCTTTGGCGAGCTCAGGGTCGCCCCACGCAGTGTCGTGGGGCGACAAGCTCAGGGCGCCGTGAGCGAAGTCGAACGGCGGCCGCGGCGACTGTCGGCGAAGGGAGGAGCGTCAGGGGACAGAACCCCACGGCGGCTAAGTGGTCCGCCGCCTTGGCGACGCATCGAGGACGCCGATGCACCCGGCCGGCCAGGCACGATGACCGAGAATACCGGGAGTATTCGAGGGAAAAGCCACGTAACCGGGCGGGATGCAGCGGCGGCCGAATGCAGCCGTAGTTGGGCGGCGGACCACTAAGGGTATCAGCGGGGTTGAGCGCGATGCACGCACGCGAAGCAGACCGCGCGACCCCCGCGGCCAGCGGCCGACGACGGCCGGCGTGGAGGTTCTGTCCCGAGCCGACCGGAGTCCGTGGTTCGACTGCGCTCACGACGCCCTGAGCCACGTCGAAGGGCGCGGCGCGAGACATTCCGCCACCGGCCGCACAGGGAGAGTCGGTTCTGAACGATGAGGGGTCGGAACTGGTTCAGTTCATCGGCAGTTCGGGGCGGACCAGGGGAAGTTCGTCCTCCGGGCCGTCGTCGTCCGGCTCGCGGTCCGTGGCCTCGCCCTCGCCCTCGAATTCGTTGGTGTAGGTGAGAATGGGGATGTGCTCGGTGTCCTTGTCGAGCTTGAGCATCGAGAGCACCTGGAAGCTGATCGGGTCGTCGATGGCGATGCACAGGATCACCAAGTGCGGGCGATTCTGCTTGATCTGCGTGAAGGCATGTTCGCTCTCGGCGACGAACACCACGTCGTAGTGCCCGGCATCCAGGACAGACTCGAGGAGTTCGAGTATCTCGTGGCTACCGTTGACAACTACGACTTTCTGGATGGCACGCCCGGTCCGCAGATTCGTAAGCCCACTGACCCTGTTCAGCATGGTCGGATCCTCTCCTGACTGCTCCTCATTCTCTTTCAAGATTCGCGCCACGGCGTGTACGCCTGCGCGATAGGGATTTTCGGCAGTTTCCTGGCCCCTTCCGGCGCCTGGTCGCTGCCTGTGGACAGCCTGTCGCGGTCTGCGGACATCGGAGCCGCTCGGCAGCAAGGTGCTGCGTTCAGGGGCATTATTGTGAAGTCCGGACCGTCGGGCGCTGTTCGGCGCAGGGTGTCGATTTCTGACCTGGGCGGACCGGAAATCGTCGCGTTGCGCTGAGCGGGCGGCTGGGGAGTGGAGGAATGTGCCACATCCGATGAGTTTGACGTGGCCCGGATTGCGTCATGCTTCAACTTCGACCCGGTCCGGGTGGTCTAACTGGCCAGCATGAGGTTCGTGCGTCGATGGTCGCCGTGTGCCTGGCTGCTGGTGTTTGCTGCGGCAAGTTGCAGTAGTCCGGAGCAGCCCTCGTCGCCGGCATCGCCAAGCTCAGCCGTGACGACCAGCACGTCGGTCGGCTGCGCCCGTACGTCGGTTGGCTTCACCCCGATTTCTGACCTGGGCACGCGCACCTACAATGGCCAGGCGGGCGGCCTGTATCCGAACGGGAGCAATACGAGGCCGGCCTCGCACGAATCGGCCGGACTGGCCCGAGCAAGGGCGATCGTCCCGCTGGACCGGGATGGGCAGCCAGACCCGAACGGCCAATACGTGCTGGTGTCGACCGGGATGTCGAATACGACGCAAAAGTTCTCGGTCTTCAAGACACTGGCGGACGCCGACCCGACGCGCGACCGGCACCTGACGATCGTGGACGGGGCACAGGGGGGCAGACTGCGCAGGCATGGTCGTCGGCCGGGTGCTCCTGCTGGACGACGCTGGGAGACCGGCTCACCAGCGCGGGCGTGACCGCCGCGCAGGTGAGCGTGGCGTGGATCAAGCTGGCGGACGCGAGCCCGACCAGCGGGTGGCCGACGCACGCGAGGACGCTGGAGGACGAACTGGCGGCGATCCTGTCGGTGGCCGCGGTGCGGTTTCCGAACCTGCGGCTCGTCTACCTGTCCAGCCGCATCTACGGCGGCTACGCCGTCGGCTCGCTGAACCCGGAGCCGTATGCGTACGAGGGCGGGTTCGCGGTGAAGTGGCTCATCGAAGACCAACTGCGCGGCGCGGGCGGGCTCGCGTATGCGACCGACAACTCGGCGGGACGCGTGGCGTGGATTGCGTGGGGGCCGTACCTCTGGGCGACGGGCTCATCCCGCGCAGCGACGGCCTGACCTGGGGCTGCAGCGACCTGAGCAGCACGGATGGCACCCACCCGAGCGCGACCGGCCAGCGCAAGGTGGCTGACATGCTGCTGGCGTTCTTCCGTACGGACAGCACGGCGCGCGCGTGGTACCTCAACAGGTAGTCGGAACTGACGCAGAAGAGTCGGAACTGACGATGAAGAGTCGGGAACTGACGATGAAGGGTCGGTGCTGGCCGTTCATTTCTTCTTTTTTGCCGCGGTCTTCGCGGCCGGTTTGGCCGGCGGTTTCGGCGCGGGCTCGTAGTCGATGTTGATGTTGCTGACTGCCGCGATTGGCCGCTGGGCGGCGGTGAAGGTCTCGGTCCCGTTCAGCGTGAGTACCGTCAGTTTCTCGCCGAGCAGGCTCACCTCGTTCACCTCCTCGGGCACGTCGATCGAAATGCGCTCGGTGCCGACCGGCGCGATGGCCTTCACGCCCCTTGGGCCGGCGCCGCCTCCAATCCGGTCGAGAAGATCCCTCCCGGCCCTGAACTCGCTGCGCACGATGCCACGCGCGAGCAGCCTCCCGTCGGGGGTGAGGGCGCCGATGGTCGCCGTGTAGTTCGCGTAGGCCTTGCCCGCCTTCACCATCTCCTCCGAGTAGGTGTGGCGGTTGTGGAGGTCCAACGTCAGAGTGAGCGGCCCCTTGTGCGGCGGAAGGCGGATGATGACGCCCTCGGCCGGGTTGCGGCCGGTGACCACGTCGCAGAACTGCAGCTTGCTGCCCACGCCCGTTCCGAGCACCTGCGGGCAGGCCACGTTGGCGGGGCCTGCCACGCGATGCGGCGGCGCTGGTCTGGGGGCCGGCTTGGCGGTCTTGGTCGCCGGCTTGGCCGCCGGCCTTTTCGGCGGACGCGTTTGCGCGACGGCCGTGCCTGCCGCGAGCAGCGCCACCAACAGGACCATCAGCCCGCGCTTCATGCCTGTCACTCCTCGACCGGGTGAAAATTGGTTACAGCGCCGGTCATCGCCCCGCGCTGGTTGATCAGCTCAAGGAACTCCATCCGGGTACGCGAGCTGTTCCTGAAGGCGCCCAACATCGCGCTCGTGACGGCGGAGGAGCGCTGCTTCTCCACGCCGCGCATCGCCATGCAGAGGTGGGTGGCCTCCATGACGACCGCGACGCCGAGCGGCTCGATTTTCTCCTGGATCGTCCGCGCAATCTGGTTGGTGAGGCGCTCCTGCACCTGCAGCCGGCGGCTGAAGACATCCACGAGGCGCGGGATCTTGCTGAGGCCGATCACCCGGGTGCTGGGAATGTAGGCGACGTGGCACTTCCCGAAGAACGGCAGGAGGTGGTGCTCGCACATGCTGAAGAAGTCGATGTCCTTGACGATCACCATCTCGCTGTAGTCAACGGTGAACAGGGCGTTGTTCAACACCTTGTCCACGTCGGCCTGGTAGCCGCTCGTCAGGAACTTGAGGGACACTTCCATGCGCCTGGGCGTGTCCACCAGCCCCTCGCGCGTCGGATCCTCGCCCAATTGGGACAGCAGCTGTCGAATGAGATCCTGCATCGCAACAGTGTACAACAGGGGAAGTCGGTTCTGACGCAGAAGGGTCGGAACTGACGATGAGGGGCCGGTGCTGACGCAGAAGGGTCGGGAACTGTGTCGGTTCTCACGAGGTAGGGCCCCCGGCTTCTCAGAAGCATTCCCTCCTGACTTTCCCCGGGGCGCGTGAGCGCGATTAGCGTGCCTCAGTCGGTGGCGTCGTGTCCAGTGGTGCGATCGGTTCGTGTCGGGCCTCGATAGAAATGTCCCTTTCCTCAGGTTGATGATGATGGGCTTGTGGGACTGTGGGAATCTCGCGCCGGGCGCTCCAAGGCGGGGTGGGCGCGCGCGTCTGGCGCGTCCACGCCGCCGCCATTTCCACAGCCTGTGGACGCCGGCGGTTCACGCGCGGCCTCCGGGGCGCCGGCCCGGTTTCTGCCGGCTGCGGTATGACTCGCCGTCGATCGGAAGGTCGTAGGCATTGCTGGTGAAGCGATCAATGGCGCTCTGGGCGCGGACCGGATCGGCGAAGGTGGCGAGCGATTCATCGGGTCCGCGGTTCGACGTCACGATGATCGACCCGGCCCGGTGCCGTTCGGTGAGCAGGTCGTAGGTATCGCGGCTCTCGGCGGCATCCATGCCGTCGAGGGCAAAGTCATCGAGGATGAGGAGATCGACGGCGAGGAATTTGCGGAGCTCGGCTTCGTAGCTGTTGTCGAGCCGGGCAAGTGGAGGGAGGCGAGGTCGTTGAAGAGGGCGCGGTCAAAGGTGACGTTGGCTTTGGGATCCCAGGCGTCGAGGTGCATCGACGGGGCCAGGTGGGCGCGCAGGACGGGCGTGGTGATGGTAAGCGCGTCGCGGCGAGAGGCTTCATCACCGAGGACGATCAGGAGGAAATCCTGATAGGCCAGCGGCTGCTGGCGCGCCAGGCTGAGCCGCTTGGGCAGGGTGTCGAGCATCCGCGACAGTTTGAGACGGCGGAGGACGGTTTTGAGGTCCGGCGAGATCAGGTCAGTCGGATCACCCCGATCGCCGGCCGGTGCGGCGGCGGTCCGGTCTGCTGCGCCGGGCTCCGCTCGCCCTTCGACCCTTCGGCGAGCTCAGGGTCGCCCCGAGCAGGGTCGAGGGGCGACTTCGCTCAGGGCGTTCGGCCTGCCGTGAGCGAGCGGAGTGACACGCGAGTCGAACGGCGGACCTCGCAAGTTGCCCGCCGCATCAGCCCGGTCACGTCCGCCTCTCTCTGGGCCGGCGGCTGTGGCGCGGCCCCTGACACCCGGCGCTGAATTCTTCGTACAACGAACGAGGCCTGGGAGGGTGTCCCAGGCCTCGGGGCGGGTCGGGCGCCGGCGTCGGCGCGGGCTACGCGCTGACCGGCGTCTGCTTCTCGGTATCTTCCGTCTTCGACGTCTTCAACCCCTTGATCTGGATGAGGGGCGTCGACGGCTGCTCCATCAGGATGTGCTGCCGATAGAGCTGTTCCATCTTCGCGTCGTAGGCGGCATCCTTCGGCTCGCTCTTGGCCTTCGCGCGGGCGGCCAGTTTCTCGTCGCGGGCGGTCTTGGCGATTCCCGCCTCGTCGAGGTCCGTCTGCGCGGCGGCGGCCACCGCATCCGGGTTGAGGATGAGCGAGTGCTGCACGCTCTCGAGCGGCACGTTCTTGTTTCCGGCGTAGATCTGGTGCCGGCCGCGCTCGTCGTACCACTTGGTGAGCGTTGCCGTCATGTGCATCTTCTCGATGATCTGGCGCCACCCGATCCCCGTGTTGTAGGCGCAGAAGGAGATTTCCCCTTCCTGCGTGCCGTAGGGAATGATGCACATCTCGGTGCGGCGGAAGTCGTACGTGAACAGATCCTGGAACCACATGCCCGCGATGAACAGGAAGTTCCAGCGGTCGGCCCGGCGCTTCTCGACGTCCTGCAGGCGCGTGTCGCCCGTCACCTGGCCGTAGTTCTTGCCCGTGGCGTTGAACGTCTTATCGAACTTCTTCAGCAGGTCCGACAGCTTGAAGTGCGCCGGCGCCGCAAACGGATCGTAGTTGCGCATCAGTGAGATCGCCATGCCGACCACCGACAGGAACCGCCCCCGCGCCGCGTCGTTGATGAGCGCGATGTCCTTCGGCAGCTGCTCGGCGTTGAGGAACGCGGTGATCGGCACCGCCTCGCGCGTTTCCTTGTCCACCATGACCGCCATGCCCGTGCCGCAGTTGGGATGGCAGCTGCAGGAGAGCGCGCCCCACTCGCCGGCTGGCCCGTGAATCAGGTCCGCCCAGTCCGAGAAGGTGCCCATCAGCGAGATCGGGAACCAGTCGCGAAGCGGCTCGCCGATGCCGGTCTGGTTCTTGACGTCGTGCGCGAGGTTCGCGAGCGTGTAACGCTGCGCCGCACGCCGCTCATCCGAGACCTCTTCGTCGCGTCCGGTGAAGGACACCGGCTGGAAGGAGAGGAACGAGATCTTCTTCGGGTTGTCGAGGGCGAACTCGATGATCCGACCCACCTGCTCGTTGTTCACGCCGTTGATCAGCGTGATGACGAGGACGATGTCCACGCCCGCGGCGTGGAGGTTCTCGATCGCCCGCAGCTTGACGTCGAAGAGGTTGCCGACGTGGCGGTGCGAGTTCGGCGCGTTGCCGATGCCGTCGAACTGCAGGTAGACGTAGCGGAGGCCGGCCGCCGCCGCCTCGCGGCAGAACTCGGGGCTCTTCGCGAATTCGATCCCGTTGGTCGCGGCCTGGACGCTGTTGTAACCGACCTGCTTGCAGTAGCGGACCGCATCCAGGAAGTACGGGGAGAGCGTCGGCTCGCCGCCCGAGAACTGGACCGACATCTGTCGCTTCGGCTTCAGCGTGATCGCGTTGTCGAGGATCGTCTTGATGTCTTCCCAGGGCAACTCGTGAACGAACCCCACCTGGTTGGCGTCCGTGAAGCAGGGGTCGCACATCATGTTGCAGCGGTTGGTGAGATCGACCGTCAGCACCGCTCCACGGCCGTGCAGTACGGTGCTGCTGCCGTGGTTGTGCAGCGTCGCGTCGTTGTGCGCCCGGATGTCGCGCCCTGGGAACGACTCCTCCAGGTGCCGGTAGAACGCCGGGTCGGTCGATAACACGTCCTCGAAGTGGCCGTGTTGCGGGCAGTCCTTCACCATGAGGATCTTCCCGTCGCGCTCGAGGATGGTCGCCTTGATCTCGCCGACCTTTTTCGTAAGGAGGATCGACACGTCCTGCGTGCCGTCGGTGATGGCCTTGCGCGCCTCGCGGGTGCAGATGGGGCAGAGCGAATCGGTCTCGCGCGGCCAGCCGAGCGCCGGCTTGGTCTTCTCGTACGACTTCAGAAGCGGCTGCTCGGACCACTTCGGCGTGAACGACGCGTTCTGCTTGATGCGGTACGCCAGCTGGGCGACGCTCCACAGGCCGTTGGCGGCCAGCGAGAGTCCCTTTTCGACGTACTTGATCGGAGCGTGCATGCCAATCTCCCTCGTGTGCTGCCTCGACAACCCCCGGCGGACCGAACGTCCGGCTCTTCTACGGCCGCGCCCTGTTGGCCGCGGCACCCGGCGGGCAGGCAGCGATCTGCGCCCTGATGCGGGTCTTTAGAGTTCCGGGAATGATACCTCCAGAAATTGGAGCCGAATCGAAGATTCCAGTGGGCGGGCGGCTTGCCGGGGTGAGCGGGCAATAGGCCAGATGAGTGGGAATACGGACACAACTGGTCCTATATTGGAATTAGTCGGTGCTGGACGATGAAGAGTCGGTGCTGACGATGAGGAGTCGGGGACTGACGATGAGGAGTCGGGGACTGACGATGAAGAGTCGGGGACTGACGATGAAGAGTCGGGGACTGACGATGAAGAGTCGGGGACTGACGACTCGCCGGGAGCGGCGACCGGGGGGGGAGGGCTCGCGGCCGCGGCGACTGTCGGCGAAGGGAGGAGCGTCAGGGGACAGAACCCCACGGCGACGGTGGGCCTCAGCAGGGTTGAGCGCGATGCTCGCACGGGGATCAGACCGCGCGACCCCCGTGGTTCGGCGGGCTCACCACGCCCTGAGCGAAGTCGAAGGGCGCGGCGAGCGGCCGACGAGAGCCGGAGAGGAGGTTTTGCCGCGCAGCCGACCGGAGTCCGTGGTTCGACTGGGCTCACCACGCCCTGAGCCACGTCGAAGGGCGGGGCGCGAGGCGCCCGCCACCGGCCGCGCAGGGCGAGTCGGGAACTGACGATGAGGAGTCGGTGCTGACGCGGTCAGTCGGGTCACCCCGATCGCCGGCCGTGAGGCGGCGGGCGGGGGTGGGATGGCTCGCGAACCCGGCATGAACAACGCTTGCCGGCGAAGTTCCGCTTCACCCGGCACGAGTTGAGCCCTGGAAGAAGATGGCTAGTCCGCGTCCCAGCGGAAGCGGGCGACGGCGAGGCTGCCGCAAATCATCGCGGTGCCGAGCAGAAAGACGATCGGCCAAGCAACCGAGGAGAAGCCAAGCCCCCGCCAGGTTGTGGCGTCGAGGCCGTCGACCGCCCAGCGCGTCGGCACCACCACGGTGAGCTTCTGCAGCCACTGCGGGAAGACGAACGTCGGGACCCACGCTCCCCCGAGCATCACCAGCACGAGGGTGGCGACGATCGAGAGTGCGCGCGTGCCCTCCGGCGTCCGGCCGAGGCCGGCGATGAGCAGGCCGAACGACGCCGTCATCAACGAGAAGGCCACGGCGATGCCGATGAAGCCGGCGAGGCTGCCGTCCACGCGCACGCCGAAGACGACCCGCGCGAAGAGGAACATGAAGAACAGGATGAACAGCGACTGCAGCGCTGTGCTGACGGATCTGGCGCCGAGCAGCACGCCGCGCGACAGCGGTGCGGCGCGGAGACGCCGCCACAGCCCGTCCCGCTGCTGCAGCAGCAGGCCGAGGCCCATCTCGATGGCCATGAACAGGACGAACTGCACGCCCATTCCTGCGAACGAGTGGGCGTAGCCGTTGTAGGGGACGCCCCTGCGGGAGGTCATCGCCTCCTTCTTCACGTCGAACGGAATCGTCAGCCCGCCGCCGGCGCCGCCCGAGCCGGCGGCCCTCGACGTGTCGTTCCACCGGCCAGCGCCGCGCAGCAGATCCTGGAGCGCGCCGCGCTCGTCGGGACGCATCGTGGTATCGCGCTCGAGCTGGGTCAGGGCGTCACCGATGGCCGCTCGGCCGGTCGGGCCGGTGAACATCTCCTTGCTGACCGACTGCATCACGTGGCCGACCAGGATGCCCTGCACCATGCTCGCCTCGGTGGCGCGCGACGGGTCGTAGAGCAGGCGCACCTCGGCCTTCTTCCGCGCGCGGCCGCCAAAAAACGCTCCAGCAGCGTCGGCGCCGAACCGGGGCGGCAGTTCCACCGCGACCGCGGCCTGTGCGCGGCGCACCGCCTCGCGCGCCTCGACCGGCGTGGCAAGCGTGACCTCGAGGGCGGCATCCGCCTTCAGTTGCGCCACCAGGTCCTGGGAGATCGGGCTCCTGTCCTCGTCCACGACGAGCACCTGGACGCGGCCGATCTCCGTGCGGTCGCCGTCGCCGTTGAAGATGTAGCCGAAGAACGAGCCGATGGCGATCGGCGCGACCAACGACAACACGACCGCGCGCCGGTCGGTGAAGAACAGCTTGAGGTCCTTGCTGACAAGCGCAATGAACGCCCTGGTCATCGATCTCGCAACGTCCTTCCGGTGAGAGAAAGGAACACGGTTTCGAGGTCGGCGCGCTCGGTGACGGCGTGGCGATAGCGGTGGCCGTGGTCCACGAGCCACTGCAGCACGAAGGGCGTGGCGGCCGCGAGGTCCGAGACGCCGATCCGAAGTGCGCCATTCGCGAACTCGACGGTCTTGACCGGCGGCAGCGCCCGCAGCTGCTCGAGGTCCACGCGGCCTTCGCGATCCTCGAGTTCGATAGAGAGAAGGTTGCTGGCGGGGAGCAGGCGGTAGAGGCCCTGGAGCGTGTCGTCGGCGATCACCTTGCCGTGGTCGATGATGACGACGCGGTCGCACAGGCGCTCGGCTTCCTCCATGTAGTGCGTCGTGTAGAGGAGCGTCTTGCCGCGTCGTTTCAGCGTCTCGAGGTTGTCGAAAATCGCGTTGCGGCTCTGCGGATCGACGCCGACGATCGGCTCGTCGAGCAGCAGGATGCGCGGGTCGTGGAGCAGCGCCGCGGCCAGGTTCAGCCGGCGCTTCATGCCGCCGCTGAACGTCCTGACCTTGTGTCGCGCGCGGTCGGCGAGGCCGACCAGGTCGAGCGCGTCGGCGGCCGCGCGCCTGGCAGTAGGACGATCGAGGTCGTAGAGCGCCGCAAAGAACAGCAGGTTGTCGAGGGCGGAGAGGTCCGCGACGAGCGCGATGTCCTGCGTGACCAGGCCAATCTCGCGTTTGATCGGGTCGGTGTCGCCGCAAAGCGGCCGGCCGGCAATCAGCACCTCGCCGGCGTCCGGCCTGAGCAGGCCGGCGATCATCGATACGGTGGTGGTCTTGCCGGCACCGTTTGGTCCCAGCAGTCCGATCGCTTCGCCCTCGTCAGCCCGGAACGACACCCCGTCGGCCGCGACAACGTTGCCGTACCGTTTAGTGAGCCCGTTGATATCGTACATCGGCACTGCAACCCGTGGTGCAAGTCCCGCCGGTATTCGGCCGACGCTGCATTTCGCCCGGCGGTGCCTGCCGCCGCCCGAAGACGGGCTTTGGCATGGTCGCGCCTTACCGGCCGGGCGCATCGTCGCCCTCGGCGGTGCGCCGCGACTTGCACCACGGACTGCCAGCGAAGCTCCGCCCCAAAAGACAGATTCCAGGGGACCCACAGAAACATGCTCCAACCGTTACGATCTCAGCTCTGGAAGATGTCTTAGGATTGGGCGAACATGCGGCGCAGGAAGTTCAGGACGCGGCGTCGGTCGTTGTCGGATACAATCCGCGCCCATGAGATGTGTCGCGCGCGCGGCCGCCAGCCTCGTCGGTGTTGTCCTGGTTGTTCTCCTCATGAACGGGCTGGCAACTTGGTCGATTGTTGACGCGGCAACGCGGTCGCCCGTTGACGCGCAGGGCCAGGCGCCGCGCACGCCAATCGTGGCGCCCACGATCACCGCGCCAGCCGGCTCCACGGCGGTGGAGCAGACGTCGCCCGGCGAACGATCTCCCGCAGTGCTCGTGGCCAGCCTGGCCGGCCTTGGCGTCGGGTTCGACGGGCCGCAGGGTGGCGCCGCCGTTCGGAACCCGTCGGACAACACCCTCGCCGTGGGCCCTGACCACATCGTGCAGATCGTGAACTCGCGGATGGCGATCTTCACGAAGAAGGGGAAGCGCTTCGATACGACCGGGAAGGTGCTCTACGGCGCGGTCGCGACGAACAACGTGTTCCGCGGATTTGGCGGCACGTGTGAATCCACCAATAACGGCGATGCCATCGTCCGCTACGATCAGCTCGCCAACCGCTGGCTCATCGTGATGCCCATCTTCCGGAGGGCGGCCGCGCGGCCCGACCAGCCGGCCGAGTGGCAGGGCGGCGCAGCGGCCTATCTGAGCCCGCCCGGGCGTCCGGACCAGCCAGGACTCGCCGTGGCGCTCTTCCAGCCGCCGCGCGCGCAGGCGGCAACCGTGGCGCCGCGCGAAGGAGGCGGGCAGCCCGCACCGCCCGGGCAGCCGGCGCAACCACCGCAGCCACCGCGTGGCGGGCGTGGAGACGAGTCGCCGAAAGGGCCGTACGCGATGTGCTACGCGATCAGCGTCGGCCCCGATCCGTTCGGACCGTACTATCGCTACGAGTTCCTGCGTCCGCTGTTCCCCGACTACCCTCGACCCGCCATCTGGCCCGACGGTTACTACGTGTCGACGAGCACGGGCGACGATCCGATCTCGGAGTCGATCGCCACGCAGAAGCACGCCTGTGTCGTGGACCGGGCGCGGATGCTCTCGGGCGAGCCGGCGACCGAGCAGTGCGTCGTGATCAACGAGGCGGGTTTCCTGAACAACGCCGATGTCGATGGCACGTCGCTGCCACCGGCGGGCGCGCCGAACATCATGATGGCGGCGGGCGGCGTGCAGCTGAAGAACGTCTTCGAGGCGAGTGCGATCAGCGTGTGGCAGTTTCACGTTGACTGGAAGGATCCGGCGAAGACGAAGGTGACCGGCCCGGAGTCGATCGCCGTCGCGCCATATCGCTACCTGTGCGACGGCCAGTTGACCAACTGCGTGTCGCAGCCCGGCACCGAGTGGCGCCTCGACGCGCAGGGCGACAAGATCATGTCCCGCCTGGTCTACCGGCGGATCGGCAGCCGCGAGTCGATCGTCGCCGTGCACTCGGTGAACACCGCCGCGGGCGGCGGCGGGGTGAGGTGGTACGAGTTCCGGGTCGGTGCGAACCGCGCGGTCGGCCTGTATCAGCAGGGCACGTATGCGCCCGACGGGTTCTTCCGCTGGATGGCGAGCCCGGCGATCGATCGGCTGGGCAACATCGCGATCGGCTACTCGTTCGGCGGTGCGCCAAACATGGTGGGGCAGCGTCTCGCCGGCCGCCTGGCCGATGACCCGCGCGGCCGCCTCACGCTGCGCGAGACGGTGCTGGCCGAAGGCGAGGGCGTGCAGCACGCCAAGCGCTGGGAGGACTACACGCAGACGGCGATCGATCCGAGCGACGACTGCACCGTCTGGTACGTGGGCGACTACATGAAGAAGGACGCGGCCAGCTATTCGACGCGGATCGGCGCATTCAGGATGCTCGGCTGCGCAGGCAGGGCGCTGAAGTAGAACGCGCGGGTGGCCCCGCCCTGGACGCGCTGATGGCCACATCCGCCGGCCGGTGAGGCGGCCGACGCGGCCCGGTCTGCTGCGCCTGGCTCCGCTCGCCCTTCGACTTTGCTCAGGGCGTTCGGCCTGCCGTGAGCGAGCGGAGCGACACGCGAGTCGAACGGCGGACCTCGCAAGTCGCCCGCCGCATCCGCCCGGTCCACGCCGGTCCCTCGTGTGCCGGCGGTGGTGGGGCCTGGGGGCCGCGTCCGCCGCTTCGCCGCCGGCTAGTACCGTGCCGCTGTCGGCGGTCGGCGGCGGAATGTCTCGCACCGCGCCCTTCGACCCTTCGGCGAGCTCAAGGTCGTCCCGAGCAGTGTCGAGGAGCGACTGTTAGGCGGCGGACCACTTAGCCTGCGAGGGGTTTTGTCCCCTGACGCTCCTCGCTGGCCGACAGTCGCCGGGTACGCCGTTCGACTTTGCTCACGGCGCCCTGAGCTTGCCGAAGGGCGCGAGCCATCCCGCCCCCGTCCGCCGCAGCCGCTGTTCGGTCGTCTATCCTTGCATGGCCTTCTCAATCTCCGTTCTTCGAGCGCGGAGTTCAACCAATCTCTTGTTCAGATCTACCATTTCCTTCTTGATCCTGCGCAACTCGGTTTGGTTCTTGTTGCTCGACAGACGTTCCGCGCCAAGCTCCTCAGCGATGTACAGCTCGAGTTGGCTCCTCAACACCCTGAGATATGGATTCCCCCATACCGCTCCTTCTCGGTATTCGAGCTTGCCGTCTCGGATGCCTTTCACAATGAAGTCCCGGGTGACTCGATACTCTTTCTGGGCCGTTACGTCGCTGAGGGTCGCCCCCTTGCGATTCCATTCGCCGTATGCCGCCATGTCGCATCCCTCTAACCGAACAGCGGGCTGTGGAAATGGCATTCCCACAAGCCCATCATCATCAACCTGAGGAAAAGGACATTTCTAAGGAGGCTTGACACCCGCTTATGCCCTTAGGGGCCCATCTCACAACTACGGCTGCATTCGGCCGCCGCTGCATCCCGCCTGGCTGCGTGGCTCTTCCCTCGAATACTCCCGGTATTCTCGGTCATCGCGCCTGGCCAGCCGGGCGCATCGGCGTCCTCGATGCGTCGCCGTAGCCAGGCGGCGGACCACTAAGTACTGCGGTTCATAAGTTCGGCAACGTATTCCGTCAAGCAGCGGGCCGCAGGGCGTCGGCCGCGGTCTCAAGCTTGCCCATCAACGCGTCGAGGTCGTCCTTGGTGAATCGCCAGTCAAACGGCGCGGCGATGGATTCGTAGTACCGCTCGAAGCCCAAGAGCCGGTCCTCGACGTCGGCCAGTGAGCTGAAGTCGTTGGGCGTCAAGGCCTTGCGCTGGAGAATGGAGAAGTAGATTTCGATCTGGTTCAGCCAACTGGCGTGGACCGGCCCATGCACCGGGACGAGCGTGGGGAAGGCCGATTGGAGGCGCTGGACGGAGGCCTCGCCGCGATGCGAGGAGCCGTTGTCCATGATCCAGAAGACCCGGCGCGCCTCGCGAGAGGGCGACTGGCCCATGACCTGCGCGACCAGTCGGTCGAACGGCGCGATGCCGGTCGTCGGCTCACAGCGCCCGAAGACGTTGGCGCGATGCACGTCGAGCGCCGCCAGGTACGCCCAGGCGCCGCCGCGGCGGTACTCATGTTCGACCCACATCGGTCGTCCGGGCCCCGGCGGCGTGGAGGGGTGGAGGCGTACGCGGGCTTGAATGCTCGTCTTCTCGTCGGTACTGAGGACGAACTCGTCGGCGTCGAGCCGTCGCCCCTGCCACTGACGCGCGTAGAGGTCGAGCATGCGCCGCCCGGCCTTGACGGCGAACGCGGGGTCGCGCGGGAAGATCCAGGTGCGGTGTTGCCACAGCCGGATGGCATCGTCGTGTAACCACCGCCACACGGTCTTGTCGCTGATCGTTGCGACGATGCCGGCCCGTCGGACCTCGCGGGCGACATCCGCGGTGCTCAGGCGAGAGAGCGGCACCCCCAGGGTCGCGGGCAATTCACACGCCAGGGCTTTGACCTGGACGACGACCTCTGGGGGGAAAAGCTCGGGGACGGCCCGAGCGGGGACGCTCGTCCAAGCCGACCAGGCGTTCATAGAAGAAGCGCTTGCGCCACAGGCTGACGACGTCGCGTCCGACGGAGAGGGCGGCCGCAATCTGGTCATTGCTGTGGCCCTCGGCCGCGGACAAGACGATGCGCGCGCGCAGCACTTGAAAGTATGGCAACGTATACTGACGGGCGCGGCTCTCGAGGGTCCGGCGTTCGTCCCGTGACAGCGCGATGGCATATGGGCTGTGCCGCGGCATAGGCCTCCTCTGTGCGTTGAGGAAGAATACGCCACACGGCCCGCTCGACGCAATCAGAATACGTTGCCATAATTACTCCGACAGGTACTTAGCCGCCGTGGGGTTCTGTCCCCTGACGCTGATTCTTTCGCCGACAGTCGCCGCGGTCGCCGTTCGACTTCGCTCACGGCGCGCTGAGCTTGTCGCCCCTATGACACCGCTTGGGGCGACCCTGAGTTCGCCAAAGGGCCGAAGGGCGCGAGCCATCCCACCCCCGCCCGCCGCTGTCGGCGAGTCTTCGTATTCCGACCCCTCATCGTCCCGCCTTCGTCGCTCCGCGACTTCGGCGTGGCAGGCAGCCCCGACCCTTCTGCGTCAGTTCCGACCCCTCATCGTCAGCCCCGACTCCTCTACGTTAGTTCCGACCCCTCATCGTCAGCTCCGACTCCTCATCGTCAGCCCCGACCCCTCGTCGTCAGCCCCGACTCTTCATCGTCAGTTCCGACTAGAGGTGATACCCCCCGCTGACCTTTCCCCTCCACACCCGATATACATTCACGAGGTAGACGATGACGATGGCCATGCCGAAGAGGTAGACGCCGAGGGCGATGGTCATGCTGCGGGTGGAGGAGGCGGAGTTGTAGATGTCGAGCGCGGGGATGGCGGAGCCGGGGAGGCCGAGGAGGAGGCGGGGGTAGAGCCCGGCGGCAGCAGAGCCCAGCACCGAGACGATGAGGGCGCCGCTGGCGAGAAACGCGGCCGTGTCGCGGCCGCGCCGACAAAAGAGCGGGATGGCGGCCGCGGCGGCCAGGCCGAGGACGGGGATCAGCGCGAGCAGCGGCCAGCGGTCGAAGTTCGCGGTGAAGCCGGGCTGAACGGCAAAGCTGGCGGCCGTCACGGCAGCCAGCAGCGCGATCATGCCGACCCAGAGCGGGAGGATGGCGCGCCGTGCGCGGCGCTGCAGCAGACCCTCGGTCTTCATCGCCAGGTAAGCCGCGCCGTGAAGCGCCAGGGCGACTAGGCTGAGGACGCCGCAGAGGAGCGCGAACGGGTTGAGGATCAGCGCGAACGACCCCTGGAAGTTCCCCTCGGTGTCGAAGGGGACGCCGCGCAGCACGTTGCCGACGGCGGCGCCGAATAGCACGGCGAGCAGGGCGCTCGCGAAGCAGAATGTGACGTCCCACCCGTCGCGCCAGAGCGGGTTGTCCACCTGGTGACGAAGCTCGATGGCGATGCCGCGGAGGATCAGCAGCCACAGCACGATCATGAGCGCCAGGTAGAACCCGCTGAACGCCGCCGCGTACAGGTGCGGGAACGCCGCCACCATCGAACCGCCCGCCGCGAGCAGCCAGACCTCGTTGCCGTTCCACACGGGCCCGATGGCGTTGATCGCCGTCTCGCGATCCTTCGTGTCGCCTCCGAGCACCAAGTGCAGGATGCCCACGCCAAGGTCGAACCCGTCGAGTACCGCGTAGCCCGCGAGCATGACGGTCAGCACGAGAAACCA
>JADGOB010000284.1 GCA_017883185.1 Acidobacteriota bacterium
AGGATCCTGCGGCCTTCGGGCTGCGCGAGAACCCGACGTTGCTCGTGACCATCGAAGTGGATCCGACCTATGCCAAGGCTTCGTAGGCTCTCAGGCCTCCGAAGCGGGCCGGCCGCAAACTGCCCCTGTGTTTCTCCGTGCCCCGTGTCACCCGCCGATGGTTGCCTACGCGGCCTGGTCGCGCGTCGTGACGCGGTGGGCGCGGTCATTCCTCTGTCGTCCTCGTCAAAGACCCCGTTCCGGCTGAGCGCTGCTGAAGCGGAACAGCGTGCGGGATAGGGGCCAAGACGAGTACGACCCGAAACGCCTTTGCGCTGGCCGTCACGGCGCTCTCTGGCCTGTCGTCGAACCACGGGATGGTTCCCCAGAACGCGAGATCGGCCGTCCCGAGCGGCGATGGCAGCTGCCGCCGTTCCTCATCACCGAGCAGGGTGACTGAGAACCAGCCCGTCGGGGATGTACTCCCGCCGCCCTTGCTATGTTCAGTCCCGCGCACCTTGTGTTAACCTGCGAGGCGCACCCGGCTAATTCCGGCCTATCGTCCTGGCAATCGTTGTTGCCGCGACGATCATCTGTCCACTCTCGTCAACTCGAGGAGGAAGCGATGCAGACAGGAATGACGCGCGCGTGTCTCTCGGCGGCGTTCGCAGGTGTGTTGGCAGCCGTGCTCGCAGGCGCGGTGCTCGCTCAGGCCGCCGATCCGCAGGTCGGCACCTGGAAGCTCAATCTCGCGAAATCGACGTACAGCCCCGGCCCCGCGCCCGAGAGCGCCACCACGAAGATCGAGATCGCAGGCGCGGGCACGAAGATCATCGTCGATCAGCCGCAAGCCGATGGCAGCACGAGGCACTGGGAAGTCACCGCGAACTACGACGGCAAGGACTATCCGGTCACCGGCAATAACCCGGATGCCGACATGGTGGCTCGAACGCGCATCAACGCGACGACGATACAGAGTGTTTACAAGAAGGGTGGGAAAGTCACGACCACTCAGACCTCAGTAGTTTCCGCCGACGGGAAGACGCGGACCGTGACGACAACGGGTGTCAACGGTGCCGGGCAGACCGTGAACAACGTCGCGGTGTACGACAAACAATGAACTGAACACGGGTTCGCTCGCGAGGTGGCTACCCAGCCTCCGCGTCAGAGGCTGGATGCCGCCTCAAGTGTGCCTGGGGCTGGCGCGAGGCCACACCCCCTACCGATGGCCTCCACCATACGGGGCCTTCCGGGACACCGTTCCCGGCAACGCGATAGCCCGGAACTAACGATCTACCGGAGTGATGAGGCCGAGAACGTAATGCGCCCCATCAGCTCCATGGCTCAGTCACACTAGCCTGGATTTCCACGGACCACCATTTGCCTAACCGGGACCGGCCATGTCGGGCCCGTGTGCCTGCGTGAGCCGCTGATTCCGCCGCCGAAGCCGTCACGACTGCCATCGAGGTCTGCGTAGAGCTTACCATCATAGTCGTCTGATAGATGCATTCGCACATCGATACAGAGGCGACCCGTCGTCGTGCCCCTGAGCAGGCGATCACGCGGAGTCCGCATCTGGCAATCGCTACAGTGCCACACGCCGGGGTGTACGGCCGCCTGGCTTGACGCAAGAGACAGTAGGTGATACCGTGTATGTGTGCATGACGGAACACCTAAAGACCTAAACACCATTCGCCGTTTCTTCCTCGAACCGCAGACGCCGAAGCAGCGCCAGTACGAGGCGCTGCGCGCCTATTTCGTAGACGGGCGTCCCTCACAGCAGGTGGCGCGGGACTTCGGGTACTCGGTGTCCGCGTTTCCCGTGCTGTGCCACCACTTCCGTCGCGAGGCCGACCCCGTCTTCTTCGTCACGCCTCAGCGGGGTCCCCGGTCGCAACCCAAGAAGTCGGCCGCGCGCGACCTGATCGTCGATCTGCGCAAGCGGAACTACTCCGTCTACGAGATCAGCGAGCACCTCAAGGAGCACCAGCGTCCGTTGAGCCCCACGGCCGTGCGCGAGGTCTTGAAGGCCGAAGGGTTTGCCGCGCTACCCCGACGCTTGGACGACGAGCGCCCGGTGCGGCCGCGGCCCACCGTCGAACCGGTGGCCGACGTCCGGGCCTTCTCGCTGGCGCCGCGTCGCTTTACGACCACCTGCGGTGGCCTCTTCCTCTTTGTGCCGGATTTGGTCCGGCTCAACCTCGACGGCGCGATCCAGGATGCCCGGTTGCCGGGCTCGAAGATGATTCCTGCGGGCCATGCCGCGCGGGCGTCGCTGGCCTTGAAGCTCTGGTCGATCGAACGGAAGAGCCACGTGATGGCCCTGCTGGCCGACGACGGGTTTGGCCTGTTTGCCGGATTGAACGTCTTCCCGAAGAAGAGCTTTCTCTCCGAGTACTCCTGTCGGATCGATCACGCCAAGACGATGCGGTTGCTGGCGGCCTGGCATGCCCACGTCGCGGGAGAGTCGATCTTCCCGGGCCAGTCCTTCAACCTCGACTTTCACTCGGTGCCCTACTACGGTGAGCATCCGACCGTCCAGAAGCACTTCGTGTCGATGCGCAGCCGGCGACAGCCGAGCCTGCTGGTCTTCCTCGCTCAGGATGCCAATACGCACGCGTTCTGCTATGCGAACGCCGACCTCCGCAAGGGGGACGAGCCCGAGGAGGTGTTTCGCTTCATCGAGTTCTGGAAGCGGACGCATGGGACCCTGCCCCCGCACCTGGTCTTCGATTCGAAGCTCACAACCCACCGCGGGTTGGCGCGGATCGACGACCTGCACATCCCCTTCATCACGCTCCGCCGCCGCTCACCCACGCTGCTGAAGGAGATCGTGCTGCTGCCCCGGTCGGCCTGGCGCACGGTCGAATTGGACGTGCCGACCCGCAAGTACCGCACCCCACGCTACTACGAACAGGCCGTCACGCTCGCCGGGCGGCACTTCCGCCAGCTGTATCTGCAGGACCTCGGACACGACGAACCCACGATCCTGCTGACCAACGAGCACCGGACCTCACCCAAGGCCCTCATCACACGCTACGCCCAGCGCATGCTCATCGAGAACGCGCTGTCCGACGCCGTCCGCTTCTTCCACATGGACGCCTTGTCGTCCGCGGTCGGTTTGAAGGTCGACTTCGACATGACCCTGCTCGTCGTGGCCAGCGGCCTCTACCGCCTGCTCGCGGGACGCATGCGCGGCTACGGCGATGCCCAAGCGCGCCAGATCTTTCGCGACCTCGTGGCGATGCCCGCGACCATCACGGTGACGGAGGACGAGGTGGAGGTCAGCTTCCATCGACGCGCACACCTGCCGATCATTCTGGCGTCTGGACTGATGGAGCAACCGGTCGCCGTCCCCTGGTGGGGCGGCCGCAGACTCCGGCTCACGACAAACAATGGCCCGACCGACGCCGCGTCAGCTTAGGCAAATTCTCGTCCGTGGAAATCCAGGCTAGTGAAGCCGATGCTCGAATCATCATCGACGACTTTCTTCGCGCAGCCGGATGGAACCCGGCTGACAAGGCGAAATGCGGATGCTTGGGCGGGCGGATCGCCAAGTGGGCAGCGTCAGTTCCTGCTTTGGCCGTCCGGGATTGTTTTGACATAATGACCGGGGCTGCGCCGAACAAGCTCCGACGGACGAACTTATGAACACTCTCCCTCTGTTAATCGGTGCGCTATGCGTCTACGCACTGGCCTACCGCTACTACAGCGCGTTCATCGCCGCCAAGGCTCTGGCGCTCGATGACCGGCGCATCACTCCGGCTCACGCGTATGAGGACGGCAACAACTACGTGCCTTCGCCGAAGTGGGTCCTGTTTGGGCACCACTTTGCCGCCATCGCGGGTGCGGGTCCCCTGGTCGGGCCGACGCTGGCCGCGCAGTTCGGGTTTGCGCCCGGCTTCCTGTGGCTGCTGATCGGCGCCGTGCTCGCCGGATGCGTGCAGGACATGACGGTGCTGGTCGCTTCGGTGCGGCACAAAGGACGG
>JADGOB010000285.1 GCA_017883185.1 Acidobacteriota bacterium
TATCACGGGAAACGAGCCAACAAGGCGGCTCTTCTAGCCGCCGGTCCCTCCCGCCCCTGCTCGACCTCGCTTTGCCGCCCGCACCCGCCCGCCAACAGTCGTCGCGCGTTTCGCCGCACGGCCGCGGGGAACAAGCCGGGCAGAGCCGCCCGTCTGGGGGCCTGCCGTGGGGAGGGGAAAGCCATGCTGCGCGTCGCCTGCAAAGACATCGGCATCGCGGACTGCGACTTCGTCGTCGAGGGCGAGAAGGTCCGCAAGGTCGAGGGCAAGATGCTCGAGCACCTGCGTGAGGAGCATCCCTCCATGGTCGCCGGGCTCACTGACGTCCAGCACAAGGAGCTTGAGATCCGCATCAAGTCAGACATGCACGGCCTCGAGCCGGGCGCCCAGCCCCACGAGATCGACAAGCACGTCATGCTGCGCATCTCCTGCGCGGCGTTCGGCACGGCGGGCTGCGAGTTCGTGGCAGAGGACCGCAAGGTGCGCAAGGTCGAGCACAAGTTCTTCGACCATCTTCGCGACCAACACCCGGAGATCATCGCCGGCCTGGCCGACGAGAAGTACCGGGAGGTCGAGCGCCGCGTGAAGGAGGCCATCGAGCACGAGTGAGGTCGCTGCGGGCCTGTCCCCCGCGATGCAGCGAGAGGCTCTGAGGACGGCTAGACCTATGCGAGCGAGAGATGTGGCCCCGTGCTGCGATGATTCGCAGAGCGCCGAGGCGCTGTCGCCAGCACCGGACCAACGCATGGAAGTCAGGTCACAGCACGGTGCTCTCAAGCGGCGAGCGAATGCCCGCCGTCCTCCGGAGTCCCCTCAGCGGGACCCGGCGTGACGTGGTAGCACCCTTCTGCCAGGAGTCGCTCTTCGCAGAGCGGACAACTCAGCAGAAACTCATCGCCGCGACGCAGAATGAGCGCCCGTTCGCCTATGAGCAGTCGCCGCCCGCAGTGATCACAGGATAGCGACTGCTCGCTCCAGGTGGGGACTCCCCGGGTGAGCAGGCGATTGAGGCGACGCTGGTGGAGCTCACGCTGCGGGAGCGGCGCGCTCCCCTGCTGCTCGCACTCTGGCGGGGCCGACCACGGCCGCCAGGCAACGAGGCTTCTCCAGCTTCCACTAGCGCCCATCGCTCACGACTCCCTCTCGCTTGTGTCCTTTACTATCAGGTGCCGCAGGCGCAGGGCGTTCAAACACCGTGCGGAGATACTTCGGGAGGGCGACTGACCTGACCCCCCGGAAATCGGTCGCTCTTGAGTTCATGGTTTTCGGACGCGCCAGTACTACAGCGCCGCGACCCAGACGGAGGCGGGCCCGGGTGGCGCAGCGGCCTCGGCGCGGCAGCGGTGCGCACAGGTTATGAAGACGTGTGTGACGGCGAACAACGCGCCCGTTGCAGGTCTTCTCTGAAGGCAGCCGACGCGATGCCGACGCCCCTACCCGACGCGATCGATGATCTGGCGGGGGTCCTGGCCGTGGAGCTCACTGCCTACCTCTACCGCCACAACGAGGTGCGGCCCTACGCGGCCTTCGCCTTCAGGCCGCCGTCGCGCATGCACTGCTCGTCTCAACCCCTACCTGGGGCGTCGACTCGGCGCGAAGGCTGACGCGGAACATCGCGCGTCTCCTTTGGCCCGTCCAACCAGCGTGCGCCGCAAGAAGTTGCTAGCGGCTCACCGGCTGGCACGATTCTGCCAGGGCCAACATGAGATGGTTGGAGAGCTCGTCATCGAGCGTGTTGATCACCCAGTAGGTGGCGCCGTGCTCCCTCCAGGCGACCATGTGCAAACTCCTGCCTTGGTAGAAGAGCAGGTACGTGCGTCCGGCGATGGTGCGCACTGCGCTCGGGTGGGCGATGGCGGGCGGATTGTTCCAGCGAAGGGCCTGCACGCCCCAGTACTCAGTCACGCCCGAGACGACGTCGGTCACCGTGCCGACGGCGATCGCTGCCGCCACGTGCCGCCGGTCGGGAGTCTCTACCGAGTAGGCGCGGAAGGGCACGCTCGCTGTGTCATAGCCCAGACCCGGCGGCCAGACTGTGGGCGCCTCGAGGGTCAGTGGAGTGCGGCGCGCGAGGGCGCGCCAGGCACTCCAGTCGTAACCTTGACGCTGGGCGGCCGCGGCACGCGGTGAGGGACTCGCAGCCGGCGTAGCGGAAGCGGTCGCGGAGGGGCTCGCGGCGGTAGAGGCGGCGGCGCGGTGAACGGGCGGGAGTACCGGGTTCTCGAACTCGTGCACGGCCTGGGCGATGGCGCTCGGCGAGGCGACAACGTAGGAGACGCCACCGATCGTCGGCGTGCTGCCCTCGACGTGCGCCTGGTAGATGTGCGAGGTGTCGAGCGTGAGTGCCATGTTCACGATCGCCAGAAGCTCCTTGAGCGAGTCGAGATCGGTCGTCGTCAGCCCACTGATCGCCTTGGCCATCGCCACCACTCTCGTCCAGTCGCCGCTCCAGCGCACGGCCTGGCGCTGCACCTCATGCAGGAACATCTGTTGGCGGACCATGCGCGTGAAGTCGCCCTTCTGATCGTGGCGGAAGCGCACGAAGTTGAGCGCCTGCTTGGCCTTGACGAGCTGGTAGCCGGGCTGTAGATCGATCGGCTGAAAGCCCGTCCCCTCCGGATTGTAGTAGCGGTGGTCGATGGGCAGGTAGACGCCGTGGAGGATGTCGACGAGGTGCCAGAAGCCGCCAAAGTCGATGCGCATGAAGTGGTTGATGGGCAGGCCGGTGACGTCCTCGAAGGTCTTCACCGCGAGCTTGACGCCGCCGTAGGTGTAGGCGGCGTTCAACTTGTTGTAGCCCACGCCGGGGATGTCCCAGCGCAGGTCGCGTGGCAGTGAGAGCATGGAGATCGTCTTGGCCTGCGGGTCGAGGCGCACGAGGATCTGCGAGTCCGAGCGCCCCGGATCGCCCGGCCCCGCGTGGTCGATGCCGAGCAGGAGGATGTTGACCGGCTTGTTGGGCAGGGGGCGCTGCAGTGCCGTGCGCGCCGCAGCGACGGTCGTCTTCTGCTCGGGAGTGCCGCCGCGGCCCATCTGGCCGACGAAGCCGCTGGTCCAGCCGAGGGCGACGCCCGGCGCTGCGGAGGCCGCGATCAGGACCCCGATGCAGAGGACTTTGAAGACGAGGCGACGGCCAAAAGCCAGGGAGTACGCACCAACCGCGAACGCGGCACAGGCGGCGACCGCGATGGCGTAGGGCCACCACTGCGGCAGTCGACGGACATGGCGAGTGACGCCGACGACCGCGAAGAGGTCACCGAAGACCTGGCGCCCGAAGAGCAAGGCGAGGACGACTGCCGCGACGAGGAGCAGCGGGCAGACGACACGTGGGATGGCACGCAGCGCCGCGCCGCGCCGCGCTCGCGGCGCAGCGCCGGCGCGCCCCACGACGCGCACAGGCTCGTCACTGCCGGATCTGTAGTGTCTGATCTCTGCCATGCCAGTTGGCCCACTATGCACCTGGGCCGAGACTTGATACTACGCCAGAGTTGCGTCCTTGTGAGCTGCGAGCGTTGCGTCGTCGTGAAGCCGCGTATGCCGAGGGCTCTGCCGGACGTGCTGGACACCGTTTCGCCGATGAACTCTGCTAAGCCGTGAACCGCCCCGGGTTCCACAGAGGCTCCCTTTCTCGGACGGCCGACGCGACACTGACGCCGCCAGCGGCGTGCAGAAGCGCCTTCGCGGCGTCGCCGCAAGGACGCGATCACCTTCAGCCGGATTGTTGCTCAGCGACGAAGTCCGGCGGCACTCAGACAAGAACCGACAAGGCGCCGGTGGCGAGGGCGAAACCTGGCCAGGCGATCGGGGACGCGCTGGCACTCGCGGCACAGGTTCAGGTGTTCTGGGCGCCAGGCGAAACAGCACGCTGTGCGGCCTCTTCGCCAGCCCTGCCGACTCGCTGCCGACGGCAGTTGGCGCAGCAGGTCGGGCGAGACGGATCGTTGGGTCCTATGTGCCGT
>JADGOB010000105.1 GCA_017883185.1 Acidobacteriota bacterium
GCCCAGCGCGTTGTAGACGAACGCGAAGAACAGGTTCTGCTTGATGTTCGCCATCGTCGCCCGGCTCAGACGTCGGGCCCGGACGATGCCGGTCAAGTCGCCCTTCACGAGCGTCACGCCGGCACTCTCCATCGCCACGTCGGTGCCGGTCCCCATCGCGATCCCGACCTGCGCCTGCGCGAGGGCCGGCGCGTCGTTGATGCCGTCGCCCGCCATCGCCACGAACCGGCCGTCGGCCTGGAGCCGC
This sequence comes from Acidobacteriota bacterium, assembly GCA_017883185.1. GTDB lineage: Bacteria > Acidobacteriota > Vicinamibacteria > Vicinamibacterales > Fen-181 > FEN-299. The sequence continues at coordinate 248 of JADGOB010000105.1, forward strand.
TTCACCGCGTCCGCTTTCTGATCGGGAAGCACATCCGCCACGACATCGTCGATGCCGAGCCGGCGTGCCACCGCCTGCGCGGTCGTGCGGTTGTCGCCCGTGAGCATCACGATCTTCAGACCCTCGGCGTGCAGTTGCCGGATCGCCTCGACGGTCGTGGACTTGATGGGATCGGCGACGGCCAGCAGGCCCGCCGGCTGCGCGTCAACAGCCACGAACATCACGGTCTGTCCGTCGGCCCGCAGTTCCTCGGCGCGCGCCGCAAGCGGGCCGGGATCCACGTGGAGCTGCTGCAGCAGCGCGAGATTGCCGAGCGCCACGGCGTGGCCGTCCACGGTGCCCGTCACGCCCTTGCCGCTGATAGCCTGGAAGTCGGCAGGTTTCAGCAGGTCCACGCCTCGCGATGCGGCCCCCGCCACAATCGCGCTCGCCAGCGGGTGTTCGCTGCCTTGCTCGAGGCTGGCGGCCAGCCGCAGCACGACGGCTTCATCCTGGCCTGGCTGGGGGACGACCGCCACCAGCTTCGGTTTGCCCTCCGTCAGCGTGCCCGTCTTGTCCACCACCAGGGTGTTCACCTGGCGGAGCACTTCGATCGCTTCCGCGTTTCGGAACAGCACCCCGACGCTCGCGCCCTTTCCGGTCGCCACCATGATCGACATGGGCGTCGCGAGGCCGAGCGCACACGGGCACGCGATGATCAGGACGGAGACCGCCGCGACGAGGGCGTACGCCATCCGCGGCTCCGGACCGACCAGCGCCCAGGCAATGAATGCGAGTACCGCGGCCGCAATCACGCTGGGCACGAAGTAGGCGGACACGGTGTCTGCCAGGCGCTGGACGGGTGCGCGGCTTCGTTGCGCCTCTCCGACCATGCGCACGATCTGCGACAGCAGGGTCCCTGATCCGACCCGCTCGGCGCGCATGACGAAGCTGCCGGCCGTGTTCATCGTGGCCCCGATGACGCGCTCGCCCGGGTGCTTCTCGACGGGCATCGGCTCGCCGGTCACCATCGACTCGTCCACCGCGCTCGTTCCCTCGGTGACGATGCCGTCCACCGGCACCTTCTCGCCCGGCCGGACACGCAGCAGGTCGCCGACCTGGATCTGCTCGAGCGGCACGTCCTGTTCGCGACCATCCGCCGTCACCAGGCGCGCCTGCTTCGGCGCGAGGCCAAGAAGCGCGCGAATCGCTGAACCGGTACGACTGCGAGCGCGCAGTTCCAGGACCTGGCCGAGGAGCACCAGAGTGACAATGGCCGCCGCCGCTTCGAAGTAGACGGCGACGAGGCCGTCAATGTTGCGGAACGAACCGGGGAACACACCCGGGAGCAGGGTGGCGACCAAGCTGTAGACGGACGCCACGGACACGCCCAAGCCGATGAGCGTGAACATGTTCAGGCTGCGGAAGACGAGCGACTGCCAGGCGCGGACGAAGAACGGCCAGCCGCCCCAGAGCACGACCGGCGTGGCGAGTGCCAGCTCGACAAAGCGAAGCGTGGTCGGCGAAGCCAGGTGTTCCACGAGGTGCCCGGGGAGATCGTGGGCCATGGTCATCAGGATCAACGGGGCGGTGAGCACCGCGCTGACAGAGAAGCGTCTGGTCATGTCCACCAGTTCGGGATTCTCTTCGCCCTCCTCTGGTGCCGCGATCGTGCGGGGTTCGAGCGCCATCCCACAGATTGGGCAGTTCCCCAGTGCATCGCGCACGATCTCCGGATGCATCGGGCAGGTGTACTCGATCCGCCGTGACGGCGCCGCCTGCGGCACGACCGGTTCCAGGGCCATGCCGCATTTCGGACATGTGCCAGGACCGAACTGGCGCACTTCGGGGTGCATCGGGCAGGTGTACTCGACACGGTTTGCGGCGGGCGTCTCGGTAGGCGCGGCTGCTGGCGCGGTGAATCGCACCGGGTCGGCCTGAAAGCGCTGGAGGCACGACGGGTTGCAGAAGTAATACGTGCGTCCGCCGTGTTCAGCGTGACCCGCGGCGTTCGCGGGATCAATCGTCATCCCGCAGACCGGATCAACGACCGTCTGGGCCGCGGGTGCCGTCATGCTGTCGCGTGACATGGGGGCCTCTCCCGGTGTGAAGGCCGGCGCGGGCGAGTGACGTGCCCGCCCGCGCGTGGTCTACCTTACTTCGCGAACTGCTTCGGGTCGCGGTCGAACTTCTGCTTACAAGACGCCGAGCAGAAGTAGTAGGTCTTGCCGTTGTAGTCGCTCGAACCGGCGGCCGTCGCCGGGTCCACCTGCATGCCGCACACGGGATCTTTCTGCATCGTGCTGCCTCCTGTCAGCCGGCGTCAGCCGGCCGTCATGTGGTGCCTCCGCGGGATGTGATGCAAGGCGGGGTCCCGCCAGACAACGAACGAATGCGTGGTGGATCGCGGTTCTTGCCTGCGAAATCCATTGCTCCGGGATGTAGGTTGACCCAGTTGCTACTATAGCAGATTCACACGGCCGGCCTCCGGTGACACCGAGAGCGAACCGTTCACCATTCAGTCGGAGATCGCCCAGCCCGCGGCGGTCCCCACTCGCGTCACAGGATATGGCCCAGGTCGTTATTTGCGGGCCGCAGGCGTGAGTGCCGCCAGGCGAACCTCTTTCGCGACCATCACCGCCTTTCCGCCCTTGTCCTTCGTCTCGACGGCCGTCACCACGACACGGTCGCCGGCCTTGATTGCATCGGCCTTCACCTTCGCGCTACCCCGCACGATGCGCGTCTTCTCGTCCATGGTGATCAGGGACGTCTTCCCATCCGTTGCCCTCACCTCGAGATGGTTCTCGTGGACCATCGACACGATGCCCATGATCTTGTGCTCGTGACCCGGGTGCGCAAGGAGGCGCGTAGCAGGGGCCAGGGCCAGGACGAGCACCAGGATCGAAACAAGCTTCGTCATCGTATGTCTCCAGGATGTTTATGGCGCGTTGGCGCCGATATGGTCGTCGCGCCGGTTCCGCCTTCCAGAAACCGCCGCGCCTCTTCCTCTTCGCGCCACTCGTCCGCGCTCTTCGGGTTCATCGCGCTCATGTCCCGCAACTCGTCCTCGGTCAGCTTCGGCAGGTGCCGGACGAACTGCACCAGGTGCCAGCTTGCCTGCTCTCCTTCGGGCGTGCCGGTGCCCCAGGCGGGCATGCCGGTGAGACGGACGCCGTTCTCGATGATGTAGAACAACGCACCGTCGGAGAGCGCCTGGGTGGCGTCCTTCCGCATGTCGGGTGGGCGGGGAGACAAGCCCCGGCCCATCTCCGTCTCGCCGCTCCCATCGTTTCCGTGGCAGACGGCGCAGTGATCGGCGAAGTGCGCCATGCCGTCCCGTAGACGCTGACCCGTCTGCTCGACAGGGTTCGTGCGCTCGTGTGCCGCGCGCGGAATGGCGAGTGAGCGGAGGCGCCGAGCGAGTACCGCCTCGACGCGCCCCGGCTCCGACCGGGCGCTGATCCCGCCGGCCATCAGCCAGGCCCCGATGATGACGGCGCCGACACCAACGATCGCCAGCGCGACGAGGATGATCTTCGAGAGAAGTCTCATGTGGATCTCGACCGTCACCGGGTTATCGACCGCATTGGATAGCCCGAAACAATCGGGAAGTCCCGTCGACTCGGTTACGCGATTCGCTACAGGACTTCATCGCCAGGCAATGCGCGGCTCCTGAAGCGTTCAGCGTCCTGTTGTCTGCCTGAGGGGCGTCGGCGCGTTCACGAACGCCCATAACCTATCGTAGAAGCCCGGCGGGAGAGGCGTCTTCAGTTCGAATGTGAACGGACGCGGGCCCCCGCCGCCCTCATAGACCGTCACCTGGAGACGGTACGGATCGAGCGTCAAGACCGAGGCGATGTCGTTGAACCGCCAGAAGCGGCTGGCACCAGGCTGTGGTGACCGGTACACGAGCGCCTGGTCGTAGAGAACGAGGTCGCCCTCGCTACCGCGGCGACCACGAACATGTTTTACGGGCACCCGGTAGGGTGGAGCGCCGGCCAGGGGCGGCAGCACGGCCGTCACGACCGCTCGTGGCATCTTGTCGAGCAGGAACGCGACGACTTCCGGCGTGACCGCTCCCTTTGTGACCTCGTACGCGAAGCTCCGGTCGGTCCACAGGCGCGTCCAGCCTTGATCTTCGTAGGTCCGCACGACGATTCGCGATGGTGAGGCGATCTGCAGTTCCCTGATCTGCTCGTAGGTCCACCGCCGCGCGTCCTTCTTGTCCGAGGTTCGGTACTCGACACCCTGGTCGCCGACGACCAGCGTGCCATGGCTCGCCCCCAGCAGGTGCGGCTTCTTGACGGCCAGATCGAAGGTCCGGGGCGCGGCGGCAGCCGGGCCGGGCCAGGCGAGTAGTGCGAAAGCTGCCCACGAGATGACTCGATTCGATTTCACGAGGGTGTTCCTTCCTGAAATGCGTTCGTCAGGCGTTGCCCTTTGCGAGCATCGCCGGCTTCACCTCGGCGTGCCACTTCCAGACGGTGAAGATCACCGGGTAAATCAAGAGTTCGAGAATGAACGACGTGATGACGCCGCCGACCATCGGCGCCGCGATCCGCTTCATCACGTCCGCCCCGGCGCCATGTCCCCACATGATGGGGAGCAGGCCCATAACAATCGCCATCACGGTCATCATCTTTGGCCGGATCCGCTTGACGGCGCCGTCCTCGACCGCGTCCTGAAGGTCGCGGAGGCTGTTCATGCGTCCCTCCGCCTTGAAGCGGTCGAAGGCGTGATCGAGGTAGAGCAGCATCACGACCCCCGTTTCGGCATCGACACCCGCCAATGCGATGATCCCGACCCAGACGGCGACACTCATGTTGTAGCCGAGCAGGAAGAGCAGCCAGAACGCGCCGACAAGCGAGAAGGGCACCGCCAGCAGGACGATCGCGATCTTCACCGGGTTGCGCGTACTGAAGTAGAGCAGGACGATGACGATGAGGAGCGTGACCGGAATGACGATCTTCAGTCGCTCGGCCGCCCGCATCATGTACTCGTACTGGCCGCTCCATTCCAGGTAGTACCCCTCGGGCAGCTTCACCATCCGGCCGACCACGCGCTTGGCCTCATCCACGTAGCTCCCGATGTCGCGGTCGGCCACGTCCACGTAAACGTAGCCGAGCAACTGCGCCTGCTCAGTCCGGATCACCGTCGGTCCCGTCGAAAGCGAGATGTCGGCGACCTGCTCGAGCGGAATCTGCGCGCCGCCCGGCGCGGCAATCAGCGTGCGGCGTAGCGTGCTGATATCGCTCCGGTAGTACCGCTGGTAGCGGACGTTGACCGGGAACCGCTCCCGCCCCTCAATCGTCGTCGTCACGTTGGCGCCGCCAATCGCCGATTCGATCACCATCTCGACGTCGCCGACGGTCAGGCCGTAGCGCGCAATCTGGTCGCGTCTCACCTTGAAGTCGACGTAGTAACCACCCGTCACCCGCTCGGCGAACACGTTACGCGTGCCCTTCACGCTCCCGAGCGCACCTTCAATCTGCGCGCCGATGGCGTTGATCGTGTCCAGTTTCGGTCCGAAGATCTTGATCCCGACCGGTGTCCGAATGCCGGTCGAAAGCATGTCCACACGAGCCTTGATGGGCATCGTCCACGCGTTCACCACGCCGGGCAGGCGGACCTGCTTGTCGAGTTCGGCTTCCAGTTTCGCGGGTGTCATCCCGGGCCGCCACTGTGACTCCGGCTTCAGGTTGATCACCGTTTCGATCATCTCGGGCGGCGCCGGGTCGGTGGCCGTGATCGCGCGGCCCGCCTTACCAAACACCGACTCGACCTCCGGGACGGCCTTGATCAGCTTGTCCTGCACCTGGAGGATCTGCTGGGCCGTGGGCACCGAAGCGCCAGGCAGCGTGATCGGCATGTAGAGGAGCGTGCCCTCGTAGAGCGGGGGCATGAACTCCGAGCCCAGTGTCATGAAGATCGGAACCGTGCTCAACAGGATGGCCGCAGCGGCGATCAGCGTCAGGGCGCGGTGTCGCAGCACGAACTTGACGAACGGGTGGTACGCCCAGATCAGGAAGCGGTTGATCGGGTTCTTCTCCTCCTTGGCGATCTTTCCGCGGATGAAGAGCACCATGAGAAACGGCACGATCAGCACCGAGGTGATCGCCGCGAACCCCATCGCAAACGTCTTCGTGAAGGCGAGCGGCCGGAAGAGTCGTCCTTCCTGCGCCTCGAGCGTGAAGATCGGGAGGAACGAGACGGTGATGATCAGGAGCGAGAAGAACAGCGGACGCCCGACCTCCTGCGCGGCTTCGATCAGGACCTCCCGGCGTGGCCTGGCGCCCTGGTCGTGTTCGAGGTGCTTGTGGGCGTTCTCGATCATGATGATCGCGGCATCGATCATCGCCCCGATCGCGATGGCGATCCCGCCCAGGCTCATGATGTTCGAGCCGAGGCCGATGTAGCGCATCGCCACGAACGAGAGGAGGATGGCCAGCGGCAGCGTGAGGATGGCGACCAGCGCGCTTCGGAAGTGCCACAGGAAGACGATGCACACGAGGGACACGATGATCGCTTCTTCGATCAGCTTCTCCTTGAGATTGCTGATCGACCGTTCGATCAGATCGGAGCGGTCGTACGTCGTGACGAACTCGACGCCCTTTGGCAGTGATGGCTGAACCTTGTCCTTGACCGCTTTCTTGATGTTCTGGATGACGCTGTTGGTGTCCACGCCGTACCGAATGACGACGATGCCGCCGGCGACGTCGCCCTCGCCATTGAGATCGGCGACCCCACGGCGCATCTCCGGTCCCAGGTGCACCCGGCCGACGTCCTTCACCAGGATGGGCGTCCCGTCGGGTTTCGCGCCGAGGCCCACCTGCTCGATGTCGGCGACGCTCTGCAGGTAGCCCAGGCCGCGGACCATGTACTCCCGCCCGGTCCACTCGACGACCCGTCCGCCCACGTCGTTGTTGCTGGCGCGGACCGCCGCCGCCACTTTGTCGATCGTCATGTTGTAGGCGAGCAGCGCGTTCGGATCGATCTCGATCTGGTACTGCTTCACGTACCCGCCGACCGGTGCCACCTCGGCGACGCCGGTCACGCTGCGCAGCTGGTACTGCACGTACCAGTCGTTGAGCGTGCGCAGGCGGGCGAGGTCGGTCTTGCCCGTGCGATCGACGAGCGCGTACTCGAATCCCCAGCCGACGCCGGTCGCATCGGGTCCGAGAATGGGCGTGACGCCGGCCGGGAGGCGCCCCTGGAGGCCGTTCAGGTACTCGAGCACGCGGCTCCGCGCCCAGTACGGGTCGGTGCCGTCCTGGAAGATGACGTAGACGAACGAGACGTCGAAGTAGGAGAACCCGCGCACCACCTTCACGTTCGGCGCAGAGATGAGCGCCGTGACGATCGGGTAGGTCACCTGGTCTTCGACGAGCGTCGGGCTCCGGCCATCCCAGTTCGCCGTGACGATCACCTGCACGTCTGAGAGGTCGGGAATCGCGTCGATCGGCGTGTTGCGAAGCGCCCACACACCACCGCCCACAATCCCGAGGATCAGGAGGATGACGATGAAGGCGTTACGGGCGCTGAAGGCGATGAGCTTCTCGATCACCGGGCGCCTCCGGGGTGAGGCGCGTCGCTCGCGGCCGGAGGCGTGAGGAGCCGGTGCTGGTCATGGCCGCCCGACTTCTTCGGCGGCACGGGCGGTGTCTTCGTGGCCGGCTTCTTCATCCCGGGCATGCCCGGCATGTCGTCCATCTGGTCCTTCGGAATGCCGGGCGCTTTGGGCGGCGGCATCTTCATGCCCGGCATCTCCTGCGGCTTGCCTGACGGCGGTGTCGGTGGTGGCGGCGGTGGGCTGGCTGGTTTTTTCTGCCCGCCCATGTCCATCCCCGGCATGCTCATCGACATCGCCTGCATCGCCGACTGCAGGTTCGCTTCGGAATCAACCAGGAACTGCGCGGACGTGACGATCTGATCCCCCGCGGCCAGGCCGCTCAGCACCGGGTAGAACTCGTCGGTCGGCTGACCCACCTTGATCTCGCGCGGTTCGAAGTACCCGTTCGGAAGGGCGACGATCGCTACTTGCTTGGCCCCCGTGTCGATCACCGCTTCCTTCGGCACGGCCAGCACGTGACCGCCGCGGGTCTTGATCGATACGGTGACGTAGGTGCCGGGCTTGAAGGTTCCCCCGGTGTTGCCAAACTCGACCCGGACGCGCGCCCGCCTGGTCTGCGGGTCGATGTCCGGGTAGATGAACCCAATCCGTCCCTTGATGGTGCGGCCGTACTCGCCGTACGGGAAGTCGATGTCTGCCTCCTGGCCCACGGCGATCTGTGCCAGCTCGTACTCGAACACCTGCCCGATCACCCAGATGGTGGAGAGGTCGGCCAGCTTGAAGGCGGCGATCTCCGGGGTGACGTACTGGCCGGCAAAGGCGTTGCGCTCCAGGACAATGCCGGTGAAGGGGGCGTGCAGCGTCAGGCTGCGGCGTGGCTGGCGCGTCTTCTCCAGTTCGGCAATCTGCGCATCGGAGATGTCCCACAGCGTCAGACGCTGGCGGGTGGCGGCCAGCAGCGACTCGCTACTCGCCCGCGTCTCGGGCACCTGACTCGACGCGAACTGATCCCGGGCCTTCAGCGCCAGCAGGTACTCGCTCTGCGTGGCGACCAGGTCCGGGCTGTAGACGCTGAACAGCGGTTCGCCCCGGCGGACCGGCTTGCCGACGTAATCGACGTAGACGCGTTCGATCCAGCCGGCGACCTTGGTGTTCACCTGTGTCACGCGGGTCTCATCGTAGGCGAGAGTTCCGACGGCACGAATGGTGGTGTCGAGCGCGCGGTGTTCGACCAGCGCCGTGCGCACGCCGATCAACTGCTGGCGTGCCGGCGAGATGAACACGGTCGAGCCTGAGGCTTGCGTCGGGTGCTCGCCGGCCGGTTGCGCCTGGCCCTCCATCCCCGGCATGCCTTTCGTTCCCGGGCCGGCGGCGTTCTCGCCGCCAGCGCCGGGCGCGGCCGCCCCTTCGCTCGTCGTTGCCGAGTGGCCGCCTGCGTGTTCCCCAGGCACGCCGGCCGGCGTGCGCTCGCCGCGGAGCGCGAGAAACATGAGGCCACCGCCGATGAGGAGCGAGATGATGGCGACCAGACCGTACCGGAGGAGAGCCGTGCGGCGCTCGCCGGCGTCCTGGAACTGCCGACGCGCGGGGTCGGACTGCGTGCCGGGGTCTTCGGGATTCGTGCGATCGGTCATGATGCCTTCTCGTCTGCCTGCAAGACCAAGCGGTGGGGGTTATCGAACCAGCTCCTCATTGACGAACGGTTCTATCCGGGCCAGGGCCTGCCGCAACCGGGCCGCCTGTTCCTCATAGCTCACTTCGTAGGTCAGCACGGTCTGGTAGTTGCTGAGCAGCGTCAGGAAGTCCACGCGGCCAACCTGATACGAGGTAAGGGACGATTCGAGGGTCAGGCGCGCCTGCGGCAGGATCGTGTCGCTGTAGAGATCTGCGAGACGCTTGCTCGTGGTGGCGGCCAGGAATTCCTGCGTGACCTGGGCCTGTTCGGTGGAGAGCGTGTTGTTCCGCATCGCCCGCGCGCTCTCGAGCGAGGCCGCGGCCTCGGCGATCATCGGGCGCTGCTTGCGCTGCCAGTAGATCGGGACCTTCACCATGAAGTCGATCCCGTACATCCACGGCATGTCGCCGGTGTACTTCTGCGACGATACCGTGATGCCGAAATCCGGGCGCAGCTCGCGGTTGGCCAGCGCCAACGCCTGCTGCCCGCGCGTGATGCCCTGCTCCTGGCTCTTGAGGGTGGCGCTCTGCTCGCGCTCGAGCGATCGCAGCCGATCGAGGTTCTCCGGGAGGACGACCGGCGCATATTCGGCCACCGGGCCCAGTGGCGTCTCGGGGTCTCGGTAGAGGAGCCCGTTGATCCGGGCTTGCGAGGCGGCGCGCTGCTGTTCGAGGACGGCCAGGCGCTCGAGCAGCAGCGAGATCTCCACCTGCGCTTTCAGCACATCCTGCTGCGAGCCCTTCCCGACGCTGAACTGCGCTTCGGCAATCTGGCGCATCTGCTCCAGGAGCGTCTTGTTGCGTCCGACGACCCCGATAGCCCGGTCGGCGAAGGCGTAGTCGAAGAACGTCGCTTTCAGCTCCGCGATCAGCCGCCGCCGCGTGGCCTCGAAGTTCCAACGCTCGGCCGTTGCCTCGGTGGCCGCCACCCGCGACCTGAGCGCCAGCTTCCCGGGAAACGGGATCTCCTGGGTGACCGAGAACTGCCGGAACGCGTTCGGGGTGGATCCGCTGGGGAAGAACGGTGCGGACGCGAGCCCGCCCATGTACCCGACCGTGATCGTCGGCTCAGGCGGCGCGCCCGCGGGAGCGACCCGCGCGAGGCGGACGTCGATCTCCCGTCGTCCCGCCTGAAGCTCCGGGTTGTTCTGTTCGAGCTCGGCGACGAGCGCCGGGAGGGTCACGACGGGTCCGGCGGATGCCGGTGTCGGGGGACCGGGCACGATGGCCTGCTTGCCGCCGGAGGGGTCGGTTTGCGCACCGGCCGGCAATACGGTCGCGCCGAGGAGGAAGCCGAGAACCGTGAGCGTCTGTCTCTTCACGTTTGTCCTCTGGGCAAGGCCCATGCCGCGGCCATGGACGTCCGTGCCATTTCCAACAGCCTCAATATCAGCCACTTAGGGCGGCCTGGGAACCTGGGCCGGGCGTGCCCATGCCGTGGTGATCGTTCTCAGACACCGCGACGCCTGCGCGGCGCGCGAAAACAGACAGTGATCGGCGACAGGGTTCCCAAGCTGAAGGATACACCCCCGGACCGTCGAACAACGGCCGGGGCAGCAGTGGCGGGAGGATGCCTCGTGGCGGTAATCGGTGGCGACGACGATCGGGAGGTAGTGCAGGCGCTGGAACACCTGGTGGAGCAGGACCGAGTGCAGGCTGGTGGTATAGTGCAAGACGGTAATTGACACGACGACGCAGACGACGCCCACCGTGCCCCAGAGTGCCGTCCGCAAGGACTGGCGTTCCATGCCTGGCTGCTGGGTGGGATGGCAATTGCCGTGCCGGTCCATTCGGCGGCCAATTCCTTGCATGGCGGACGCATTTCGCCGGAAGCCCCGCGTGGCCTGATCGTTTTGAAGCAGGAAGCATCGGGCACTGTCTGTTTTCACGCACCTCATGAGGAGTTCCGACCAGGCCGCACAAGGCCCCCAGAACGTCGCGCGATGGACCTGGTTGCTTGCCGGCGTGGTCGTCGTGTCGGCGCTGCATTACGTCACGCCGCCGGCGCACTTCGTCCTGCACGCGATCTACCAGCGGTTGTATTACGTGCCGGTCATCCTGGCCGCGTACTGGTTTGGTGTCCGGGGCGGACTCGTGGCGGCGATCGTCTGCTCGATTGCGTACGCGCCCCACATCCACACCGCGTGGTCCCACAATCCGCCGTACACGGTGAGTCAATACGCGGAACTGATTGTCTTCCTCTCCCTGGGGCTGTCCGTCGGCCTCATCGCGTCCCACGAACGGCGCGTGACGAACCGGCACCGGGAGACCGCAGAGTCGTTGGAACGTGCGAATCGGGAATTGCGCGAATCGGGAGAGCAACTGCGCCGCGCGGAACGGTTGTCGGCGCTCGGCGAGGTCGCAGCCGGCCTCGCGCACGAGATCCGGAATCCGCTGGCGGGAATGAAGGGGGCACTCGAGATTGTGAGCTCGCGGGCAGCGGTCGGCACGCCGGAAGCCGAGTTCTGTGCGATCGCGACGCGCGAACTTCACCGCCTCGAGGGGCTGGTCCAGGAGTTCCTCGACTACGCCCGGCCCAGGCCGCCGCGGCTCCGTCCGGCGGATCTGCCGGAGGTCATTCGTCGTGTGGTGAGCCTCCTCGGTCCACAGGCCGACGGGGCCGGCGTGGCGCTTGCCGTCGAGGGCGAGGACGCGTCGCAGGGACTGCGGATCGATCCCGAGCAGATCGAACAGGTGCTCGTCAACATCGTCCTCAACGCCGTGCAGGCCAGCCCGCGCGGGGGCCGGGTGACGCTTCGGCACCGACGACAAGGCGGGCGCTACTTGATTGAGGTGGCCGACCAGGGGCCGGGCATTCCGCCCGACGCGCGGGCGCGAATCTTCGAGCCGTTCTTCACGACGAAGGACCGCGGCACGGGCCTGGGACTTGCAATCAGCCAGCGGATCATCGCGGCGCACCAGGGCGAGATCCGAATCCCGCCGCGGAAGGGCGGAGGGACGACTGTCGAGATTCTGCTTCCGCTGCCCTCGACCGCAGCACTTCAGAGCCAGCCATGAGTGACCCGAAAACCGTCCTCCTGATCGATGACGACGAGAGCCTGCGGCGGGTGGTGGAGTACAACCTGCGCGAGGACGGCTACCGGGTGGTGACGGCGGCCGACGGCCGGAGCGGGTTGCAGCGGTTCCAGGAATCGAGCGTGGATCTGGTCCTGACTGACGTCCGCATGCCCGAGATGGACGGCGTCGAGTTGATGACGCACCTCAAGGCCATGCGGCCGGATCTCCCAGTGATCGTGCTCACCGCGCACGGCACGATCGATTCAGCCGTCGAGGCGATGAAGGTCGGGGCCTTCGACTATCTCACCAAGCCCTTCTCGCGCGATCAACTGAAGGCGTCGGTGCGCAAGGCCCTCGAGCTGGGCGCCCTCGCCAGCGAGAACCGGCAGTTGCGTCAGATTGTGAGCGAGCGCT
>JADGOB010000286.1 GCA_017883185.1 Acidobacteriota bacterium
GCGCCGCCTTCCTCCCGAGCCCGAGGCCGCTGGCGGAAGCCGACAGGCTCCGACTGACCTACACGGAGATGACTGTTGCGCTCCGGACCCGGATCGCACCCGAGACCTACGCGAAGCACAAGGCCGAGCTGCAGGCCGAGCGGGACGCTTGGGATGCGAAGATGCGGGCGATTGAGCAGGAGTTGGGCAACCGCGCTCGCTAGGCACCGCCTAGAGCCCGCTGTATTGGCTGCTACCAAGCCTTGCCGGCCGGGGGGCTCATCAATTCGTTGGGCGGTCCAGAGAGGGCTGGCGTCCGCGCCTATCGGATCTAGACCGCGCCCATCGCTAGTCAGTGTGCTTCCACTTGAGCCACCCGTCAGCATCGGGGAGATAGACCCGGCACCCGAAATGGGGTTGCGGGGCGTCCTTCTTATATCTTGCATAAATGCGAGCCACGCAGGCAACACTGCGCTTTGTGTGCTTCTCAAGATACTTGATGGTTTCGACGTAGGCCGCCGCATCCTCTGCCCAGAGGTAGCCGACCTGATGGGAAGTGTTTCTGGCGTCAAGGACGTAGATCGCGATGGCGTTACGGTCGTGCGGGTTTTCCGGCTCGCGGACTAGCACTGCCACAACTTTGCTCAGGGTCTTCGATTTGCCCGGCTGCAACGGGTCCAGCAGGGTGGAATACGAGTCGGCATAGTAATGTTCTCCGGCAACCTGGTGCTCGTTGAAGTGAATGGCATGGTTCGGGTCGTTCTCGTCTTTCACTTCGGGATAGCAGTATGTCCCGCGCAACACAGCCCCTCCTTCGTTGAAGAGCACTATCCACACTCTACAACCAAAGTCCCATGTGCGACGCTCTACGTCGCCGCCTAGCCTGATTGCACACCCCCCGTATTGACTACCAAGCCTTGCCAGCTGTGGGCAAAGCAAAGCGGCCGGAGTAGTTCTCTACCCGGCCGCTTTTTGTCGCCGTCCTGAGACAATCGGCTATACTGCTACACGCTTGCTAGGCGTTTGCTAGGCTACCGTCCGTCAGAGGGCGACAGGAGCCGACATTTGGCCACTATCGGAAGTCGGGATCAAACGCCCGTTTCCGCCCCGCACGGCTCCTGACGCAGGAAAGCCCGCCGCGTCGCGCCAGCGGGCTCCCTGTGGCCTCCTGTGGCCTCCTGTGGCCTGTGGCGGTATCAGGTTGCTTCGCTCTTCGCCGCCTCGCGCTCCGCCGCCATAGAGGCCATCGCCGCGACCCCCTCATCGCTGTTGAGGAGATCCTGAAACGACTCCTCATCGAGTCGCTTGATGCGCTCCCCGAGAAGTTCCAGCATCGCGACCGCCTGGCTGATGTGCTCGCCGGCGTGGCCGATGGGGGCGGTTCCCTCCTGAGCGGCTTTGAGCGCAAGCCATGCATAGACGAGCCGGTCGTGGACCTGGGCGCGGATTGTGCCCCAGGGGTGTTCGTTGAGGTCTTCGAGAAGAAGATCGAGCGCGGTCGTGGTCATGGTGTGTGCCTCCTGTCAGTTACTGGTCGGATTCGTCACCCGAGAGTAAGCGGAGGAGGTCGGCTTTGCGGTAGCGGATCGCGCCCCGAATCTTCACCGATGGGATACGGTCGTCGCGTCGCATCCGGTAGAGCGTCTGGCGCGACACGCGCAGGACTTGACCGGCTTCTATCTCCGTCAGGAGGTCGCCGTATTCGTCCAAGCTCCTGGGCACGTCTGACTCGCTCACGGCCGAAGTATCGCACAGTTCCCCTTTGCGCGTGGCAACGTGGTACACTGTGCAACGTACAGCAACGGATTGTCGAGCGCAAGGGGGAGACATGAGGGCGCTTTCGGGACGTGTCCAAGAACTGAGGCGCGGGGAGTGGCGTCTCGAGGCCAACCTCGCGCCGACCGTGAAGAGCGGCCGACTCTTCTACCCGCGCAAGCGGAAGACGGTGCAGGCCAGCGGCGCCCGCGCCGCCGATGCACTGCTGCGCGATTGGTTGCGCGAGCTGGAGCAACACGTCTGCACGGACCCGGCGACGCTCACCTTCGCTGGCATGGCCTCACAATGGCTCAAGTGGGTAGACGAGAACAGACGCCCCGCAACGCACCACTTCTACCAAGGCCAGCTAGAGCGGCACATCCTGCCCGCAATCGGCTCCCGCATCGCCGCTGAGGTGGAGCCCAAGGACTTGCACGCGCTCTACGCCGCGAGACGCGAGGGCGCGGGCGCACTGTCTGAGTACAGCCGCCGCCACATCCACGCCACGATCAAAGCCGCGTACTCATGGGCCGTCGGCGAGGGATTGCAGGACGACAACCCCGCTAGTCGTCTCCGCAACCCGCCGCGACAGGTCGCGAAGAGGCCGCGCGCCACTTGGGACGCTCGCCAGATCGCCGAGGCCGTCGACCTTGCGAAGAGTGGACGCCGCAACCGCCGAAACCTCGTGCACCTGCCGCTCATGCTCGCGGGCTGGAGTGGTCTACGGTGCGGCGAGGTGTGCGGGCTCCGGTGGGATGACGTGGACTTGAACGCCGGCACCCTGGCCGTTGATCGCACGCTAGAGCAGACCAAAGGCGGGAGCCTGCACGTCGAGCCGCCCAAGACGCCTGAGAGCGCCGCTACGCTTCCCATGCCGACCGTCGTGGCCGATGCGCTGCGCGAGGCGCACGCGCTCTATGCCGGCCTGCGCTTGGCGCGCCCAGAGACGTGGAACCCGGACGGCTATGTAATGGTGACCGGCAAAGGTACGCCCGTGAAGCCGAGCAACCTGTCGAGCGCCTGGCACTCGTTCTGCATCCGAAACGGCTTGTCTGCCGTCACGTTTCACGAGTTACGGCACTCGTTCGCGACGAACCTGTTTAACGCCGGCGAAGACCTGATCACTGTGCAGAAGCTTGTTCGCCACTCCAAGGCGTCGACCACGGCAGACCTCTACCTCCACAAGACCGAAGAGCAGCGCCGCGACGCCATTCGTCGGCAGGACGATAGAATAGCCGCAGCCGCTTCGCCGCAGGATTCGCAACTCATTCGCATCGACTCCGAAGGCGGGCAGCAGCAGGCGGTATGAAATGCCTGCAAATCCCCTACGCGCGCCCGTAGCTCAGCTGGATAGAGCAGGAGACTTCTAATCTTCAGGTCGCAGGTTCGAATCCTGCCGGGCGCGCCACTTACGCCGTGCTGCCCCCTCCCGCCTCGCGTAGACAAGCCGACTCTGATACGAGGGGCCTCAAGCCCTATGAAGTAGTCGCGCCCCGCACCGACGCCGGTACGGGCTCGTTACGACACCGAATCCGTGTCGGCCGACGGAGGTGGGTATGAGCGAGGACTGCGTGTCGATTGGACTGATCGCCGAGCATGGGCCTTACGCTCTGCCTGATGTCGCGCTCGTGGAGCAGGTGTGGTCGGAGATCGTCTACGAGCGCGAGGCCGTCGCCGAGATCGGTTCGGAGGCCGTGCGCTGGGTCATCTACGGCGAGGCGTGGGAGTTCCGCGGCGGCGCGTTCTACGTGACCGAACTGTTCGGCGACCGCCGCCGGCAGCTCGTCGAGGACCGGCGGGGCGTGCCGCCGGGGCCTTGGCGCCACTGCGCGTCCTGCGGCTGCGAGGTGTGCCGCCTGGGCCCCGCCTAGCGGCTCGTGAGCCAGCAGTCCGCACCTTGCTGGCCCCGGCAAGCGAAACGAAAAGGGCGGGCCGCCGGAAGGCGGCCCGCCCTCTCGTCTTGCTGCCGCGGACCGCGAAGGCCCGTGTCAGACGAACGTGAGACTCAGTAGACCCTGAGCTTCCTCTGGGCGCTGTATCCCGTGAGATTGACAGCATCGCCCGGCATCCTCGCACGGAAGTACCAGGTCCGCCTATTGGTCATCTTGACGGTGATTGAGTAGTTCCCGCTGGCGTTGAGCCTGTGGGTCCTCCACTTGATCCAAGAACCACCGGACGCACGCCGCTTCTGGATG
>JADGOB010000287.1 GCA_017883185.1 Acidobacteriota bacterium
TGTTACAAATGGCGGGACCCTGACGGGAACGTCTACGACTCTTCGTTTAGAGCGCATTGCAAAATTGAACGTAGCACAGCCCTTCAGGGCTGCCCGGCGGCCGTTGGCAGGCCTGAAGGCCTGAGCGCATCGCGAGTTCGAATCCCAATTACCCCGCCGCCAAGGCCGGAGACGTCGATGCGTACGCGGACTGTTGAAGAACGATGACCCTCCGCAGTTTCGTTCGATGAATCTGCTCCATCAGCTCGGGACCTGCGCGGCGGCCACGATCGCGCCGAACTCCGCCGGTGAGATCGTCCCGGCGTTCATCTGCGCAAAGCCGTCCATGGCCTTCTGATTGCCATGTATCGCGCCGAGCAACTGCTGCATCTCGGGCGGCGGTGGCTGCAGCGTGGCGAGCTGACAGGTGAATTCGTACATCGGCAGCACGTGCTCGTCGCGATCGCGCTGGTACTCGCTCATCGCTTCGTCGAACGAGCGAGCTCCGGTGAAGGCCTGGTCCAGTGCGATCGCACAGCGTTCGGCGTCGCGGAAGGCGTCGGTGATTCCCTGAGCCGTGATCGGGTCCCGATTGTAGCCGGCGTCGCCCACCAGCGCCCAACCAGGCCCGTACGGCTTGCGGAAGAAATTCGACACGGCTGCGCCCGCGAATGGCGCTTCGCGCTTCGCGCCGCGCACACGATCCGCGAACTCGGGCGCGAGATCGAACGATTTCAGAAAGTTGCCCTCGACATCCTTCTTGTTCGTCTCGAATTCCGAGTACGGCCATCCCCCGACTGTAAGGGTCAAGCCGTTGTGAGTTGGCGCCGCCGCGAATCCGCGGTGCGGCCGGATGTAGGTTTCGAACCGCCCGTCCATTGGGAGACCGCTCCAGTAGGTGTAATAGGCGGCGAGCAGCGGCGGTTTCTCGTTGTACTGTTCGGGCCGGACGGCCTCGGCCATGAGCGAGTACCGGCCATCTGCGCCGACGATGACCTGGGCACGCTCGGTGACCGTCGCCGCGCCCTTCGAACGACCCTTGATGCCGACGACGCGTCCGTCTTCGATCAAGATCTCCTCGACGGCGAAGCCTTCGCGGATCTCCGCACCGGCCTCGGCCGCGGCGTCGACGAGCAGTTTGTCCAGGACGGTCCGCCGGGGACAGTACGCAACCGGAGTGTCCTTCGTGCCCGGCGCTCCCGAAATCGTGAAGGGACCGAAGTCGAAGGTGTAGGTGTGAATCGGCGGGCAGCCGGTCGCCGTGAGGCGGTCGATGAGTCCCCAGCGCGCGAGCGCGGCGACGGCGAGTGGCTGCAGCACGTGTGTGGAAACGGTGTCGCTCGGGAACATCGCGCGGTCGACCACGAGCACGCGGTAGCCCTTGCGGGCCAGCCGCATCGCCGTGGACGAGCCGGCGCAGCGCGCCCCGACGATGATCGCGTCGTATGTCTGTTGTTCTTCGTCAATGCGATCAGTCGCGCGTCGCGAGGAGGTACCGGAAGCGGTTCTCGAGCCGGTAGCGACTGTCCGACGGCCGGAACGGCGCGATCGCTTGTTCGAGCGTCGCCCGCACGCGGTCGCGACCCGACGTCTGGATGGCGAGGATCGACGGACCGGCCGCGAGCATCGCGGCGAGCGCGGTGTCGAGGTTCTCGAATTGCCACGTGACGTCCACGTCCTCAATCGACTGCGGTGTGAGGCCGGCCGACGCCACGAGCGATCGGAGCGCTCCCTCGTCGGACAGCGCAAATGGACCGCCCGCCCCTGGTGGCGGCGGCGGCAGCAACGGCTTGAGCGCCGCCAAGTGATCGCCAGAACGGTGCCGAACACCCGCAATCAGATGCCAGGGATCAGGTGGGTCGGAATGACGACCACCATCATCAGCACGATGATCATGATCAATCAGAAAGTGCGATCACGATGGACCGGCGCCATCAACCAATGGCGTCCGCCGGATCAGCGCGGTCTACGATCCCCAAGTGAGCAGCACACTCGCCATCGCACCCCGCCGGTGCCCCCCGCAGATGCCGCCCCGCCCCGGCACGGCGGTCATCACCGCGACAGCGCCGAACCCAACGTGTCTCGAGTCCGGAGGCGGCACCCGCCCGGCGCGGGCCAGGAGGCTTGTCTGCAGCCATTGCGCGTGCCAGTCCTGCGGACGTGGGCAGAGATTGCCTGCCCGAACGGCCCGGCCGGCGCATATCCTCCGTTTTCCTCCGGTATGCCGACTGGCATCCTCTGTGCGCCTGGCACGGCGTGAACTCCCTGTCGACGGCGTATGAGCCGCGGATTCCCTCGCAGGGTGTCGTGTACCAGGTGGTCCGCGATCACTTCGAGACCTTCCGCGCGCAGGCCGCCGGTCTGCGCAACGGGGAAGGCCTGCCTCGGTTTGTCGAGCAGGAGTTTCGCGAGTTTCTGCGCTGCGGGTGCCTGGCCGGCGGCTTCGCGCGCTTCCGCTGCGATGACTGTGGTCTCGATCGGGTCGTGGCCTTCAGCTGTAAAGGGCGGGCGGTCTGCGCGAGTGGTGGCGGGCGCCGAATGGCGGAACGCGCCGCGCACGTGGTCGACCACGTCCTCCCGCCGGTGCCGGTGCGGCAGTGGGTGCTGACCCTGCCGCATCGGCTGCGCTACCGGCTGGCGTGGGACCACGACCTGTGCCGCGCGGTCGTGGGCGTCTACGTCCGGACGGTCCTCGGCTTCCTGCGTCACGTGGCCCGCGAGGCCGGGGTGGGGGACGGACGCGGTGGGGCCGTGGCCCTTCGACGTCGCTCAGGACCATCCCGAGCGAAGTCGAGGGATGGCGATCGTGCAGCGGTTCGGCGGAGGGATCAATCTCAATGTCCATACCCACGTGCTCGTGATCGATGGAGTGTTTGCGAGAGACGGCGTGGGCGTGCGCTTCTGTCCTGCCCCACCCCTGACGGACCTCGACGTGGCCGAGGTGCTCGCGACCATCGTACCGCGGGTCAGGCGCCTGCTCGAGCGGCGGGGGATGGGAGAGGGCGACGAGGGTGCGGGCGTGCCGGAGGGCTGGGCGGAGGACGCGCCCGTGCTGGCCGGCATCGCGGCGGCGTCCGTGCAGGGCACCTTCGCGCTCGGCTCCCGGGCGGGCCGGCCCGTCCGGCGATGCGGCGCCGCGCCGGAGCAGGGCGAGCCCCCCGCGCGTGTGCGCGGTCACGCCCGCCAGGAGGGGTTCGATCTTCATGCGGGCGTGCGGGTGCCCGCCGACGAGCGGGACCGTCTCGAGCGGCTCTGCCGGTACGCGTTGCGACCACCGGTCGCGCAGGACCGGCTCCATCTCACCCCGGAGGGGCAGGTGGTGCTGCAGCTCCGGCACCCGTGGTCGGATGGCACGACGCACCTCCTGTTCGATCCCGTCGAACTGCTGGAGCGCCTCGCCGTGCTGCCCTTCGACTCCGCTCAGGGTACCCCGAGCGCAGTCGAGGGGTGATCCCGCGGCCGCGCATCAACCTGATCCTGTATCACGGCGTCCTGCCCTTCGACTTCGCTCAGGGCACCCCGAGCATGGTCGAGGGGTGGGGCCGCGGGCCGCGTGGCCCTTCGACCCTGCTCATCAGGGCCATCCCGAGCAACGTCGAGGGATGGCGGGCGCTCGTCGTCGGTTTCGGGAACACCGCCGACCGCGGCGAGACCAGCACCGCCGACGCGTCAACGACCGAGGAGAGCGCCGACGTCAGCGAGGCCAGAGCCACCGAGCCCCATCCGTCCGACGGGCGCGAGGGGCGACCGCCCCGCGAGGGTGCACGCGTGTGGGCCGATTTGATGCGTCGCAGCTTCGGCCTCGACGTTCTGGCGTGCCCGCGCTGTGGTGGGCGCCTGCGCCTCATCGCGCTCATCGAGCAGGCCGCGGTGATCGAGCGCATTCTGCGCCATCTGCGGCTGCCGACCGAGGTGCCGACACCGCG
>JADGOB010000106.1 GCA_017883185.1 Acidobacteriota bacterium
GTCGTTGCGGCCTTCAAAGGGTGTCGTGAAGGAGGGTCGCGGCGCGTGCGCGTGCGGTCTCGGGAATGACGTAGGTGCATCGCCGTTCGGTCAGTTCGTGGCCGTAGATCGCGATCGCCTGCTGCCCGAAACGCGTGACCCATTGCGGGTGGTGCTCCCGGAGGGCTCCCGCCTCGCCGACCACCGACAGCCAGCAGCAGCGCCCCGCCGAACGGACCGGCTCCACCGCGGTTTCTCTCAATGCGTCGCGCAACTCGGCCCGCTTGTCGTCGGTCGCGCCGACCATCAGCTCTGCGCCGCCTCGGTCGCCGATGCTCATCACCAGCCGCACCCGCTCCCACGCGTCGCGAGTGGCCGCGTCGAGCGCGCCGGCGGGCAGGACGACGGTTTCCATCGGCGGCAGGAGCGCCAGGCCGACGATCGGCGCTTCATCCTCGACATCGCCAATCACCGTGCCAGCGGCCTCGGAGAACGTCGAGCGCACCACCATCGGCGTGCGGCCCTTCCACCCTGCCAGGAGGGCTCTCGGGTGAACCACCTTCGCGCCGAAGCGAGCCAGTTCATGCATCGCGGCGTAGCTGACGCGGGTCAGCATCCGGGCACCCGGAACGAGCCTCGGATCGGCAACCGCGACCCCCTCGACGTCGGTGAAGATATCCACGCGGCACGCGCCGAGCGCGACGCCCAGCGCGACGCCGGACGTATCGCTCCCGCCACGGCCAAGCGTCGTGTAGTCCAGGGTGTCCCGGGCGACGCCCTGGCCGCCCGTGACGACGGGCACCTGCCCGGCGGCCATCAGCGTATGCAGGCGCGACGTGTCGATCTCCTCGATGCTGGCTTCGACGTGCTGGCCGTCGGTGTAGATGCGAGCTTGCGTGGCGGTCAGGCCCACCGCCGGGATTCCTGCCCGCTTGAGCGCCTGTGACATCACGGCGGCCGATATCGCCTCGCCGCAGGTGAACATCAGGTCGTAGTCGTCCGGTTCGACTGGCCCGCCGTCCGAGCGCAGCAGGTCCAGCAGGGTGTCGGTGGCGTACGGATCGCCGCGCCGGCCCATCGCCGAGACCACGATCGCCACCCGGTTTCCGTCGGCGATCGCGCGTCGGACGTGCCCGACGACCTGCTGACGTCGTTCCGGGGTGGAGACAGACGTGCCGCCGAACTTCTGGACGAGGATCGGGATGCTCATGGAACGCGCACGAGGTTGCCGGCCACCAACTGCTCGGCAATCTGCACGGCGTTGAGCGCGGCGCCCTTCCGGACGTTGTCCGCGACGATCCACAGGTTGAGCCCGTGGTCGAGCGAGTTGTCCTCGCGGATGCGGCCGACGAACACCGCGTCGGTGTGCGCGGTCGGCGCGGGCATCGGGTAGGCGGGCGCGGCTGGGTCGTCCACCACCGAGATGCCCGGCGCCGCGGACAGAATTTCTCGCGCCTCGGCGGCCGTCAGCTTGCGCTCGGTCTCGATGTTGACCGACTCGGAGTGACCGATGAGGACCGGGACCCGGACGGTGGTCGCGGTGATCCTGATGCCGGGGTCGCCCATGATCTTCACCGTCTCGTGGACCATCTTCCATTCTTCCTTCGTGTAGCCCCCGTCCTGGAACACGTCGATCTGCGGGATCACGTTGAAGGCGAGCTGATACTGGAACGTGCGCGGCGGGCTGCACGTGCCCTGCTCGAGGATCTCCCTGGTCTGCCGCAACAGTTCGTCCACGCCGTTCTTGCCGGCGCCGGAGGCGGCCTGGTACGTGGACACCACGACCCGCTTGATGCGCGCCCGGTCGTGGAGCGGCTTGAGCGCCACCACCAGCTGGATCGTCGAGCAGTTGGGGTTGGCGATGATCCCCTTGTGCCACGCGAGGTCGCGCGGATTGACTTCGGGCACCACGAGCGGGCAGGCCGGGTCCATCCGCCAGGCGGAGCTATTGTCGATCACGACCGCGCCCTGCCGGACGGCCTTCGGGGCGAGGTCGAGACTCGCATCGCCGCCGGCCGAGAAGATCGCGATGTCGATGCCGGCGAAGTTCGCCTCGGTCGCCTCGAGGCACGCACAGGCGCGCCCGGCGAAGGAGACGGGCGTTCCCGCGACCTCTGCCACGTCGAGCGGCCGCAGTTCGTTCACAGGAAACCGACGCTGCTCGAGCGTCTTGATCATCTCGGTGCCAACCATGCCGGCCGCACCGACCACCGCCACGTTCCAGGTTCTGTTGCTCATCAATGTGCTCCTTGCATGAAGGGTGTCTCGCACCGCTCTGTCACTGTGGCGGAATCGAAGCCCGCCCACGTCTGGTCCTGCCGCTGTCGGCGACCGGTGGCGGGCGGCTCGCGCCCCGGCCTTCGACGGGCGGAGACATCACTCCCGGAGTGATGTTGCATGATAGGTCGCAGGCGGCGGCCATTTCAAATCGGCGATCCGATCTCGCCGGCTTGACAGCCGCCCGATTCGGCATCAGAGTCGCGGCGTTTCCGGGAGGGAGAAGTCGGGCCGTCAGGCGCTGGCGCCCGCTGGTCATCCAGGCCCAGGGGGGCCGAGGAGGTGTCATGTTCAGACGCGTGATCTTGGTGCTCGCGTTGGCGATGGTGCTGGTCTCTGTCACCCTGGCGTCGGGGCAGTCGCCTGCGGCGACGCAGGCGGCTGCCCATCACCGTCATCAAGGCCGGGCGTTTGATTGATCCCGCCGCGGACTCGGTCGCCGTCAACCAGGTGATCGTGATTGAAGGCCTACGGCAGCTTCACCACGAGGATACGAGCGGCCACCTTGCTGGGATCGACGTTCGCCACGCGCGTGATCTTCCGACCCGCAGGAGTGAATCCCGTGACCTCGACGTCCACCTTCCTGACGTCACCGAGCCCGAAGTGAACCGGCGTCTGGCTCTGGGACGTGTACCCGCTGCCCGTGTTCACGATCCGGCTGCCCACCACCTTGCGCGTGCCGGCCACGTAGAGCCGCACCTCGGAGCCCGCGCGCGTGGAGTGCCCCTTGCTGTCGAGGACGATGACCTGGAGCGACTTGCGCGCCTGCGCCGCCGGCAGGAGGTTGCGATAGACGGCGTTCTTCCCTTCCGGGTTGTTGTTGGAGATCGCGAGGTCGATCGCGCCGTCCTTGTTGAAGTCGGCGAACTCGAGGCCGTGCGTGGCGCCGTGCTTGCGGAACAGCTCGGTCGTCACGTCCACGAACTTCGTCCCCTCGTTGTGGAAGAAGTAGTCCTTCTCGTTGACGGGCTTGTCGATGTACGAGGACACGTACAGGTCGGGCCGGCCGTCGTTGTCGTAGTCGGCCCACGCCGACGGCGTTGCCCGCTCGCCGCCCTTCACGCCCATCTGCTCGGCGACGTCGGTGAACCTGCCCTTGCCGTCGTTCTTGTAAAGGAAGTTGCGGCCGTAGCCGGCGACGAACAGGTCGAAGAAGCCGTCGTTGTCGAAGTCGATCACGCTCGGCCCGTTGCTGCCCAGCCGGCCTTCCGCGATGCCGTCCATGCCCAGCTCGCCGGCCACGTCGGTGAACTTCGTGCCGTCGTTGCGCCACAGCCCGTTTTTGTCGCCGTCCTGGTTGGCGCAGAACAGATCCAGCCTGCCGTCCTGGTTGTAGTCGAACCAGACCGCGCCGACCGTCTTGCGCGGGTCGTCGACGCCCATGTCCTTCGCCACGTTCTTGTAGTGGTCGCCCTCGTTGTGGAACAGATTGTTCGGCGCATCGCGCTCGGCGACGAACAGGTCCACGCGGCCGTCGTTGTCGTAGTCCACGAAGGCGATCTGGCGCGATTCCATGCCCGACAGGTCGACTCCCCACTGCTTGGCGACGTCGGTGAAGTGCTTGCCGTTGCCCTCGTTCCGGTACAGCTTGTTCGCCGTCCCCGATCGCTTCGTGAAGCCGACGTAGATGTCGATGTGGCCGTCGCCGTCGAAGTCGCCGCACGCCGCGCCGCGCGTGTCGAGCGTGTCGGCCACGCCCACGTCTTTGGCGACCTCTTTGAACGTACCGTCGCCGTTGTTCACATACAGCTTGTTCGGCCCCTTCCCGTTCGCACCGACGAACAGATCGAGGTTGCCGTCGTTGTTGAAATCGGCCCAGCAGTTCGGCTGGCCGCCGCTGACGCCGAAGACGTCCGGCTGCACTGACTCGAACCGGGGTCCGGTGACGGCCGCCGGCTGGTCTGCGTGTCCGATGACGACAGGCCCAGCGCCCGCGAGCCAGACTGCCGAGCCGATGAACCAGGCCACGAGGGCCGACCATCCCGTCAGGTGACGCTTCATGCTTGCTCCTGCGCGCATAACGCGCGCGATTCCGGGACGCTGGCAGAAGAGAGGCTTCCGGCAGACCCATCCGGTTGCTTCACGATCGTCCCGGCCTTCATAACGAATCGAACGTCCTGCAGCACCTTCACGTCGTCCAGGGGGTTGCCGGCGACGGCGACCAGGTCCGCCTGGTAGCCCCGTCGGACCGCCCCGATCTGATCGTCGCGGCGTAGAAGTTCGGCGGCCACGGATGTCGCCGCCTGGATAGCGCGCATCGGTTCCATGCCGGCCTGCACCATCAGATCGAATTCCTCGGCGTTCGTCCCGGGCACGACACGCCCGGCGTCGGTGCCGAAGACGATCTTCACGCCCAACGCGAGCGCCTTCCGAAATACTTCCCTGTGGTTCGCCATCACACGATGGACAAAGTTGTCCGGATACCCGGCGAGCGCGTGCGTCGGACGCATGTTGGCGAAGGTCGGGCACCAGTAGACGCCGTGCTCGACCATGAGCCTCAGCGCCTCCTCGTCGAGGAGCATGCCGTGCTCGATGGACCGGACGCCGGCCCTCACCGCGGCCTTCGCTCCCTCGCCGCCGTACGCATGGGCCGCCACGTCCCTGCGCCAGCGGCGCGCCTCCACGACGACGGCGCTGAGTTGGGCCTCGCTGAACTGCGAGATCGGCTCCAGTGTCGTGGGCCCGACCTGTTTCAGGTTGCTCGTGACGTAGACCTTGATCCAGTCCGCGCCGTACTTCACCTGCTGTCGCACGGCCCTGATCATCTCGTCGGTCGTGTCCGCGATGGCGGCGAACTGCGGCAGTCGGGCATCGATCTCCGGCGCCAGCCCGACGTGGTTCATGTGCCCGCCGGTGATCGAGAGCGCCATGGTGGATACGAACAGCTGCGGACCGGGGATGAGGCCATCGCGGATGGCGTCGCGCACCGCGACGTCTGCGTAGCCCGCGCCTTCCGAATCCATGTCGCGCGCCGTCGTGAAGCCGGCATGCAGGGTGGCGCGGGCAGCTGCGGCGCCCTGAAGGGCCCGGAAGGGGATCGACTTGGTCAGCACGGGGTTCTTCCCGTCTCCAGGGGCAAAGCACATGTGCGTGTGGCTGTCGATCAGGCCTGGCAGCACCGTGTAGGCCGCCAGGTCGATCACGTGCGCGCCGGTTGGCGGTACGCGGCACCCGCCCACGCAGCTGATCCGATCCTCTTCGATCAGGATGACGACGTCCTGCAGCGGTTCCGGACTGACACCGTCAATCAGTTGACCGGCGCGGATCGCAATCGGCGGGAACGGGTTCATCTGAATGGACGTCCTTTCATCACTCGCGGTCCGGTGCGCGGTCGGTGCGGCGCGGTCAGGACCGTCGGGGCAAGAAGGAGAACCAGAGTGATCACGCTTCGATCAACGCGCGTAACCTACCGTCGTTTCGGCACGCGATCCAGCGAAAAATGCTAATCGTCGGATGAAGGCCGTTCATGCTGCGGGCGAACCGGCGATCGGCTCGCTCCCCCCGATCCGGCGCCGTCGTCGCGGCGGCCCCGGGCCGGAACGGCGGTTCCATCTCCAGCCGCGGAGCAGCTCGAGGAGCTTGGCCGGCGCGGGCAGGAGCGCGGCGGTTGCCGAGTAGACCACCTCGATCGGGCGGTCGATCCGGAGCTGGGCAACGGGAATGGCGACCAGGCGGCCGGCCTCGAGATCCGGCCGGGCGACACTCGACGGAACGATTGCCACGCCCCCGCCCGTGGCGACGAACTGCTTGATCGTCTCGAAGTTCGCGAGCTCCGCCGCGACGTTGAAGGGGACCCGGTGGTCGGCGAACAGGCGATCGACGAGGGCGAGCATCGGGGTTCGCCGGGAATGGATGAAGAAGCGCTCGTGACACAGGTCGGCCATCGTGACGTCCCGCTGGCGGGTGAGGTCGTGGCCGGGAGCCACAACGAGCACGATCGGATCGTTGAGGAGCATCTCGGCGTGCAGGCCGCGTAGATTCGTCTGCCTGATGCCGAAGCCGAGATCGGCGTCCCGCTCGGCGACCAGGTGCGCGATCTGATGGCCGTCACAGAGGCTGGTCTTGATCTTGATGTTGGAGTGCTGGAGGTGGAACGCGGTCAGCGGTGCCGACAACAGATACTGCGCCGCCGATTCATGGGCGGCGATCGTGACGCGACCGGACACCAGGTTCCGGATGTCCGCCATGTGTGACTGCAGCTCGTCGCGCAGCCGGATGATGCGCCGTGCGTGCTCGAGCAGCGCGTGACCCGCCTCGGTGAGCGTGCACTCGTGCGGGGTTCGCACCACGAGCGGCACGCCGACCTCTTCCTCGAGCTTTCGAATCGTGACGCTCACCGCGCCCTGCGTCCGGAAGACCCGCTCGGCCGCCTTGGTGAAGCTGTGCTCTTCGACGACCGCGATGAAGTGCTCGAGTTGGTACAGTTCCATGACGTCTCACTCCCAGGGATCGTTCGCGGCCATCAGTGGCGGTGGGCCCTGATCGTCTCCAGGCCTTGGGCGCGCGGCCCCGTCTCGACCCGTCGCAGCGCGATTGCACAGCACACCGCGAGCAGCGCGAACGCCGTGAAGATCCACATCCCAGGCCGGTACCCGGCGGGGTTGGCCGGGCCGGCCAGCCAGCGGTCGTTGGACCATCCAATCAGCAGGTTCATGCCGACCAGGCCGATCTGCTGGATGGCATCCACGACCGCGCTGGCAAACCCGAGGCGGGAGCGGTCCACGACCAGGACGACCGACATCCACAGCACGGCCGGCACCATCGCGAACGCCACGCCCATCAACGCCATCGGCACGATCGGCGGAACGTCGGTCCAGGCCAGCACCAGGAAGACGGGAACGAGCAGGGACGACCCGAGCAACATGAAGAGCGAGCGGTTGCCGTAGCGATCGACGAGGTGACCGAAGAACGGCATGAACAGCAGGGAGAACATCGGCTCCATGCCCACGAGCAGCGACGCGGCTTGCGGCGTTGCCTGCCGCGCCTCGATCAGGAACTTCTGACCGAAGGTCTGAAACGGGAAGATGCAGCCGTAGAACGCGACGCAAAGCGCCGCGAGCAGCCAGAACGACCGGTTGAAGACGAAGAGGTCGTGGAACCGGTCGGCGCCCCCGTGTCCCACAGCGCCAAGTTCGTAGCGCCGCTCTCCTCGTGAATCGAGGATCCAGAACAAGACTGCGCCCGCGACGCAGACCCCCCCGAACCCGATGGCCATCAACAGCGGCCACCGCCAGTAAGCATACGCAGCCGCGGCCCACGCCGGGGACGTCTGCGCGCTGAGAGAGCCCAGGCGGCACACCGACGTCCTGATGCCGAAGGCCAGGCTCAGCTCGCCGCGGAGAAACCAGCGCGCGATGGCCACGTGCGTCGCCATCGCCAGCGATTCGGCGCCTATCCCGGTAATCACGCGGCCGGACGCCATCACGCCGATCCGGGGGCTGAGCGCCGTCACCACGAGACCCGCGAAGACCAGCGCGCTGAAGAGCATCATCGACTTCTTCGCGCCAATGCGGTCGATGACGAGGCCGGCGGCGAGCAGGACGAAAATGTTCGGGAGGCTGTAGGACGCCTGCAGCAGGCCGATCTGCGAATCGGTGAAGTGCAGCTGCCGGCTGAGAAGCGGGGCCAGGGGCCCGATCGCGTCAAAGGCGTAGTAGCTGCCGTACACCGCGACGCTCATCGCCAACAGCACCGCCCATCGGTATCGAGCAGTCGGGAGGGTCTTGCCAATGGCGACGGATCTCGCCTGGGTGTCGGTCACGGGACTGTACCCCTGGGAAGAAAGCGCACGGACGTGGCGAGGACTATACCCCGCTCACCCCCACCGTACACTATTCCGCTCTTCATCGCGCGATTGTCGGCTGCGGGCCGCGACGCCGCGTTCGCCGGCCGTGGACGGCCCCTGGCCTCACCCGGGCATGAACGGCCTTTATCGGACGATTAGCACTATTCGCTGGATCGCGCCCGGGAATCGACGATAGGTTACGTTAGCTTTTCCAAGACCGCAGAAGCGTGAGGCTCCCGCGAAATCGACCACGACTGGTCGTTGCCGATGATCGCCCATGGGCGGCCATCAGCCCGCTTGATTCATATCGCGTCCAAACGCGATAGGGAGGCAGTGCATGGCCGGACAAGCAAGGTGGATACTGGCGGCGGTGATCGTTGCGGCGACGTTCGGGACGATAGGCCCCGCGGCGGCCCAGACCAGCTTTGCGACCCTTCGAGGAAAAGTCGGCGACGAACAGGGGGGAGTGCTGCCGGGTGCCACCGTGACGGTGCGCCAGACCGAGACGAACACGACCCGCACGGGTGTCACCAACGAAGCGGGTCAGTTCTACCTGCCGAGTCTGCCGTCGGGCACCTACGAGGTGACCGTCGAGTTGCAGGGTTTCACGACTGGCAAGCGGACGCTGCCCTTGCGCGTCGGCCAGGAGGCGACCGCCGACTTCACGCTGCGCGTGGGCGGCCTCGTCGAGAGCGTAGAAGTGCAGGGGCAGGCAACCGTCGTCGAGACACAGTCCGCGCTGGGCGGCGTGGTTAGCCGGAAGGAAATCGACAGCCTGCCGACCATCGACCGCAACTTCGCGGGCTTGGCGATGTTGGCCCCCGGCATCTCGTCGAGCGGATCCAGTTCGATGGGGTTCAGCGCCGCGGGCCAGCGCCAGTTCCAGAACAATGTCTTCGTGGACGGTGCGACCAACGCGCAGCAGTTCTACGGCACGCAGGCCGAGTCGTATCCCCAGGACTGGGTCCAGGAGTTCCAGGTGATGACCAACGGGTTCTCCGCCGAGTTCGGGCAAGCGACCGGCGGCGTGCTCAACGTCGTCACGCGCAGTGGCGCGAACAAGTTCTCGGGGCGCTTGTACGGCTTCTACCGCAACTCGACGCTCGACAGCCCCGGCTATGCCGGCCGCTTCGACACCAGTGGTCAGCCCGTGTTCCTCTCCTCGGTGCCGACGTATCACAGCTACCGGGTCGGCGGCTTCCTGGGAGGTCCGATCATCAAGGACAAGGCGTTCTTCTTCGGCGGCGTCGAGGATTACGACAACACCCAGCAGGCAGTCCTGTCGATCTCCCAGTACTGGATCAACCAGGGGAACGCTGCGGTCATCCCCGCGGAGAACACCAGCCGGGTGTACATGGCGAAGGTCGACGCGAATCTGAACCAGAACAACCGGCTGTCGTTCCGAAACAGTCGCACCTTCCACACGGACACGAACTGCAGCGGCCAGGGCGGTGACGGCTGCAACAGCAATCCGCTCACGACGCTGCAGAAGCGGGCGACGTTCAACGGTCCCCTCTGGTCGACGCTCGGCACCCTGACGAGCACGCTTGGCCCCAACGCCTTCAACGAAGTGCGTGTCTACTATGGCGTAAACAAGCTGGCCATCACCGGGAACGCGACCGGAACGTACGGCCTCGCGCTCTTGCAGGACACCGCCCATCTGCCGCTGACGACGGAAAAGACCTACCCTGGCGCCTTGTTCGGCTCGGCGGTGACGGGCGGGGTCGAGGGCGAAAGCAACTTCTACGTGATCGACAACTTCATGTTCGTGAAAGGCAAGCATCAGTTCAAGGTCGGCGCCCAGCTGGCGAGGGTCACCTTCTTCATGGACATCGACGCGTCGCAGAAAGGCCGCTGGGCTTTCTCGACTGACAAGGTGTTCAACCTCAACGACCCGACCAGCTTCCCGTATTCCCTGAGTTACGCGATCGGTACTGCGACCTATGCGCAGCCGTCGTGGAACCCCAGCTTCTTCGCCCAGGACACCTGGCAGGTGGCCGACGCCCTGACCGTGAACATCGGCATCCGCTACGACGTCGACAACACGATCAAGGTCGGCAACGAGCTGGTCGACACCTACAACCAGGGCTTCGTGAAGAGCTACGGCGGCACAGCGCCCCTGACGCAGGTGAAGAGCGATCTGAACAACGTGCAACCGCGTTTCGGCTTCGTCTGGACGCCGACGGCGAATCACCAGACGACGATTCGGGGCAGCGCCGGGATCTTCTACGACCAGAACCACTTCAATTACAACGACACCTACATCAACCAGACGCTGCTGACCACCAACCGCATCACGATCAACGCCAACGACCCGACCCAGAACCCGTTCTACAATGCGGCTGACCCGAACGGCAGCAAGACCGCCGCGCGAGCGTTTCTGGCGAACTGGTTCGCGGCCTTCCCGAACATCAACACCTCGGTGCTGGGGACGCCCAAGCAGACGGCTACCGGGATGTCGCCGGATTTCCACCTCCCCCACACGGTCGAGGCCACGATCGGCTTCACCCACGATTTCGCGAACAAGATTGCCATCCGGGCCGACTACGTCTACTCGCATGGCTACGACGTCGTGCTGCAGCGCAACCTCAACATCACCCAGGACGCGAACGGGAACTGGGTGACGATCGATCCCCGGTTCACGGCCATCAACATGTATCAGAACCTGGGGTGGATCAAGTACAACGCGATGGTCTCGCGCATCGAGTACCGCGGCACCAAGCTGCGGGTGGGCACGTCCTATACGCTGGCCAAGGGTACCTCCAACAGCACGGCGACCAGCGTGGGCGGCGGTGCGGCCACCAACCCGTTGAACCTCTCGATTGACGAGGGGCCGACCAACGAGGACCGGCGCCACGTCCTGGTCTCCGACTTCTCGTACATCTTCCCGCTCGACTTCCAGCTGGCCGGCATCGCCCGCTATCAGAGCGCGCTGTCGTACAGCGCCACCAACGCCAACATCGTCTTCGCCCGGCCGCTGCCCCGCAACTCGTTTCGCGGCGACGCCGAGTCGAACGTCGACCTGCGGGTGGGGAAGAACTTCAAGTTCGGCCACCGCTCGGCGACCTTCTTCTGGGAGATGTTCAACGTCTTCAACACGGTGAACTTCATCCAGTACCAGGGCAACCAGCTGTCGTCGTCGTACCAGCTGCCGCAGGGTGCGCTTCCGATGCGCCGGCAGCAGGTCGGGCTGAGGTTCGACTTCTAGTCGGGACCGGCACGCGGCCGCGCCGACTGGCCTGGCGCGGCCGCCCATTCGTGGAGGGCATGTGAAACATCGACGTCTGTTCGCGATCCTCGTCGTCTGTGCCGTGGCCGTCGTGGGCCTCTACGCGCAGGCGGGCGAGAAGATCGACTACCAGATGCTGACGAAGATCCGTGACGAAGGGCTGAACCGCTCGCAGGCGATGGAGATCGAGAGTTGGATGGCCGACGTGTACGGTCCTCGCATCACCGGATCCCCCGGCTACAAGCAGGCCGCGGACTGGGCGGTGAAGAAGATGACCGAGCTCGGCTTCTCGAACGTGCACATCGAGAAATGGCCGTTCGGCAAGGGGTGGCAGCTGAAGAAGTTCTACGCCCAGATGACCGACCCGCAGGTGATGCCGATTATCGGCACCGTCCGGGCGTGGACCCCGGGCACGAACGGCGCCGTCGTCGCCGACGTCGTGCACGTCGTCATCGGCTCCGAGGCCGACTTCGAGAAGTACCGGGGCAAGCTCGCCGGCAAGGTCGTGCTGACGCAGCCGCCCCGCGAGGTGAAGATGCTCGAAGGCCGCGTGACGTGGCGAATGGACGACGCGTTGCTGAAGGAAGCGGAAGCGATGCCGGTCCCGCCGGCGCGCGGCGCCGCGCGCCGGCCGACGGGCCCGACCCTCCAGGACAAGATCAACCAGTTCTTCGTGGCTGAGAAGGTCGTGGCGGCGATCGATCGCGGGAGCGACGTGTCGATCGTCGCGGCGGGCGGCATGGAGAACATGACGCCCATGACACAGCGGACCGACGGCGGGACGGTGTTCGTCGGCGGCCCGGGGCCACACGACAACGAGAATGCGGGCAAGACGATGGTGCCGTCGGTGACCGTCGCCGTCGAGCAGTACAACCGCATGGTGCGGATCCTCGAGAAGAACGTGCCCGTGAAGATGGAAGTGAACATCGAGACGCAGTTCTTCGACGAGACCGACATGAACGGCATGAACATCGTCGGCGAATTGCCCGGGAGCGACCTCGCGAGCGAAGTGGTGCTGCTCGGCGGGCATTTCGACACCGAGCCGGGCGCGACCGGCGCGACCGACGATGCCGCGGGCTCGACGGTGATGATGGAAGCCGTGCGCATCCTCAAGGCGGTTGGCGCGAAGCCGCGTCGGACGATTCGCGTGGCGCTGTGGGACGCCGAGGAGTCGGGTCTCCTGGGCTCCAAGGCGTACGTCCGCAACCACCTTGCCGACGTGGCGACGATGAAGGTGAAACCGGAGCACGAGAAACTGGCGGCGTACTACAACGTGGACAACGGCTCCGGCCGGATCCGTGGCATCTGGATGCAGGGGAACCAGGCGGTTCGCCCCATCTTCCAGCAGTGGATCGAACCGCTGCGGGACCTGGGCGTGACGACGCTGGCGGGGCGCTCGGTGAGCGGGTCAGACTACGTCTCGTTCGACGACGTGGGCATTCCGGCGTTCCAGTTCATCCAGGACCGGCTGGAATACAACTCGCGCACTCATCACTCCAACATGGACTACGTGGACCACGTGCAGCG
>JADGOB010000288.1 GCA_017883185.1 Acidobacteriota bacterium
CGCGACGATCCCCTTCGTCTCCGCCGGGATGAACTCATAGGTCGGGAAGAAGATCGTCCGCGGTATCCCGCCAATGATGATCCAGGCGAGCGCGCCCCACGCGAAGCGCGTGAGCGTCCGGTACGCGCGCGCGAACGCGCGCCGCTCGTCCGCCCCGCCGCGCTGAGCCTGCCGCCCCAGAACGTAGAGAATGACCGCACTCGAGAGCAGAGTGGCGGTCGCCACGTCGTGGAAGTAATTGTTGACGATGATCAGAATGCTCCAGTTGCTGCCCATGTGGCTCTCACACTCTCTGGCTCATGCCACGCGAAACGGTGGCGATACGAAGACGGACGATGAAGCGGCTGACCTCAGAGGTCCTTGCCGTAGCCGCCGATGCCGGCGTGCGGCGTATTGAATGCCAAGGGGATTCCCACCAGCGCGAAGAGCGCCAACAGCATCGCCACGATCGCAAACCACGCGAGGCGCTCACCGCGCCATTTGAGAGCGAACCGCACATGCAGGTAGATCGCGTAGATGAGCCACACGATGAGACTCCACGTCTCGATCGGATCCCAGCCCCAATAGCGGCCCCACGCCTCATTGGCCCATATCGCACCCGTGGTGATCATCATTGCCCAGAAGAGGAAACCGACCAGAACGAACCGGACGGTGAGGTTCTCGAGTACGTCTTGCGCGGGCAGCTTCTCGAATCGCTTCGCCCACTTTCCGGTAGCCGAACGCACGCGCACCACGTAGACGATCGCACAGCCGAACGACAGGGCGAATGCGCCGAACGCCAGGTTGGCGAACGCCACGTGTACGAACAGCCAGTAGCTCGCCAGCTTCGCGGTGATGGGCAGCCCGCTCTTCGACGCGAGCATCGAGCCGCCGAGCAGGAGCACGGCGACCGGCATGACGGCCACGCCAGCCGCGTTCAACCGCGGATTGCGCGCGGCGGCGATGACAAAGAATGCCGCCACGCAGAATACGAGCGCGTTAGCGACCTCGTAGAAGCCCAGATAGGGTCCGTGCCCCAGTCTGGCCCAGCGAATGCCGAGCGACGTCACCTGGAACGCCAGACCGGCGGCAGACGCCCAGAGCGCCCACTTGGTCAGCGCATCCTTGGAGAAGGTCACACCGAACATGTACATGGCCGTCGCGGCGGCGTAGAACGTCAGCGCGACCCACATCACGATGATTTCGAACGTCACGTGGTGCTCCCTGTCTCAACTCCGTTGAGCGCTTGAGTGAGTTGGCTCTCGATCTCGCTGCGACTGCTCGACGCGTTGCGCCACAGACGCATTCTGACAGCGAGCTTCGCTCCGTCCAACGTCTCGATGACGGTAGCCGAGACGATCTGCTGCCGCGCGACGACAGTGATGGTCAGCCCAACCATAGCAGCAACCAGACTCAAGTAGAGAAGCGGTATCGACCAATCATCGACAACCGAGAGCCGGGCGTAGTACCCGATGTCGTCAAGCTGCAGATTGCCGCCGACCGGCAACGCGATTCGCTCTCCCAGACCCATGGTGCGGACGAACACCGACTTGCCGTCGGGTCCGGTCGCGTCCACGCGAGCAGTGAGCTGAGCGGGGACTCTCTTGACGAAGGCTCCGTCCTTGCGGTCGAGCGGTACGGTCACGAAGACGCGGTACAGCGGTTTGCCGGCCCTATCGGACACACCGAGGTAGTCGATGGGCACGGTCCCGATCGCCGCATCGTCCGAGAAGTCGACCAGCATGATCCCCCGCCCCGACTCGGCGCCACTCGCACTGACCAAGGAGAAGGTCGCCGAGAGCCCGTAGTCGGAGGGGTAGATGGTGAGCGATCCGCTCTTGAGCGTGTGGTTGGGATAGACCCGCTGCGTCTTGACGACCTTGCCCGCTGCGTCAA
This sequence comes from Acidobacteriota bacterium, assembly GCA_017883185.1. Taxonomy (GTDB): domain Bacteria; phylum Acidobacteriota; class Vicinamibacteria; order Vicinamibacterales; family Fen-181; genus FEN-299. Next base: position 1,876 of record JADGOB010000288.1, read on the forward strand.
GCAGCGAGACGGTCGGCGTCGGCCCGCGATCGATGCCCCCACTCTGGTAGTCGGGTTCGAACGCATCGACCCGGATACCGCGATGCACGCGGCGCCAGTCATGCAGCGGCCCCGTGTGGATGAGCCCGTACGAGTCGGCCGCGTCGGCCTTCGTCTGCCCGACTGCCACGCCCATGAGGCCCTCAGAGCGCAGCAAGTTGCCGACGATGAGCGTCAGGATGAGCGCCAGCAGCGCCCAGTGGAATACGGGACTTCCCCACACCGACCAAGTGGCCGACTTGGAGATGAGCACGTCATCCCGGCGCTTCGTCTTGATGCCAAGATGCCCCAGTGTCCCAGATGCGACAGAGAGGACCTCCGACGCACTCAGGGCGGGGTCGCAGGCGATCTCGAGAGCGTGACTCTCGGTCAGCGACGCCTTGTCGGCGCCCGCGGCCTGGCGAAGCGTGTTCGCCTTGCCGAGCGCTGCCTTCGTCCGCTGCCACGCACACAGCGCCGTCGACACTGCGAGCGCCAAGATGCACGCCGTGAAAACGAGCGACGTGAACGCCTGATGGAGGCCGATTGCACGAACGACCGGCTCAATGGCCGGGTGTGTCGCCGCCCAGTCCGCGACCTTCGGATCCGATGCGCCGCCCTGCGGGATGGTCGTGGCCACCATCGACCATGCGCCGACGATGGCGAGAAGCCAGGTGGCAAGTCTCGCCGACCTGAGGAACCGTACGATGCGGCGCCAAGCGCTGCGGATCACTTGACCGTGCCTTGTGGTGAGGCCTTCACCGAGTCGACGACCCAGTTGCCGTTCTTGGACTTGACGACAGTGTACGTCGTGTCATAGCTCGCGGAGTACGGACCACCGACCGTCTTGTTGCCCGTCTCGGTCGAGACGTAGCGGTAGGTCCACTGTTCCTTGGCCGGGACGAGCGTGCTCGTGCTCCCCACACTCGGTGTGCCGAAGGTGATGGACTTAAGCGTCTGGTCCATGAGCCGCTTCTGCTCGATGTTGTACTGGACGTAGGAGTCGACGCGCACCTCCTCGTAGGAGCTCATCGTGGCCGTCGCGAAGCTGGATTGGCCGATGCGGTAGGCGTAAGACGTCCAATCGAGGTACGAGCGGACCGCCGATTCCGGCGTCGTGAGCACCCAGGGCTTCGGTCGGGCGGCTATCGCCGCCTGCGATATGTGGACCTCGGCGGCAGGGCCCGCCATGTGGGCGCCGACGGTCTTGCTCGCGTCGGAGCTACCGGTGCTCGGGCCCGTGCCCTGGCCGCCGGAGCAGCCAGCCACCGTGAGCAGCGCCACACAGGTCAGACACCACAGTGCAACTGAACGAGCGAACCGTGTGGTCGAAGGAACCGGGCGCCGCTCATTCCGGGGATGTTCCGTCGTTCTCACCGTCCTTGCTGTCGATGGTTGAGGGCGTTTCAGTAGAACATGCCGTCAGTGGGCGGGGCAACTCCTGCGCCGGCCGTCATCGCACAAAGTGATCGAACCGGATTCTCGACGCGACGCCCCCCGGTTCGTTCGCGAGTCGGATGACCCCAGCGCAAGGGGGGCGGGCATCGCTGCCCGCCCCCCTTGATGCGCTGGCTCTTGGTTCAGAGTCTCAACAACGAACGCTTAGGGCTCGTTGATGATCTGTGCAGGAGTCTCGCCTGAGTGCTCACCGCAGGCCTGGCACTGTTGCTCTGACCAGTATGCCATGCCGACGTGCCCGAGATTCAGGGTGCCCGGAGGCAGCGGCAGCCCGTCGACCGTGCCGCCGACGCCGTATGGCTGGGTCCCGCCGGGACCGCCCAGCAGGTGATCGTTGACACCGCTGAGGGCTTGCATGCCCTGACCGTTGAACCCGGTCAGCGGGTTGATCGTGTTACCCACGTTGTTACCCGTGCTGAAGGTGCGGGTGGTACCGATTTGCTGCGGATCCCGGTACGGAGCCACATTCACGTCGGTGTCCACGAGCAGGCGCGGCATCTTCCAACCGTGCGGAACGCCGATGTGGCAGTTCACGCACTGAG
>JADGOB010000289.1 GCA_017883185.1 Acidobacteriota bacterium
TGGGCATCTCGATCTGCCATCCGCCGCCCACCCACCGGAGGCCCAAATGCCAGGCGTTGTGGATCTCATAGTCGCTCACCACTCCGCTGAACGCCTCCAAGTCTAAGTGTTGGTAGTCAAGTACTTGGAAAAGTGCAGGGCCTGAGTTTCCCCGGAATCTTCACCTGTTTCAGAGCCCGTTCAGTTCTCGGATACTGCTCGGCCATAGCTCGCCCACTGCTCGCTTATTGCACAAGAACTTCGATTGCATCCGTCACCTGGCGGTAGCGGAAACTCGGCCGGAGCATTTTGACCGGGCGCTGGATGATGGGAAGGTTTCCACAAATGTTTATCTGCGCCGCATCCACAATCATGCCCTGGGCATGGAGTGGCTGCTCAAGTCGGTCATCCCGCGGCTGTTTTGAAACGGCGACCAGCGGTGGGAGCCCTGTTCCCGTATTTGCAGACGGTGCGGGCGGGGGATGGGGAGGAGGAGCCCGCGATTCTGTTCGGGGTTGAAGGACTGGGGAGGAGGAGGCTCAGCAGCTCAGTTCAACCGCAGTGTATGCGTCATGCCTTCGATCACGTTGGAAATGCCTTGACGCTTGCATCCCAGGGCACAGCGGATACACTGCTTGATTGTTAGGTGCCAGCACTTGAAATGAAACGGTGGAGTTAATGAAAAAACAAAGTCTGTCCATTCTGCTATGCCTCGCCGCTCTGTCCTTCCCCGCCCCCACTCCCGCGCTCACGATCGGGGCGGTGAAGGCGCGAGTGCATTCCATCGGCGGAGAGCAGAACGGGGTGTGGAACTTGTGGTCAAATGGCGAGCTGGGCGACTATTTCCAGTTCGACCAGGCCGGCCGTTATGTGTTTCGCGTGACGGCTTACGGTTCGCCAGCCAGCGGTGGGTGGCCGGAGATGATGGTCATGGTGGACGATCGCCAGCTCGGGATGATCGTCCTGTCCAACGCCCAGCCGGCCTCGTTCGAATTCCCGTTCGAGACGGAGAGGGGAACGCACCGGTTGACGGTTTCGTTTCTGAACGACTTGATGATCGGCAAGGAAGATCGCAATCTCTATGTGGTGTCGCTGGCGGTCGAACCCACAGCGGGTTTGCCGGCGCCGCTGATCGGAGATGCGGCGGCGTGGAAGCAGGAGCGGCGGGTCATTGAGGTCGCACTCGAGAAAAAGGCGCTGGCCGACGCGTCATTGGCCATCGAGAAAAACCGCAAGGGTGACGCCACGGTGCGCGTGATTGACGCCCAGGGAAAACCGATCCAGAGTGCGCCCGTGGCGGTCGAACTGACGCGACACGAATTCCTTTTCGGGTGCAACATCTTCGGCTTCGACCGTCGTCCCGGTCCAGCGCAGAACGAGCTCTACCAGCAGAGGTTTCGCGACCTTTTCAACTACGCAACCGCAGGTTTTTACTGGATCGCCTTCGAGCGCGAGCGGGGAAAACCGAATTATGATTACATGGACAAGGTAACCGGCTGGTGTCGGACCAACGGCATCCGCGTGAAGGGCCACCCGTTGTTGTGGGGCAACGAATCGGGCATTCCCCCATGGTCGAGGGGGCAGCCGGACGCGGCAGCACAGGAACGGCGCGTTCGCGAGATTGTCGAGCGGTACCAGGGCCGCATCGACTACTGGGAGGTGGTCAACGAGCCGTCGCACGAAATGAGCGTCAAAATTGACGATCCCTACCGCTGGGCACGGGAGGCGAATCCCACCGCCCACCTGATCATCAACGACTACTTCATTCTCGCCGACGGTGGCCCGTCCTTCCGGCGGTTGCTGGAAACGTCGATCCGGAATGGCGTGCCGTTTGACGGCATCGGCATCCAGGCGCACGAGCCGGCCAACATGCGGTTCCCCCTGCACCGGGTGAAGGCGATTCTCGATGACTACGCGGCCCTCGGAAAGGCGCTTCACATCACGGAGTTCACGCCCGCATCGAACGGCGAGCCGGTGGTCGGATCGGCCGTCGGCGGCGTGTGGGACGAGGCGCGGCAGGCGGAGTACGCCGAGAATTTCTACCGCCTGTGCTTCAGTCATCCGGCGATGCGGGGCATCACCTGGTGGGACTTGAGCGACGGCGGTTCGTGGCGCAAGGGCGGCGGCCTGCTGCGTCCGGATTTGTCGCCCAAGCCGGCCTACGAGGCGCTTCGAAAGTTGATTCACGAAGAGTGGACGACCCGGGTCGAGGGTGTCACGGACCGCAACGGCGCCTTGGCGTTCCGCGGTTATTACGGGGATTACAAGGTCACCGTGAAGCGCGGCGCGGAATCTCGCATCGACGTGTTTTCGCTCGCCCGCGGCAAAGACAACTCGTGGGTGACGGAACCGGGGGCGCCAGCGAAATGATGGAAGGTTGTCGGCAGTTTACGCCTTCAATTATCGGGTACGCGTTGCAGCACGGGAAAATGTTACCCGGTAACTTTAAAAAGCTGGGATTACCGGAAGCGGAGTGAAAGCTGGACATACCGCGCGTGGCGTTGGATGCTTTGGGACATGCATGGCGCGATCCGGTTTCTAACCCTGGCTATCTATGGAGGTCACGGTTTCGCCCTTCTGGGCAGCCTCCTGCTGCTGGCCGCAAGCGCGGCCGAGGCGGCGGAGCCCGCAAAACTGCCCCCCTTCCGGCTCGGTCCCAAGCCGGCCGACGTCACGGTTGAGCGGCGCCCGCGCGCGCAACCGACGGTGCCGGACGCCGCGAAGGAGATTCCCTTCAACGAGACTGCCCCCGAGCCAGCCCTCACCGAACCGGAAAAAGAACGGGGGTACCTGCTCTTCCAGCGTCCCTTCACGGAAAGCGTCTATCCCAACACCCGACCCCTCCCCCACGAGCGGATCGAGGCGCTGGTTGGATTCGCGACGCCCGGCGAGTTCGAGCCCGTCACGTTCGCCCTCTACCCCGTGCGCCCCCTCCAGAACCTCAAGGTCCGGGTCTCGTCGCTGAAGTCCTCCTCGGGCGATATCCCCGCCGGCCGCATCGATATGCGCCTGGCTACTTACTGGAACGTCGGCTACCCGGCTTACACCACACTCAACACGTATCGCCGGGTGCCGGAACTTCTCGAGCGCGTAACGGTTCACACCTCGCCCGCGGGCGAGTGCCAGTGGTACTGGCTGACGGTACATGTCCCCGACGACGCAAAACCCGGTCTGTACCAGGGGACCGTCACCCTCTGGGACGACGGCTTCGGCCAGGCCGTCGAGATTCCCCTGGCCTTTCGCGTCCTCGGCTTCCCGCTGCAAAAGGACCCGTGCAAGCGATTCTCGGCCTATTTCTACGCGCGGAACAAGGTCCTTTACCAGGGGCGCGACGACGCGTTCATCCGCCAGGCCGCGGACAAAGACTATCAGGCAATGGTGGACTATGGCCTGGACATGCTGCCGACGCTTTACCTGGGCTGTGAGGACGGCAAGCGGATCGTCCTCGCCGAGGCGGGCGAACTCGACCGCATGCTGGCCGCTGGTCTGAAGGGGCCGGCGCCGGTTACGGCGGACGGCGTCATCGCCCGGATCTACCGCGACACTACCCCCGGCGGGAAGCACGAGAACCACTGGCGGGTCAACCCGCTGCCGCCGCCGGCGTTCTATGAGCGCGTCACCGAACTCTTCCGGGCGTTCGAGGTGGAACGCACGGCAAAAGGCTGGCCGGAGTTCATCTGCTGCCCAATCGACGAGGTGGATGCCTCCTGCAAGGAGTTCGGCACGAAGGTCTATGCCGCCGTGAAAGCCGCAGGCCTGCGGACTTACGCCACCAAGGATCCACAGGGGGCTGACGCGGCGGACTATGCTCCGCACCTCGATGTCTGGTGCTCCCAGCCTTATTCCGTGTCCTACGACCGCATTGTCGCTCAGAACCGGTACGAGTACTGGTGCTACCCGAACCATAACGC
>JADGOB010000290.1 GCA_017883185.1 Acidobacteriota bacterium
ACGACCATCGGCGACGGCACCAAGATCCAGACCAACGTGTACATCACCGCGTACATGACCATCGAGGACCGCTGCTTCATCGCGCCGTGCGTGCAGACCGCCAACGACAACTTCATGGGTCGCACCGAGAAGCGCCACAAGCTCATCAAGGGCGCGACCATCCGCCGCGGGGCCCGTATCGGCGCCGGCGTCGTGTTGTGCCCGGCCATCGAGATCGGCGAGGAAGCGTTCATCGCCGCCGGCGCGGTGGTCACCGAGGACGCGCCGGCCCGCAAGGTGCTCATGGGCGTGCCGGCGCGCGTCGTACGCGACGTCAACGAGGACGAGCTGCTCGAGAACCAGTGAGGGAGTGGGCGCGCGGCTCATGACCTGATCGGCCGCGCGCCTCGAGGTGCTTCACTCGGCTTGGACGCCCGCCTACTCGCGCCCCATCGCCGCCAGGTGCGTCCCGAGGCTCGGGCCGCGCTTGGGCAGGCCCAGCTTGCGCCGGATGTTGCCGCGGTGGAAGGCGACGGACGCCCTGGAGATGTGCAGGGCCGCCGCGATCTCGTCGCTCGTGTTCCCCAGGCGCACGAGGTTGGCCACCTCCACCTCTCTTCGGGTGAGCGCCCGGTTCATGCCGTTCGCACCGGCGATGCGCTGCGCGAACGGCCCGACGATCTCGCGCAGGTTCACGCGCACCGCCTCCACCTCGAGCCGCTCGGGCTGGTGGCGCAGCGCCCGACTGACCCGGTCGAGCGTCGGCTCGATGAGCTGCTCGACGTTCTGCACGATGCGCTCCTCGAGCTCCCTGCGGTCCTGCTCGCGCTGCTCGAGCAGGACCTTCAGCGCCGTGTTGCGCTCGTCGAGGATCCTCGTCTGCCGCCGCAGGGCGCGCTCCGAGCGCGCCAGCTCGTCCTGCATGGCGCGCTGGCCGGTGATGTCGGCGCCGAGCAGAAACCAGCTGCGCTCGTCGCCGAGCTCGGCGGGGATCACGCTCAGCAGCAGGGACTTGGCCTTGCCCCGCACGTGGCAGGTGACGTCGAGCTCGACGATCGCGTCGCTGCCCGGCTCGCCGCTCATCGCCGCGACGACTTCCTCGGGGAAGTCGTCGCGGACGTTCGCGGCGAGCATCTCCTCGGCGGTCCGCTCGAAGAAGGCGAGCGCGGTGGCGTCGGCGTCGATGTAGGAGCCGTCCTTCGCGACCTGCGCGGCCGGTGAGGGCAGACGGAACAGCACGCGATGCAACTCCGTCGCCTCGCGCGCCGCGAGCTGCGCCTCGCGCTCCCCGGTGATGTCGCGCACGGCGCCGATCATGCTGGTGGGCGTGCCGTCCTCGGCGGCCATCACGAGGCCCTGGTCCTCGACGACGCGGTACGTGCCATCGCCGTGGCGCAACCGGTATTCGCAGCGGAACGGCGCGCGTGTCGTGACGCTCTTCCAGAGCGCGTCGCCGACACGCTCGTGGTCGTCCGGGTGCATGCTCTCGAGCCAGCCCTCCAAGGTGCGCGGGAACCCACCTGCCGGCAGGCCGAGGATGTGGTCGAGGCGCTCGCTGAAGTAGATGGCGCCCGTGGGGATGTTCCAGTCGTAGAGCACGTCGAACGTCACGCCGAGGAACGCCCGCAGCCGCGGGTCGTCGAGGGTGAGCGGCGGCTGCGGCGCCGTGCCGGCCACGCCGGGCGACGACAGCACGATCTCGGTGGCGTTGGGAGGGAGGTGCTTCTTGCGGGTGAACGGCAGACGAATGCTAGGCATTACCTCTCACTACCCCCTCACAAGATTAGCCTTGTCCTCCGCCAGTCTCGCGATAAAGTCCAGACAGGTCAATGGCCGCTTGCCGGGATGTCGAACGGCGAGCCGCCCGGCGAGGCCGGAAAGGGGGCGCCGAACGCCAACACCGCCGTCGATCACGCGATCGACGCCTGTCCTCCTCTGTCATCCCGTTTCGGAGGTCAGCATGGAGTCATGTCTCGTGGCGGCCCGCGACATCGCGCCACAGCCGCTCGATGTCGGGCCGGACAGCAAGCTTCACCTGGTCGACATCATCGATCGCACGCAGGGCGCCCCTTTCTGCGCCGGGGTCTGCGAAGTCTTCCCCGGCGCCCCCGTCGACTTCGACTACGACGACGATGCCGCCGTGTGCTACATGCTCGAGGGCGAGATCACCCTGAGCGAGAACGGCGAGTCCCAAGTCTTTCGGCCGGGCGACGTTGTCTACATCCCGCAGAAGAAGGGCCTCCTCGTGTATTGGAGCACCGACTCCTACGGCAGGTTCTTCTACGTCACCTACCCCCACTGGCGGTAGGAGAGAGGAGGGGATTTGGCACCCGACGCACCACAGCATCACGAACGCCACCTGTTCCACGACGAGGCGGACGCCCAGCATCGTCGGGACACCGAGCAGCTCGCCAAGTTCGGCTACAAACAGGATCTTCGCCGCTCACTGGGCTTCTTCTCCACGTTCGCCATCGCCTTCAGCTTCATCTCGGCGACCAACGGCTTCTACGCGCTCTTCTACTTCGGCCTCGACGTAGGTGGCCCGGCCGGCCTCATCTGGAGCTGGCCGATCGTCGTGTTCGGCCAGTTCATGGTGGCCCTCGTGTTCGCCGAGGCGGCCTCGCACTATCCGCTGGCCGGCGGCGTGTACCAGTGGGCAAAACGCTTCATGGGCGGCACCTACGGCTGGTTCGTCGCCTGGATGTTCGCGGCCGCACTGCTGGTGACGGTGGCCGCCGTCGCCTTCGGCGTGACGCCCATCGTCTGCTCGCTGCTCAACTGGGACGCGACCAACACCACGACGTTGCTCTGGATCGCCGTCGCGTTCACGCTCGGACCCATGCTCTTGAACATCTACAGCGTCAGGGTGACGGCCTTCTTCAACAACATCGGCACGGTCACCGAGATCATCGGGCTCGTGGTGATCGCCATCGCTCTGTACGCCGCGGTGATCTTCGGCAAGGCCCCGCACCAGAGCCTCGGCGTGCTGTTCAGCCAGGGCGGCACCAGCATCGGCCACGCCTGGGGCTACGGCGGCGCTTTCCTCGCCTCCATGCTCACCGCCGCCTGGGTGCTGTACGGCTTCGACACGGCCGGCGGCCTCGCCGAGGAGACGGTGAACCCCACGCGTGAGGTGCCGCGGGCGATGCTCACTGCCGTCGGTATCACCGCTGTGATCAGCACCTTCTGGCTGGTGGCCATGGTCCTCGCGATCCCTAACGTCGCCGAGACGCAGAAGCAGGGCACGGGGGCCATCGCCTACATCTTCAACGCCCACTTCCCGTCGTGGGTGACAGACGCCTTCCTGATCTCTGTATGCCTCGCGATCTTCGTGTGCTGCCTGGCGATCCAGGCGGCCGCGACGCGGCTGCTGTTCGCCTACGGCCGCGACAAGATGGTGCCGTTCTCGGGGTTCTTCGGCTACGTGCACCCGAAGACGAAGACGCCGATGACCTCGGCGATCTTCATCGGCGTGGCGACCATCGCCGTGCTTCTGTACGTGAACCTGGGAGGCGGCGACCCGTTCATCACGATCGCCCGCGTCACCGCTTGGGCGACGGCCGGCACCTACGTCGCCTATCAGATGGTGATGTTCGGGGGCCTCATCGTCCGCTCCAAGGGCTGGCCCAAGGACAAGGCCTACTTCAACCTGGGCAAGTGGGGCTGGCCGGTGAACATCCTGGCGCTGGTCTACGGGGTGTTCATGATCATCAACCTGTCGTGGCCGCGTACGCCCACGGCGAAGTGGTACGACAACTACATCGTGGTCTTCTCGCTTGCCATCGTGCTCGCTGCAGGCGTCATCGTGTACCTCATCCAGCGGGCGCGCGGCGTGGATCTGAGCGCCACGATCCACGAGATCGACGCGTCGCCGGCAGAGGCAGACGCGGG
>JADGOB010000291.1 GCA_017883185.1 Acidobacteriota bacterium
GGTCTGTGTGTCCGGTCCACGTCATTGCTGCGCGTCACGAGATGCAGAAACGACCGCTCGGGGCTTTGCGAGGACTCGATACGGCCGAACTGCGCGTCCACAGATGCAGATTCGACCTGAACGAGCTTCACGCCGAGTCTTTGTGTCGAACGTGTATCTCCCGACGCGCACTCGCCTCCATCGCTTGGGGAACGAGATCGGGACTGCACTCCTCGACGCGCAGAATCGACGAGCACGGGGACGCGCTTGTTCGGCGGCTGCGCTACGGTACAATGACTTGTACAAGTCGCGAGACGGGCAGATCCATGAAAGCCATCTCATACAGCACCCTGCGCGGCAATCTCGCCAGCGAGATGGACCGCGTCGTCGAAGACCACAGCCCGATCATTGTGACGCGCAGGTCTCGCGCCTCGGTCGTGATGATGTCGCTGGACGACTACGAGGCGCTCGAAGAGACGTCCTACCTACTGCGAGGACCGAAAAACGCACGCCGCCTGCTCGAATCGATCACGGAACTCGAGAGCGGAAGCGGCACCGAGCGGAAGCTGTCTGAGTGAGGCTCGTCTTCTCCGAGCACGCCTGGGACGACTATCTCTTCTGGCAGAAGACCGACCGCAAGATGGTCGCGAGGATCAACAAGCTGATTCGCGAGATCGAGCGCACGCCGTTCGAAGGCACTGGCAAGCCTGAACCCTTGAAGCACGCGCTGTCAGGCTACTGGTCGCGGCGCATCGACGACGAACACCGTCTCGTCTACAAGGTGGAAGGCGATTCGATCCTGATCGCCCAAGCACGGTTCCACTACTGAGGGGCCGGCGTCGAACGACCGGCTTCACCGCGGCGCTTCACGATGGCACCGAGCGCCGTCGGGTGCAAGCCGTTGTTAGGCCGTCCAGTTGTCATGCGCAAATGAGCTGCTGAAGGCGAGTCTCGAGCCTTGTCGGCGCGGGGTCCGGTTCGTGCATGGGGACAAGGAGCTGGCTGAGAAGCTGGGTCGGCGCCTCTCCAGCGTATTCATTTGCCCCCTTCGAGCCGGCTAGCCGACTTCCGGGCGCTCCCCGCGAGCCTCGAGCAGCGCCGAGCACTCACCGCGAAGTACCGGAACGTCGCGGTAGGCGATGGCCCAGACGAGTTCGTCCTCAATCGCAGCGTAGTCGTGGGTGAGTCTGTTGCGGAACGCGACGATCTTGCCGGCGTGTGAAATCCCAGCCACAAGAGTCGGATCCAGGCGCGTCAGAGAGTTGGCGGCCTCGCCGATCGTGATGAACTCCCGCTCCACGGCCGACCTGATCACGCGGTTGGCCTGATACCTGGCCAGATCCACACCGTCGAGCGCCAGGGCGATCCCGTCGCAGGCGTCAATGATGTCGGCCAGGTAGGCGAGGGCGCTACGCGGCATACAGGGTCTGTCGAGTGAGCTCGATCTCCCGGGCGATGTAGCGGTTCTTGACCGCGCCGGCCATCACCAGATCGACTTCGACGCCGAGGATCGAACGAAGTTCATCCAGCAACTCGAAGTAGGCGTCCGTCTTTGCGAACGGGTCCATGGGCTTGAAGTCGACCAGCAAGTCCACGTCGCTCTCGCCGGGACGGAAATCGTCGCGAAGAGCCGAGCCAAACACGTACAGGCTCGCTACGTCATGCCGAGCGCATGCGGATGCGATCGCTTCGCGCCTGTCCTGAACCACGTGGACCATGTTGTACCTCCAGCGACATCCTACTGTACGCCCTGTCGCACGCCAGGGGCTGGCCCGGGACCGTGAAGCCGGCCAGAGGTCATGAGCCGGCAATTCCTACCGTCCCGGCGCGACGGCTCCGAGCGGAGGCCGGCAACCAAGGGAGGCGCGCCCACCGTCGGTCGACCGGCTGCCTGCCGTCCATTTCGGCCGAAGGCCTTGCCGCTTCATGCGCTCGGGCGACTTCGACGGCAGCGAGCAGGACGACTACTCGCGGAAGATCAGCGACCCAGAACGATATCGATCCCAGCGAGCACGAGCTCGAGCTTCGCGTCTGGCAGCGAGCCCGCCCGTTCGGTGAGCGAAGTCTTGTCGAGAGTGACGATCTGCGACACGTTGGCGACCGAGTCCTTGGCTAGCCCGGTGATGCCGGCGGCCAGCGCAACGTTGCCGGGCGCATCAACCCAGCGCAGATTGCTGGTCAGAGGAACGCAGACCACAGTGGATATGCGGCTCCGGTTGAACGAGTCCCCCTGAACGACGATGACCGGTCGCCGAAAACCCGGCTCAGATCCTGTCGGCTCACCGAGGTCCGCCCACCAGACCTCCCCCTGCGCGATCACCACTCGGATCGCCGAAGAGTCCGTCGCGCCGCCGTCTTGGTGAATTCGTCAGCCGCGGCGCCATCGGCATACAGGCTGTCCAACGCCTCGGTCACCCCGTCCGTGGAGTACCGGGCCACGTACTCGCGCACGGCACGACTGTACAACTCGCTCCGCGACTTCTTCAGTTTGCGGGCCAGAGCCTCGGCGTCCTGGAACACGTTGTCGGGAATGGAGATGGCCGTCTTCATACCGAAAGTATAACTTCGAGGAACTGGAAGGCCAACCCGGTAGATGGATGGCAGGCCTCGGACGATCAGCTCGGGCGTGGCGACCTTAGCGAAATGCGATCTCGCCTACAAGTCTTCGGGGCGCAAGCCGCTGTGTTTGGCGACGCGAGCAAGCATGCGAGGCCCTATCTCGTCACGGTCGTGGAACGCGAACACCAAGTCCGGCCAGCCGAGGCGGGACAGGACGCGGTGGGAGCCGGTTTGGCGCTTGACGGTCCAGCCGATCCGCAGCAGCGCGGCCAGAATCGCCCTGGCGTCGGCGCTGGGCCAGTCCGTCACGCGGCCTTGAAGGAGATGTCCAGCAACTCGCGACCGGCCTCATCGTGCTCGAGGCGGTCCGCTACGACGCGCAGCGCCAGTGCCTGAACATGGGCGATCGCCTCGTCCTTGGAAGAGCCGTAGGCGAGAACGCCCGGCAACTCGATGACCTCCGCAATCCAGCGGCCGTCGGCTTCCTGGTCGACTTCGATGCGAAAATGGACCGACATCTGATCTCCTGGCAGGCTCTCGACCAGGATACTACGCCCCGGTTGCGCGGAACCTAGTGATGGCCGTGGCGGCGCTTCGGGATGACCGGCGACATGGCCGAGACCGCGCTCCACCTCGTCGAAGAAGTCGCTGCCGAGCCCGGGACTCCCGAGGTCGTAGAAGTCCGCCGCCTCGTTCAGTTCAAGTTCGGCAGATTCGTGAAAGTAGAGCCGCGGACTCACGCCCGACGCGAGCGTGCTCGCGCGATGACATCTTGAGCGGGCGACGATGACGCGGTGCCTTCGTCGAGCTCCGAATCCCGTCGCGTCGCTTCCTCAAGCCAGAGCCGGTCGGCCTCGACATCCCGGGCGTCCTGAACGGGCCGCCGGGCAGCGGACAAGTCGAGGTCGCCAATGACGTCCTCGCCCGCGTCGAACTTGTCGTCGAACTCGCCAGCGTTCACGCCGCGGACCCCGTCCACGGTCGGATCTTCTCGAGGTCGGCCGCCAGTCGCGTATGCGCAACCTCTGTGTCGTGCGCGACCTGAGCGCGCAACCAATAGCCGTCGGACAAACCGAAGAAGCGGCACAGCCGCAGATCCGTGTCCGCGGTGATGGACCGCCTCCCCGCCACGATCTCGCCGATGCGCTGCGCAGGAACGCCGATCTCTTTGGCGAGGCGGTATTGGGAAATGCCCATCGGGCGCAGAAACTCCTCCAGGAGCAATTCGCCCGGGGTTACGGGAGGCAACGTCGTCGTCATTTTGGTCACGTCCTAGTGGTAGTC
>JADGOB010000107.1 GCA_017883185.1 Acidobacteriota bacterium
GGTTTCACCGAAACTGGCGGCGCGCGCCGACGCCGCCCGGCTCGACGACGTGGCGACGATCATCTACACGTCGGGAACGACGGGCGAACCGAAGGGCGTCGTGCTGACCTTCGAAAACCTCGTCACCCAGTTCGAGGGGCTCGACACCTATTTTCAGGTCACCGAGCGCGATCGGTCGCTCTGCTTCCTTCCTTTGAGCCACGCCTATGAACGCGCGTGGACGTTCTACATCCTCAACAAAGGGGCGCAGAACTTCTACCTCGAAGACCCGAAGAGAGTCATCGAAACGATGCAGGAGGTGCGGCCGACGTGCATGGTGAGCGTCCCGCGCCTCTACGAGAAGATCTACTCGACCGCGCGCCACAAGGTGAGCCAGGGGTCGGGGATCAAGCGCAGGCTGTTCGAATGGGCCGTGGGCGTCGGCAACCGGTTTGCGCACACCAGGAACCGCGGCGAGCGCGTCGGCCCGGTGCTGGCGGCGCAGCACGCGATTGCCGACAAGCTGGTCCTCCACAAGATCCGCGACATCGTGGGGGGGCCGAAGAACTTCTTCTCGGCCGGCGGCGCGGCGCTCGCCGAGGAGATCGAGGAATTTTTCTTTTCGGCGGGCCTGCTGGTCTGCCAGGGATACGGCCTCACCGAGACGTCGCCGGTGCTGACGTGCAATCGCCCTGGCGATTTTCTCTTCGGCACCGTCGGCAAGGTGATTCCCGGCTGCGAGCTGAAGATCGCGCCGGATGGCGAGATCCTTGCGCGCGGGCGCAACGTGATGCGCGGCTACTTCGGCCGCCCGCAGGACACGGCCGAAGCGTTCGAGGACGGCTGGTTCAAGACGGGCGACATCGGCTCGTTCGACGAGCGCGGCTTCCTCCGGATCACCGACCGCAAGAAGGACCTGATCATCACGTCCGGCGGGAAGAACATCGCGCCAAGCCGCATCGAGGCGGTGATCGGCCAGGACTACTACATCGAGCAGGTGGCCGCCGTGGGTGACGGGCGCCATCACCTGGCCGCCCTGGTCGTGCCGCACTTCGAAGCGCTCGAGCAGTGGGCCAAGGAGCGCGGGATCGCCTACGACTCGTTCATGGCGATGGTGAAGGACCACCGGATCGTGGATTTCATCGGCCAGCGGATCGAGCAGCGCCAGGCGGTGCTCCCGCAACACGAGCGGGTGAAGAAGTTCACGCTGCTCACCGAGCGCTTCAGCCAGATGGGCGGCGAGTTGACGCCCACCCTCAAGAACATCCGCGCCGCGATTGCGGCCAAGTACGCCCAGACGATCGAGTCGATGTACTCGGATCATCACGCGAGCGGCTCGCGAAAGAAATAGCAACCAACCCTGAAACGGCCTGGCGTCCGCCGGCGTAAAAGCAGGTGATCGCTGCCGATCTGCCCGTTGGATTTTGCCCGCAGGCGGGTCCCGCTGGCGGCTACGTCCCGACGGGTCCATGCTGTCGGCCTCGGTTGCCCCGTCCAGGAGCAGGGGCGGTTCGCAAGCCGCCTCTATCCGTCCCTCGCCTTGTCATAAGGAGGAGCAGTGTTCCGATCATCACGGAAGTTATTGTTTCTAAGCGCCTTAGCGGTGCTCGTCTGCGTGCTCGGGGCATTCGGCTACGCCCAGAACGCGCAGAAGGTCCAGAGCCAGGTCGTGACCGCGGACGATTTCAACCAGTTCTCCTGGCGCTGGGTCGGCCCCATGGCCTTCGCCGGCCGCGTCAGCGGCTTTGCCGTGCCTCGGGGACAGAGCCAGACCTACTACGTCCTCATGGCTACCGGCGGCGTCTGGAAGACCATCGACGGCGGCATTCATTTCGAGCCGATCTTCGACAAGCCAGGCGTCTCGCTGAACATGGGCTGGATGGCCATCGCGCCCTCCAAGTCTGATGTGCTCTACCTGGGCACGGGCGAGCCGATGCACGCGCGCGCCAGCTCGCACGGCAACGGGGTGTGGAAGTCCACCGACGCCGGCAAGACCTGGACGAACATCGGCCTGACCAAGAGCTACTTCATCCCGAAGATCGAAGTGGATCCAAAGAACCCCGACATCGTCTACGTCGCGGCCGAAGGCAAGCTCTACGACAACGAGATGGACTGCGAGCGCGGCCTGTTCAAGAGCATCGACGGCGGGAAGACGTGGACGAACGTCTTCGCGTCGGTGGCCAAGGACCGTGGCGTGGGCGATTTCGTCATCGACCCCCGCAACTCGAACATCGTCATCGCCGCCGCCTACAAGACGTTCCGTCGTGCCTGGACCTACATGGACCGCCACCTCGGCAACGACCTTTACAAAACCACCGACGGCGGCAAGACCTGGACGAAGCTGACCAACGGGATCCCGCAGGGTGTCGCGTTCGGCCGCATCGGCCTGGCCATCTACGAGAAGAACCCGAGCATCGTCTACGCGCGCGTCGATGAGGGTACCATCGTCGGGTTCCCCGAGCGCGACGGCGTGGCGAACTTCCGCGTGGCGGTAGCCGGCGGGCGCGGCGGCGGCGGACGCGGCGGATTTGGCGTCGCCCTCGGCACGCAGCTTCTCCCGGCCGACTTCACGTTCGCGCAGTTCCAGGCCCACAAGATCAACCCGGAAGCGGCGGCCCTTGCTCCGAAGTTCACGCCGGTCACCGGCGCGAACGAGGCCGAGGTCGTGAAGAAGTTCAATGACCTCATTGCGGACAAGGACTTCATCAGCAAGAGCGGCGCCGACGTCGCCAAGATGATGGCCGCGGCCCGGAAGCTGTATCCGACGAACGAAAGCCTTCTCAAGATGCTGACCGAGGTCGAGAAGGTCACGAAGAAGCCGGCGGCAGCGGCCGACTCCACCGAAGCCAAGGCGCGCCAGCAGCTCGTCAACCGCAGCGTCATCGAAGTCCTCTACGCCGGCGCGGTGGCGAGCCTCCAGCCCGTCGAGCGCAACGGCGTCGTGTATCGGACCGACGATCAGGGCAAGGCCTGGAAGCGGATGACCGAGTACAAGCTGCCCGCGGCGGTCGCGCCAGCGGCCAGGGTGGAAGAGGCCGACGACGACCTCGACGCCGCGGCGGCGCAGAGCGACAGCGTGCAGGACGCCAGGCCGCAGGCCGCCCAGGCCCCGGCAACTGCAAAGCCAGCCACGCCGGCACCGGCCCAGGGCGCGCGCGGCGCGCGCGGGCAGGCCGCGACGACGCCGGCCGCTGCCAATGCGAACGGCAGCGCGCAGGTGAACCAGACCGAGGGCGGCTACTACGGCCGCATCATCATCGACTCGAACGACGCCAAGGTCGTGTACTGCGGTGACACGAACACGACGGTGTCGCGCGACTCCGGCAAGACGTTCCAGCCGACCGGTTGGGACGGCAACGGCAAGACGCACGTCGATCACCGCGTGGTGTGGGTGGACCCGCTCAATTCGCAGCACATCCTGAGCGGCAACGACGGCGGGTCGTCGGAAACCTGGGATGGTGGCAAGCACTGGAAGCAGAGCAGCACCATCAACGCACAGCAGTTCTACAACGTGTTCGTGGACAACGAACAGCCCTACAACATCATGGGCGGCACGCAGGACAACGGCGCGTGGCTCGGGCCGTCGCAGAACCGCAACAGCTACGGCATGTTCAGCTCCGACTGGAAGTACCTGCCGACCGGCGACGCGTTCTACGTCGTCCGCGACTGGGTCAACCCCGAGTGGGTGTACTACGAGAGCCAGTTCGGCGGGTCCAGCCGGATGAACCTCAAGAACGGCGAGGTCCAGTCGCTCGCCGTGCGCTTGACCCCGGAGCAGGTCGCGGCCGGCGAGCCCGCCCTCCGCTACCAGTGGAACGCGCCAATCGTCCTCTCCCCGCATAACCCGGCCATCGTCTACATCGCCAACCAGTACGTGTGGCGGTCGATGAGCAACGGCAACACCGGGACGTTCGTGAGGATCAGCCCCGACCTGACGAAGGCCGACAAGGAGAAGCTTGCGCTCGCGAAGAAGACCAACCTGCAGTGGGCCACCGTCTACTCGTTCTCCGAATCGCCGAAGAAACCGGGCCTCTACTGGGCCGGGACCGACGACGGGAACGTCCAGATGTCACCGGACGGCGGCAACTCGTGGGTGAACATCACGAACCAGTTCTACGACGGGTCCGGCAAGCCGAAGGCGGGCGTGAAGGGCGACATCATCCCGTACGACCGGTGGGTGAAGCGCGTCGTGGCCTCGGCGTTCGACGAGAAGACGGCCTACGCGGCATTCAGCGGCTATCGCACGCACAACGAGGACACCACCTGGTTGTTCGTGACGAAGGACCTCGGGAAGACCTGGACGAACATCTCCGGCGGGATGAACAACACGATCTTCGACGTCGAGGAAGACCCGGAGAACGCCAACGTCCTGTACCTCGGGACCGACAACGGCATCTTCGTGACGATCGACCAGGGCAAGACGTGGTCGGCATTCTCGACCTCGATGCCGCCGATGACCATCCGCGACCTCGTCATCCAGAAACGCGACCGCGAGATGGCGATCGGCACCTACGGGCGCGGCTTCTACGTGGCAGACGTCGGCCCGATCAAGGAGTTCAAGGCCGAGGTGTTCCAGGCCAACGCCTACCTGTTCGAGCCGAAGACCACCATCAAGTGGAACCGGTTCGAGCGGCGCGGCGACACGCTGGGCGAGATGGCGAAGGCGGACAACCCGCCGGTCGGCTCGACCCTCTACTACTACCTGAAGGGCGACGCCCAGAAGGTGCAGATTACGATCAAGGATCTCGAGGGCAACACGGTCCAGGAACTGACGCCGAGCAGCAAGAAGGGCCTTCAGAAGGTGTTCTGGGGCCTGAACCGCCAGTTGGCCGCGGGCCAGGCTGGCGGCGGTCAGCGCAGCGCGGGCGGACAGCGTGGCGGCGCGCCGGCAGCCGGTGCGCCAGGCGCGCCCGATGCGCCGGTCGTGAACAACCCGGATCAGCCTCCGCAGGCTCCGGCCGGCGGCCGCGGTGGCGGACGGAACCTGGTGGACGCGGGCGTCTACAAGGTGACGTTGACGGTGGACGGCAAGGAAGTGGCCACTAAGCGGCTGACGGTCAGCCCGGATCCGATGTTCAATTAGGAAGCGGAATTCAGGAGCCAGGATTCAATGGCAGGGCACAGCCCATTGTGCCCTGCCGTTTTTTTGTCAGTTGATTGTCGGAACGCCGGCGACGACCATCCCGAGCCTCCTTCATTGATCCGTAGTGGCAGCGTGTGCGGGGACCGGCCCGGCCGGTCGTCAAGGTCACGCTCGGCGAGCGCCCCGTGCTCCTCTGGGACGTGCCCGAGCGCCGTACCGGGAGCGGACCAACAACGACGACCGGAGCTCCTGTTCGCGGAAAAATCGCAATGGGCCGGACGATTCGCTTCTGACGGCTCTCGAGCGCCAACGCCGGACCGTGGCGGCGGGCCGCCGCAATGGGTGACGTGCGGGGATCCGCAAGCCGTCAGGGACGGGGTTCGCCGGAGGGTGACCGCGCACGCTAGTATGTGCCAGGCGCAACCAGCGAAGGGAGTCACCGCCGTGCAGCATCTCCAGTTCCCGAAACCGTTCGAACACGCGCACCCGCCCGTACGCAACGTCAATGCCTACGAGATCAACCGCAAATCCGAAGAGGAAGTCCGCGCGGTGCTCAACCACCTCAGCGCCCAGGACCGGGCGCTGACGCGAATCGTGGAGGCGCTGGCCTCGAGGCTCCATACCCTGCCGCCTGCCGGCGACCCGCCTGGAAACACCTCGCCGGTGTAGGCGCGTTGTCATCATGACCGGCCGACCGCACGGTCTGCTGCGCGGTGCTCGGCACACCAACCGAACGCAATACGGCCCGGCGGCGGCGGACACTACCCTTCAGCCGCGCAGCCATTGGTCGATTGGTGTCTCGGACCGGAGGTGACAGTTCTTCTCAGTTGATCCTGCCTCGCGGCGGCCCGGGCGCCGGCGCGGTGCCCGAGCTCGCAAGTCACCTCGCGTCGTTCCAGGCGGGAAAGCCGCTGCGATTGCGGTGAGCCGGCCCCGAAGGTTGCGGGAAGGAACTAGCGGCCAGCCGCAGACAACTCTGGCGGCATCAACACCGGAATGGCCTGCCTGCCGTGGCGACGATACACGAGGAAGTCGCCGTCAAGGGTCATGACCGCACTGCTTTCGTCCAATTCGGTCATCCGCACCAGACAGGCGTCAGCCAAAGACATAGGTAAGTTGGCGTACTTCGTCATCAGGGTGGCTAGCGACTTGGCATGGGGGGAGACTTGAAAGGCCACCTGCAGCACACCGCGCTCAGCCAGTTTCAGGACCGCGGCGGCGCCTCCGGGAATATCCCGCAAAAGAAAACAGACTTCCGCCAGCACCGGTTCACAGGTGTAGATCGGCGGCTCGAGTTCACTCAACCGTGCCTTGGCCCAGAGGTGAAAGCGATCCCGACGGTTGAGGCTGGCTACCAGAGGCCCGGTATCCATGAGAACCCGTTTCTTCACTTGCCAAACCCCTCGAGGAGCTTCTTGTTGTGCGACAGGTCCGCGGGCCCTTCGACACAACCAATCAGATCGGAGGCAAGCGCCAGGCACGAGTCGGGATGGGCGGACGCTTCATTCAGAAATCGCTCCAACGCCTCCCGTATCACTTCGGACCGGCTCGCGCCCCGACTCTCCGCCAGACGGGCCAGTCTCCGTTCGAGCACTTCCGGCACTTTCAACGACATTGTGATCACGGTCGTATTCTCCAGGGTATTACCGCTACGCCACTACGGTATTACGCCGCGCCCGTATAGTCAAGCCCGCCTTACAGTCCGACGAAGGCAGGAGCGAAGTCGCAAGGGAGGTTTCGGAGTGCAGGATGCCCCCTTCTCCAGATGAGGGCAACGGTGTCGGGCGGCTACTCGTCGCTGGTCCTCGGTCCGCGGAGAACACGGGGTTCTGAGCGTCCTTGGTCCCGGCGAGCGGTCGAGCCTCGCTGCGGTCGAGCATCCGAATGTAGATCTGCTGAACGCCCGCACAACGGCCCACGAATGCCAGTGCGCGTCCGTCGGGCGAGAGCGCGAGGGCTGTTCGCGATCCACCGGGAACCAGGACACGTACCGCCGGTCGCGCAGAGCTACCCCCGTCGCAGGCTCCTGAGGACTTCGCGCGCCTCTTCAAGGAATGTCCGGACATCTTCGGGTTTGGATCGTTGGCCGGCGCGGTAGATGCCAACGGTGCCCGACCGGATTTCGACCGTCCATCCCTCGTGCTCGGCGAAGAACGAGAGGGTCTCCGGGTAGAGTGCCGCCCGGATGGCGGTCTCGTCCGGTCCCCGCACCAGGTAGCGGCTCGAGAAGTCTGGGTTCGATTCGAAGTCGATGTCCTGGTATCCGAAGACCTGGCCGAGCTTGTGGAAGACGTTCTCCGGAGCCAACTGGAGGTCCGGGAGCGAGCGGGTGACTTGCGGGAAGACGGCCACGGTCTGCTTGGACGTGTGCTGGTGCTGGCCGCCGCCCGTGGTGTACTGAAAGTTCACCACCTTCACCGCGTCGTCGCCCACGCGTCCCGTCATCATGTTCTTCGCGCGCCTCGAGTGGCCGCGCTTGTAGAGCGGCAGGTCGCCAAGCGACGTGAGCAGATCGATGTCGGCCTGAGGTTCGAAGACGAACCCCATCTCGATGCACACGCGCTCCATCGCCTCCGTCCGCTCGCGTTCCTTGCGGCGGCTGACGACGATGACGACAACGAGGAGGGCCATCAGGCCGAGTCCGATCAGCCACGGAACCAGCGATGACATGGCAGCAATCCTCCTCTAGACATCTTCCAGGGCTGAGATCGTCACGAATGAAGCAAGTTTCTGTTGGGGTCCCACCTATTCGAAGATCTTCCCCAGGCCTTCGTAGCGCGAGTGCAGCGTGTCGGTGGCCTTCTCGATCCCGGCCGGCTGGTTCACCTTGCACGCGGCAACCAGCGCCTTCGCGTCCGCGACCAGCTGTCCCGACTCCTTCTTGAACGCCTCGGTCTTCTCTTCCACGCGCTTGGGCAGCGTGGCCTTCGCAATCGCTTCCGCCTTGGTCTGCAGCTCGCCGCTCATCTTGCACACGTCGGCCCACTTCTTTTCGGGGACGAAGGTGTGCTGCACCACGTAGAGCGTCTTGTGGAACTCGTTCATCTCGGGAACGACCGGCCGGATGATCTGTCCCTGCGCCTCGTAGGCGGTGTGAAGGTTCTCGGCGGCGAGCAGCAGGGCCTTGTCCTCGGTCCCGGCGGCGGCCTTCGCGTAGGCGGTGGCGGCAGCCTTCAGATCGGCGATGCCCTTCGCCCAGGCGGTTTCCTTCTCGCGGAAGATGCCGGGCAGTTTCACCGCGGCGATCTTCGCGACGCCGGCCTCGACGTCCTTGGAGATCATGCGGAGAGCGGCGTAGTCCTTGGCCGGGTAGGCCGTGTGCCACATCGGCATGATCACGTCGTGGAACGTCTCCAGCTCGGGCACGCTGGTGGACGGTTCCTGGGGCGCCTGGGCGAGGGCCGCCACGCCGAAGGCCAGCGGCAGCGCGATGACGAGGGCAATCAACAGTCTCTTCACTTCGTCTTCCTCCGATAGGGAGCAGCTGATCCATTCCATCATAACGCCGCTTGGCGCCTTCCGTCCCCTTGTCGTAGAGTGGTGCTAGCACTCTCTCTCAATTTCGGGGAGGCAGGTCTTGCCCCCCACCAAGCCGGAGGCCTATGGACTACGCAGAGAGGCTCGAGAACGTCGCGGTGATTGGCGCCGCCGGCAAAATGGGCAGCGGCATCGTGCTCCTCCTCGCCATGGAGATGGCGGATGTCGGCCTGAAACCCGGGAACGGGTCCCGCCACCGTGTGCTCCACGCGGTAGACGTGTCGCACCAGGCGCTCGGCGGCCTGGTAAAGTACCTGCGCAAGCAGGTGCAGAGGGCAGCCGAGAAGAGAATCGTCGCCCTCCGCACGATCTACGCCGACCGTGCCGACCTCGTAGACAACGGCGACATCGTCCGGCAATACGTCAACGACGTGCTGGACGTCGTGCGCCCGACGACGACCCTCGAAGTTGCGGCCGAGGCGAACATCATCTTCGAGGCGGCGCCCGAGGATCTCGGGCTCAAGCTGAAGCTGTTCGCGCGCACCGCCACCGACAATCCCGCCGGCCCCTGGGTCTTCACCAACACCTCGTCCATCCCGATCCAGGAGATCGACGAAAAGGCCCGCCTCGGCGGCCGCGTCATGGGGTTTCACTTCTACAACCCGCCGGCCGTGCAGAAACTGGTCGAGCTGATCCGGAGCCGCACGACGACGGACGAAGTGGCGGCCTTCGCCGAAGCCCTCTGCAAGAACCTGCGGAAGATCGTCGTGCCCTCCGCGGATCGAGCCGGCTTCATCGGCAATGGTCACTTCATGCGCGATCTGCTGCACGCCGTGGAGGAGGCCGCTCGGCTTCGGGCGGGCATGCCGTTTGTCGAAGCGGTCTACTGCGTGAACCGCGTCAGCCAGGATTTCCTGGTCCGGCCGATGGGGATCTTCCAGCTCGTCGACTACGTGGGACTCGACGTCTGCCAGTGCATCCTGGCCGTGATGAACCCTCGGCTTCCTGGCGAGAACCTCCACAGCCCGTTGATCGATCGCCTGCTCGAGCAAGGCGTGAGGGGCGGGCAGAATCACGACGGATCGCAGAAAGACGGGTTCCTGCAGTACCAGCAGGGCAAGCCGTCCGGCATCTACGATCCCGACGCGACGCGCTACGTGGCTTTCACCGAGTTCCAGGCGGCGTGCGATGCCAGGCTCGGGCCGCTGCCGGAGCCGGGGCTGCCGTGGAAGGTGGCCGTGCGCGACCCGGCGAGGGAGACGCTGCTGGCGCAGTTCTTCGGCGCGTTGAGATCAATGGACACCGCCGGTGCGGAACTCGCGCGGCGTTACGGGGCCAGGTCGCGGGACATCGGCCTGAAGCTGGTGAGCGACGAAGTGGCGCGCAACGCCCATGACGTCAACCAGGTGCTCCTGACGGGCTTCTTCCACGCCTACGGCCCGATCAACGAATTCTTTGCGTGATGAGCGTATGAACAAACTGCGACGCAACGTCTACATGACGGCCGGGTACAACACGGTGTCGATGGGAACCGGCCGGAAGGAATTCCACCCGAAAAAATCGAGGCCTGGCCTCGAAGACTACATCCGCGAGGCGGGGCGCGGCGTCCTGCAGCAGGTGGGCGGGGCCGGGAACATCGACGAAGGCGTGATCGGCAACTTCATGGCCGCGCGCTTCAACAGCCAGGGAAACCTGGCGGCGCTCATTCCGGCCATCGACGAGGGGCTGCAGTGGAAGCCGTGCACGCGGGTCGAGGGCGCGTGCTGCTCTGGCGCGCTCGCGCTCACGGCGGGCATCAAGTCGGTACTGGCCGAGACCGCCGACGTGGTCCTCGCCATTGGCGTCGAGGTGCAGAACACGGTGAAGGCGATCTACGGCGCCGACATCCTGGCCACTGCCGGGTGGAGCCGCGAGCGCAAGGCGGGGCACGCCTATTTCTTCCCGGGCAAGTTCAGCGACCGCGCGGGCGCCTACTACGAGAAGTACGGCCGCGACCGGACGCGAAAGGCGATGGCGCGGTGGTACCGGAATGCGATTGAGAACGCGCGCCTGTGTCCGACGGCGCAGGAGTACCACAACACGTCGGCCGATCTCGACGCGGTCGCGCTTGCCGAACCCGATCCCCGATCGTTCGTCGATCACCTCAACGTCTTCGACTGCTCGAAGGTGTCGGACGGCGCTTCGGCGATTGCCATCGCGTCGGCGGACGGTCTGAAACGCGCAGGCATCCCGACCAGCGCGGCGGTTGAGATCGTCGGCATCGGACAGGTGGAAGCGGATCTCACCTGCCCACCCTCCGACCCGACACGGCTTGAAACAACGCGACGCGCCGTGCAGTGCGCGCTCGAATCGGCGGGCATCACCGTCGATCGGCTGGCGACAGTCGAGACGCACGATTGCTTCACGATCGCCGGGATCCTCGCCGTGGAGGCGATCGGGCTCGCGGATCCCGGGAAGGGACCGGACTTCGTCCTCGACGGGCAGACGGCGCGAGCGGGACACGTCCCGTTCAACACCACCGGCGGGCTGATCGGGTGGGGCCACCCGACCGGCGCCACTGGCGTCCACCAGGCGGTGACGATCTGGGAACAACTGACGGGCCGCGCCGACCGCAACCAGATCGAGATCCCGACGGACCGGCCGTATGCCCTTTCCGTCAACATGGGCGGCGATGACAAGACGCTGGTGGCGCTTGTCTATCGGCGGGGGTGAGAATAGGGTTCAGGGATGGGGAGACACACGATGACACGCCTGGTTGTTGCGCTGGCGGGGGTGATGGCGGCCTTTGCGTCCGTCGGACGACCGGCGGGACAGGATTTCGATCCGGCCGCTGTTCGGGCTGCGCAGCGGAAGATCGATCGCGAGTTCAAGGACTCGCGCCTCTCGCCGTTCACCGCCGTCGCCTACCAGTACTTCGAAACCGGGCAGGCCTGGCGGGTCGCGCTCGCCGGCCGCGGCGTTACGTTCAGCCCCCTCTCCACGTTGCAGGGCGTGGCCGACCTCGCCTTTGACGGTCGTGCCTTCTGGATCACACCCGTGAATGGCGGCAAGGAACTGACGCTTCACGGCAAGTCAGCCACCGGCGATGTCGATACGGCGATCCGCACGCCGCTCGTCGCAAGGACGAAGCTGGGCTCAGGCGATATCGTCAGCCTCGGCCCTCTCCTCCTCGAGACGTTCGCCCGCGCGGACGCGGGCGGCGCGATCGTGCACGATCCGGACTCGGCCTCGAGCAAGGCGTTCTCGGGGCTGAAGTGGTTTGCGCCCGATGTCACGTATCGTGTGTCCGCGACGTTCGCGCGCTTCGACAACCCGGACAAGGTGACCGTTGCCACGAGCCGCGGGTTGCAGAAGGAGTACTTTCGCCTCGGGACCTTCACCTTCATCGTTGAAGGGAAGCCGCAGAAACTGGTCGCGCTCGCTTCCTCGCCAACCCCCAAGCCGGGCGACGAATTGTTCATCGCGTTTCGGGATGCGACGACCGGCCACGAGAGCTACGAGGTTGGGCGATACCTGAACCTGAAGTTCGAGGCACCGGAGCGGCCCTACGTCCTCGATTTCAACCTCGCCACCAATCCCTACTGCGCCTACTCGCCGCATTTCAACTGCGTCATCCCGCCGCGCGAGAACACGCTGACCGTCGCCATCCGCGCCGGGGAGATGCGTTACCCGAGATCGCACTAACCGACCCCTTGCCTGCCGTGATTCAATGGTCGGCCTATGAGCCTGGCCGTCGAAACCCGGGATCTCGCCAAGCACTACACCATGGGCCAGTCCGTGGTACGCGCGCTCGATGGAGTCACAATCGCCCTCGAGGCCGGCGAGTTCGTGGGCCTGCTCGGCACCTCAGGGTCCGGCAAGTCCACCCTCCTCAACCTCGTCGCGGGCCTCGATCACCCAACCAGCGGGAGCCTGAAGGTCTTCGACCAGGACCTGGCTCAGATGTCGCGGCAGGATCTGGCTGCGCATCGCCGGACGAACGTTGGAATGATCTTCCAGTCGTTCAACCTGATCCCGACCATGACCGCCGTCGAGAACGTCGCGCTGCCGATGATGTTCGCCGGCGTAGCACGCGCCGAGCGCGAGGCGAGGGCCC
>JADGOB010000108.1 GCA_017883185.1 Acidobacteriota bacterium
TCCTCCGAACGACGCCAACGCCGTCTGATAATGGGAGATTCTGTTAACCTGCTGAGCGGAGAGCGAGCGGCAACGTCTCTAATCCGTCCTATCGTCGAGCCGACGCGTGGTCGCTTCGAGACCCGCCTTCTCTCGCTCCGACTGTTTGACCCGGGGATCAGTCGTGACCGGACGCCCACCTTTCTTGGGCGTGAGGCCCGCCTCCCCCTGGTTCTATACAAGGACTACACACGGAGCGAGGAGGCCGACCATGAGAGGAATGAACGTTGCGCTGCACGGCTTGTTGGTTCTTCTGACAACGCTGCTTGTGGCGCTGCCACTGTTCGCGCAGACCTTGGAACAGAAACGGCTGATGTACACGATCTCTCCGGAGGAGAAACAGTGCAGAGTAGATCGCTTGAAAGAACTGATGGAGCTCGTCAAGGCTGCGAAGACTGAGGCGGAAATGGATCGATACGGAATGCTAGCCGACGAGACCCGCCTCAACAAGGCGTGCGCCGCCAAAGTGGCTGCCACAAACACGGTGAACAACGGCGCGGTCATGTCGATCTTCGCCAAGATGCTGACCTTCGACCGAAAGTCGGGGGAGCAGTGGAAGTCACCGATCCCCGTGTCGACGTCGTGCAAGGCGGAGATCCTCAAGACACTTTCAAATGACACTCTCATGCTCACGGACTTCCGTGCCTCGCTCCTGCGAGCAGGCTGCAGTAACCCATCGAAATAGTGAGGCTTCGCGTCTTCGCCGGGAAGTCGCGGGTCCCTATTGGACAGTGCCTGACAAACGCGGGCCGTGACAGCCCCGGGGAGGAGAGCATGGAGCGTCGTGAGGAAGTAGACCGCTGGATGGAAAACAGCTGGACGGGTGCGGACCATTGTGCCGAGGGCGAAGAGGCGCGACTGCATCGGGCCTTTCGCGCCGTCCTCTGCGCCATGCCAGACGAGGACTTCGACCGCTTCGACGCCGCGAACCCGACTGTCATCTGCCAGCCGCACGTCAACGCCTCGGTCTTCTCCTACTATGTCTCTGTTCCGACTGGTGTGCAGGGTGGTCGGGTGAATGTAATCTATTTTTCGCCGTCCCTGTTCCGCAAGACCGATAAGAATCTCACCAACGTGGTGGCGCATGAATGTGCCCACGTGGTGCTCGGACACTATGAGAATCCTGCGACAGACTCGCCGCGTGCCCGCGAGCAGGAGGCCGATGATCGGTCAGCAAGCTGGGGATTCCGACGCACGTACACGAAGAGCAAGTTCGACCAGTTGCCGTGACCGGTTGAGGGTGGCGAGTTTAGAACTCCGAAAACTTGGGGGACCACCGGAACCCTTGCGACTCCGCGAGATGTCGGGGCGTGCCGGTCACGACAGCGCGAACGTACGTCGGGTCGTGCGTCCGGCAGACATCAGCGATGATGGCTTCACGGTCGTAGGTGTCGTCGGTGCGGATGTCGAGAAGTTCACGCGCGAGGGCGACGACGCGGCGGGCTTTGTGAGTACTGAGGAGAGTACCAGATGCCTGCGTACAATATCTGTCATTCCAAACGGTCGGGACTTTCTTCATTCGTTGCCTTTCGTTTCAGATCGCGGGCCAGCTTCTCGCAGAACTCGCGTAGTTTCTTCGGGTCGCTGGGGACTCGCGCCAAGTGGAGTACGGGTTTCTTCATTTCTGCACCATCGATGGGTCCAACTTCCCGTCGCGCACATCAAGCAGCGACTGGGCCACGTTGCGGGCCTGTTCCTCATGGTGATACAACCCGTACACCTCGGACCCCTCCAGCCCGCCTTTGAAGGCGTTCGCGAGGGCGGTCCAGTCACACTCCCAACAGCAATCCGCGAGTTCGCTGGTGGGCGTCGGCCGTATCACCAACCACATGTGCGACTGGTTGCGGCGGCGGTCGTCTTCTCTTGCCGCCATGATGCCCGAATCTCCGGGTGTCGATCCAATGTTCATTACTGTTACCTCGCGTCGATTGTAGCGTGGTGGTCCCTGAAACACGTCAGGCCAGCCCGTGGACGGCTGGCCTGTTCGTGGAATCCGTTGCAATCTGGTTGCAAGCGGCTGAGTGAAATGTGGTCGGGGCGCCGGGATTCGGACCCGGGACCTCCTGCGCCCAAGGCAGGCGCGCTACCAGGCTGCGCTACGCCCCGACAATTGTTCCTCCATCATACTCGACCGGTCGCCGCCCCGTGAACATCGTTTCGCCTCACAAGCCGGAGACCGGTCGCTACCAAGAGCTGCCGAAGACCGTGACGGTGCGGCTCGAGGTGGGCGAGACAGAAGCCTGGTGCTACACTTCCATCCAATGACCCGACATGAGCTTCGCACCCGTTGCCAGGGCTGGCCGCAGGAGGTCATCGCGGGGGCGGTGCGAACCGCGCTGAAAACCACCGGGAGAACGGTGGGCTTGACCCGCTCGGAGATCCCCGAGTTCTCCGACCACGTGGCCGCCTGGCTGGTGAACGACACGGTGACCGCCGAGCCGACCTGGTTGAACGTGGAGCTGCCCGATTCTATCTGGTCGGCGATGCAGGCCAGCGTGCAGTAGGCCGGTCCCCAGCCGTGTTCCACCGTCCAGGTTCTTCAGTGCTCATTCAGGATCAGCATCCTGCTACATCTCCTTGAGCTTTCGGATCGCGCGGCGCTCGCGCTTGTCGGGAGCGCGTAAGGGCCTGGAGCCGAACGACTGGCGAAAGGCGCGCGCGAGTTCCCGCTGCTCGATCTCCTCCGGCGTGGGCGGAGGCGTGCGATCCTCGTACAGGTCGTGTGCCTGGGCCTTCGGGACGTGACGGTCGAGGATCGCGCGCACGATGACAACCTGCCGGGGGCTGTGCGGGCGGGTGATTCGGAGTTCGTCCCCGATGTGGATCACCCGATGCGGCTTTCCCGGGTAGCCGTTCACATCAACCTTCCCGCCGTTGCACGCCTTCTGCGCTTCGGACCGCGTCTTGAAGAGGCAGGCCACGTCCAGCCAGACATCGAGCCTGACCTCGGCCGCCGCGGGGGATTGGTCGCTCATCGCTAGCACCGCCTCATGAACGCCTCTGGCCGTTCCTGTGCGACCGGTCAACCGGCCGCGCCTAAGACAGATTCCAGGGACCCCGCAGAAACGTGCTTCATTCGTGCCGATGTCAGCCCTGGAAGATGTCTGGTGGATGTCCGGTTCCTACTGCCCGTCGTTCTGCCACTGTTGCAGAAACGTCCGAAGCTGCCGGAACGCCTGGCCGCGATGGCTGACCGACGACTTGCGATCGGTCGGCACTTCGGCGAGCGTGCAGCCGAACGGCGGGTAGAAGAAGATCGGGTCGTAGCCGAAGCCGTTGGTCCCGCGCGGAGGTGAGGTGATGTGTCCTTCGATGGTGCCGCGTGCCTCGAACAGGATCTCGCCCGGCCTTGCCAGCGCCAGCGCGCAGGCGAACCGCGCGGCGCTCTCGGGCGCGTGACGCTGTTCCAGCATCCGATCGATCAGCGCGAACTTCTCCGGGTAGGTCGGCGCCTCGTCGGCGCCAAAGCGCGCGGAGTAGACGCCAGGTGCGCGGTCGAGCGCGTCGATCTCGAGGCCCGAATCGTCGGCGACCACGAGGCAAAGGGTGGCGGCCGCGTAGTACAGCGCCTTGGCGCGGGCGTTCTCTTCGAACGTGCGCCCCGTCTCCTCGGGCTCGACAATCGACGGGTAGTCAGCGAGCGCACGAACCTCGATGGCCAGGCCGGCCAGCACTTCGCGGATCTCGCGGAGCTTCCCGGCGCTGGTCGTCGCAAGCAGCAGCGCCGTCATACCAGCGTGCCGATGATCTCACGCTGGAGGGCATTCAGCTGGCGGATGCCCTCCTGGGCCAGGTCGAGGAGCGACAGCAGCGCGTCGCGGCCGAACGGCGCCGCCTCCGCGGTGCCCTGCACCTCGATGAAGCGGCCGTCGCCCGTCTGGACGATGTTCATGTCCACCTCGGCGCGCGAGTCCTCCTCGTAGGCCAGGTCGAGCAGCGGTTGAGCGTCCACGATGCCGACGCTCGTCGCCGCCACCAGGTCGCGCACCGGCATCGTCGAGATCTGGTTCTGGTCGCGCATCTTCCGGAGGGCGAGCACCAGCGCGACGAACCCGCCGGTGATCGACGCGGTGCGCGTGCCGCCGTCGGCCTGAATCACGTCGCAGTCCACCCAGATCGTCCGTTCGCCCATCTCCTCGAGTCGCGTCACAGCGCGCAGCGAGCGGCCGATCAGCCGCTGGATTTCCTGGGTGCGTCCGCCGACCTTGCCCGAAGACGACTCGCGCTGGTTCCGGGTGTGCGTCGAGCGCGGCAGCATGCCGTACTCGGCTGTCACCCAGCCCTTGCCCGAGTTGCGGCGGAACGGGGGCACGCGGTCCTCGACGCTGGCCGTGCAGATCACCCGTGTGTCGCCCGCCTCGATGAGGACAGACCCCTCCGCATGTTTCAGGTAGTGCGGGGTGATCCGCGTGGGACGCAGGACGTTCACGGGCCGGTTGTCGAAGCGAGGCATGGTGTTTCTCTCATTTCTTCGGCGGCGCGTCGCGCGGCGGCGCCATCCCGTTCGGAATGGGCGAGGCCGGCAGCGGCTCAGTGGTTGCGGGGACAACGGGGACCATCGGTTCCTCGATCCAGGACGCGTTTCTCGGCAGCGGCCGCCGAAGATCCACGTGCCCGGCCAGAGTGTCCACCTCGTGGCCATCCACGAGGATCTGGACCGCTCGAACGGCCGGCAGGTTCATCGTCACCGCGTTGACGATGGAGTATACCGTGAGGATCTCGTCGAGGGCGCCGCCAGGGTGCGCGCTCGAGACCTCGCGGCTCAGGTCCACGAACGCCTCGCCGTTGCCGTCCACGTAGATCGCGCGCAGCCGGGTGCCCTGGGGGATCGCGGACACGAGCGGCGCGGCGGGCGACGCGAGCTGTGCTTCCACGATCCGGCGCGCCTGCTGTAGCGTGCTTTCGCCAAACGGCACCTCGTGCTCGGCGGCGACGAGGCGAAGGCCGTCCTCGGACAGGTAGAAGAGTCGCGCCTTGATCTTGGGTGTCGCTGGCGCCGCCGCGGGTTCGGTCGCGGCGACCGGCTCGTTCGATTCCGCGTACCACCGCGGCAAGAAGACGAACGCGGCGGTAATCGCGCCCGCCAGCGCGAGCACTAGCAGCGTCCACGTCGTGACGCCCGCCCTGGTCATTGGCGCCTCCGGGCGGTGTCCGGTGATGGCGTGGGTGAGGGTTCCTGCGACGGCGTCATCTTCGGCCGGTCGGCCAGATCACGGTAGCGGAGGATGCCGTCGAGGAGCGCCTGGGCGATCGTGTTCTGATAGGCGTTCGATACGAGCTGCGGCTCCTCGTCCGGGTTGGTGAGGAAACCCATCTCGACGAGGACGGCGGGCATGTTCGCGCCGGCGAGCACGCGGAGCGGCGCCTGCTGGACGGGGCGCGGATTCAGGCGAACGCGGCCGCGGAACTGCTCCTCGAACGCGCCGGCAAGCGAGGCCGACTGACTGAGGTAGCGCAGTTGGGCCATCTCCCAGAGGATCATCTCGATCTCGCGCGATCCGCCGCCAACGGTCGGCAGCGTCTGTCGGCTGGAGGTAGCCTTGCGCGCCTCCTCGCCGGCCTGGTCGGCGGCGAGGTAGTAGATCTGGGCGCCGCTCACCTCCTTGCGGATCGACGCGTTGGCGTGCAGGCTGATGAACAGGTCCGCCTTGTTGTTGTTCGCGAGCGCCGCGCGCTCGTCGAGCGCCATGGCCTGATCACCGTCGCGGGTCAGGAGCACGCGGACGCCGAGCCGGCTCTCGAGCGACGCCTTCAGCCTCCGGGCCACCGCCAGCGTGATCTCCTTTTCCTGCGCGCCGGCTGCGCCTTTCGTGCCGGTCTCCTCGCCGCCGTGGCCGGGGTCGATCACGACCGTGCGAAGGCCCCCGGCAGCGGGCTGGATCATCGGTGGAACCGTTTCTGGCGCGGGGGGCACCGGGAGCTGCGGGACGTCGCCGCGGGGCGTCGGAGGCGGCGCCTGTTCGGCCGGGCCGGACATCAAATCCACCAGCAGCTGTCCGCCACCGTCCTCCTGGGGGACGAACAACGCGCGAAACGACCCGAAGCGGGGGCCGAGGTCGATGCTGATCGTGGAGTTGGGATCTGACAGGCGAATCGACTGCAGGAGTCCCTCCGGCGCGAACGTCGGCAGCGTGACGTCGAGGGCATCCGCGTCGAAGCGCACCAGGATGCAGGTGGGTTCCTGCGAGAGGGTGTACGGCGTGCGCGGAGACACCGCGAAGGTCACGCGGGTTTGCGGGCCGAGCACCTCCTGCCGAACCGTGATCTGCGGCACGCGGATGTCACCGACGAGCACCATCCGGGCGTTCTTTCGCACGTCCAGCTTGCTGTCGTACACCACGGCCAGCGCCCGGCTGATGAACTCGACGGGCACCAGCCAGCGACGACCATCGCGCGAGGGCGGGGCCGGCAGCGAGATCAGACGGCCGGCGGCCGACGCGAGCGCCTGGCCGGGCGTGAGGATCACGGTCTTGCCCTTGTAGCCCACGGTGACACCGCCCGCGAGCACGTCCTCGCGCACGTTGAGCTGGAACAGCCCGGCCAGGTCGTCGAGCGCCACCATCACGTGGTCGCCGACGAGCATGGCCGGCATCGCGCGCCGGGCATCGGCAGAGATGACGGTGAACGGCAGCGCTGCGTGTGGAGCCGAGCCCTGCCTGGCGGTGGCCGCCGCGACGCCAAGGACGAAGAGGACGCCCCCGATGATGAGTCGATATCGTGCTGGGACCAAGGCACCACAATGATAGATCAGGGACGAGGGATCAGGGGTCAGGGATCAGGAGTGTAGCGCGGGCCTTCAGGCCCGCGAATCGGCGCGAGCCAGTTGTGGAGGGCGAACGAGATCGCCATGCAGTCGGCCACGCCGCCCATCGTGAGGTTGAGCCGTTGGTACTCGGCGTTGAGTGCGGCGAGCCAGGGAAGATGGTCCTGCCCGCTCTCGATGAGTCGCTGGAGGTGCGCGCCGTCGGCGCGCAGCCGGGCCAGAGCGGCCGGGCCGCACCGGTGAACGGCGGTCGTATCCTCGACGGTTTGCATCAGCGCGGCCATGAGCAGGTGGCCGGCGACGGGACCAAATCCCAGGTCGTCCTTCCCGTCCGAGAGGGCAGGCGCCGCGGCAAGTACCGGCAGGCCGCGATCGAAGACGGACGGCAAGCCTTCGAGCGCTTCCCGGTTAATCCCGCCAAGCCCGTGCTCGGTCCGCGCGCGAGCGCCGTGCGAAGGGAAGCCGGCGGCCTGCGACGGCGCGACGGTCGAGCGTGGCGCGAGTATTCGGCGCGCGAGCGCACTGATGCGCAATCGCAGCCCGCGATGGTCTGGCGCGGTTGCGGCGGCCAGCAGCACCAGCCCCGCCAGGAAGATATAGCCCTTGTGCGCGTTCGTGCCGATCGCCTCGGTCATCCGTCGCTCGGCCCGTCGTCCCGCTTCGACGCAGGCCTGGAGGTTGATCTCCCTGGGTTCGATCCTGCCGCCTCCGGCCGGCGCGACCCGCCCGGCCGCCAGCAGCAACTCCTCGAAATACACCGGCAGCAGGTCGATCGAGCGGCGCATCGAGTCGAACGACAGGTCCGGGTGCGAGCCGTTATCGAGTCGATCGACGAGGCCGGGCTTGGGGGTCAACTCCAGCTCGACGCGGGCCCCGGTGACGAAGGCGTCGGCCAGCGACCGGACCGAATGGGGGTGGAGGAGGGATGCGGCGGCGGCAACCACGGCGTCCGGCGAATGGCGCACGAGCCGCATGCACTCGACCGCCGGACGGTCGCAGGCGAGGCAGGCGCGTGCAGCCAGGCCGAGCGAGGCGCGGTCCACCTGCTGGCCATCGGCGGTGTAGACATCGAGGTCGAGCAGCCGGCCGGCGGGAAGGGTGGACTCGATGTCGATGGTCGCCCGTTTGACCGCGTCAGGCGGCAGCCGGACGCTGAAGGCCGCCCAGGGTCCCAGCCCGTCCAGCCCGCGATCGAGTGGCTCGGCCGGAAGCGAGCGCGCAATCTTTTCGACGGCCTGCCCCAGGAGGTGAGTGACGCCGGGCGGGCATTTATCCCGCCCGGGGATATTGGTCGATGCGAAGACCACTGCGCGACCGGCGCCGCCGGCGTGTTCGACCAGCGCCTGGCGCGCTTCCCGCGCCTGGAGCAGTCGGCGACGAAGCGCGGAGAGATCGTAATCAGCGCAACCGGCCTCTGAGCCCTGCGTCATGCAACTTCTGCCTGCTCAGGGCGGCCCCGAGCACCTGCCTGCGGGCTTTGAAATCAGTCCCACTGACTGACAACTACAACTGGTTTCAAAATCCAATCTGACGCTCTTCGGGTCCTGTCGGCGAGCAGCCCCACCCGTCCTCGGCCCGACAAGCCCGCTATTCCTTGACCTGCCTCACCACGTCGATGATCGACCCGTCGCGGTACTCGATCAGGGCGATCACCTTGTCCTCGAACTCCAGCGGGCGCGGCTTGCCGGTCAACGCGTTGATCTCGGCCTGCAGTTGACGGATGTCCTTGAGCGGCAGCCGTCGCCGCAGGAGTTCCTTCCTCAACCCTTCGTGCTTGTCCGACACGGCGATGCCGCGCTCGGTGACCACGACGTCGATGGTCTCGCCGGGCGTCGTGATCGTCGTCACCTCGTCGCGAACGATCGGCAGGCGTCCGCGGATCGACGGCGCGACGACCACGGCCAGCTTGGCGCCTGCGGCGGTGTCCGAGTGCCCGCCGGTGTTGTGCAGGAGGTACCCGTTCGACTCCGTGTTGACGTTGACGTTGAAGTTCACGTCCACCTCGGTCGCGCCGAGGATGACCGCGTCCAGCATATTCACGACCGAGCCGCGGTTGAACGGGTTGGCGTAGAGGTCTGCGCTGATCTCCCGGTGCGTGAGGTTCTTGGCGATCGACTCCACGGCGCGCAGGTCGAAGCACTGCACGTCGAAGAGCGTCCGGAAGTACCCCTCCTCCAGCATGTCCACGAAATACCCGGTGATGCCCCCGCAGCCGAAGCTGCCGCGAATCTTCTGCTCCAGCATCTTCCGCTTGATCGCGTCGGCCACGGCGAGCGACGTGCCGCCGGCGCCCGTCTGGAACGAGAAGCCGTCCTTCAACAGCCCGGACGCCTCGATCACCTCGGCCGCGTAATGCGCGATCAGCAATCCCGCCGGATCGCGCGTCACGCGCGTGGTGGTGGACACGATCTTCTTCGGGTCGCCGAGCGAGTCGATCACCACGACGTAGTCCACGTCGCTCTGAGAGATGCTGACGGGCGACGCCGGGTAGGCGACCAGGTTGTCGGTGACCGCGATCACCTTGCGCGCGTAGCGCGCGTCGGTGAAGGCGTAGCCGAGGCTGCCGCAGGCCGACGGCCCGCTGACGCCGTTCAGGTTCCCCGTCTCGTCGCAGCACGGCGCCGCGATGAACGCGACGTCCACCGGCACTTCGTCGGTCACCAGCATGCGCGCACGACCGCCGTGCGATCGGACGACGATCGGGAAGTCGAGCTCGCCCTTCGTGGCAAGCTCGCCGATCAAGCCGTTGACGCCCGTCTCGCAGCGGGTGACGACCCCCTTGCGAATGGACGGAATGATCTCCGCGTGGACCGGGTGCACCGAGCTGGAGGCGATGCAGATGTTCCGGAACCCCATCGCATCGAGTTCCTTCACGATCAGGTTCAGCAGGAGGTCGCCGTTGCGGAGATGGTGGTGGGTGGCGATCGTCATGCCGTCCTGCAGGCCGGACTTCTCGATGGCGGCGCGCAGCGATGGCAGGATCTTGCTCTCGCCGGGATTGCGCCGCACCAGCGGCCGCGTCGCCCGGTCCATGGTCGGCATTCGGGTGAACGGATCCTGGTACGGGTCGTAGCGCTTGCCCTGCCAGGTCTCGGGGACCTCGCGCCCAAGGCTATTCCTGGCCATAGATCACCTCGTTGGAGAGCTCGTAGTCGATCAGGCCGAACGCCACCGCGGTGCGGATGGTGCGGGCGGCCCGCTTCACCACCGGAGCGTCCACCATCTTGCCGCGCAACGAGATGACGCCGGTGCCCATCTCGCGGGCCTTCTTGATCGCTTCCATGACCTCGAGGGCGTGGTCGATTTCCTCCTGCTTCGGGCGGAACACATCGTGTACCACCTCGATCTGCCGCGGGTTGACGAGCGACTTGCCCGTGAATCCCAGGCGCTTGACCAGCTCGGTGTCCGCGCGCAGGCCGTCGGTGTCGTTGGCGTCGGCGAAGACGCTGTCGATCGCCTGCAGACCGGCCGCCTTGGCCGCCCAGACGATCTGCATGCGCGCGCCGAGCAGTTCTTCGCCCGAGCGCGTTCGCTGGATCTCGAGCGAGGCGGTGTAGTCCTCGGCGCCGAACGCGAGCGCGACGATCCGCCGCGATGCCTGGGCGGTCTTCACGCAGTTGAGCACGCCGACCGCACTCTCGATCGACGGCAGGATCGAGAAGTGGCCGATCTCGAGCCCGAGGCGCTCCTCGTACTCCGTGAGCAGGGTGTCGAGCCGCTCGACGACCTCGGGGTCGTCAGCCTTCGGCAGCCGGATCCCGTCGGGCCGGCCGGGGAGCACCTGGCGCAGGTCGTCGAGCGCGTACTTGGTGTCGAGGCCGTTGATGCGGACGAAGATCTCCTTGCTACGGTCGGGAAACGCGACGAGGAAATTGCGGGCGAGCGTCCGGGCCGCGTCCTTCTCACTGAGAGGGACCGCGTCCTCGAGATCGATCATCACCCCGTCGGCGTTGAACACCGGGATGTTCTGCAGCATCCCCGGCATGTTGCCAGGCACGTAGAGCAGCGTGCGTCGGAGCCGTTGTCGTGTGACCATGTCAGTGGTCCTCGAAGAACAGTGTGTCCACGCCGCCGCGAGTCGAATGCTGGCGCTCGACGCCTTCGACGATGTACTCGCCGAGGAGGATCTCGCACGTGGCGAAGACCTCGGCCTCGAGCAGGTGGCCGCCGATCGCATCGCCCGAGGATTTCGCCGCGAAGATGTGGAGGTGCGCGTCGATCTTGCCGGTCTCGTTGGGCACGAGGTTCCCCTCGAGGCCCAGCAGGTCGAGTGGCCCGTCGACGCGGTGCACGGGCATCCGCGGCTCGGTGATCGGCAGATGCGCGCCCGCCTGGATGTCGCTGAACTCCACGTTGCGCACCGATCCCACGGCCGACACGATCGCCCCGTGGCGCAGGTTCACCATCCGGGCGAACTGCATCAGCTCGTCCACGAGTTTCGTCCCGGGGAGCACCCGGATCATGAACCGTCGTCCCTGGCGGACTTCACGGAATGAGAGCTTGTCCACTTATGCCTCCGCGGCCCGCCGGAGGGCCGTCTCCATCCGGGCCTCGATCGCGTAGTCGAGGGCGCCCCGGTCGCTGACCTTCACGAGGACGCGCGTGACTGCGAGCTGGCGCAGCACCGCCTCGATCCGGTCGCGGATCAGGTGCTCGAACTGCTTCTTCACGGTCGATTCAATCTGGATGTCGAGCCGCTCGGCAGGCTCGACGTGCACCATCAGGTCGCTGGACTGCATGGTGCCCGCACTGGCGCGTCGTGTGATGTCCATAGTCAGTCAGGGTGCCTGGCGTCGTAAGCAGCCATGGGGTCGGGTGGAATTCCTTGAGATCGCAAATCTGTCATTCGGTTCTGTGATCGAGGAATTAACACCCGACCCCGAAGGTTCGAAGATACGCGAGCGTCGTTTCCGGCACGAGCCTTTCGATCGTCGCAAAGTCGCCGACCGCCAGTGCCTCGCGCACCTTGGTCGCGCTGATGAACGCCTCGCCGGCGGTCGCGCGCTGGACCTCGACCAGATCGATGCCGTACAGCGGCAGCAGGTCCTTCATCACCAGGTTGTACGCGGCGGTAGTCTCGCAATACGGCTCGTGGCCCACGAAGCGCCGCGTGATGCCGAACGCCGGCGCAAGGTGCGCCGCGAACAGCCGCACGTCCACCTGCATCTGCAGTTCCGCCTTCTCGTCGTTCCGCCGAAGGAAGTACGAAGGGAACGTGCCGGCACTGACGGCGTAGCGCGACGTGTCGAGGAGGACCACGTTCGGCACGTGGCGTGTCGCCTCCTCGGCGAGCCGATACCGGGCGGCAAACGGGAACACCGAGCGGTCCTCGCGGACGATGAAGACGTAGAGCGTGTCCACCTGGGCTGCCGCGGTCTCGACCAGGTACTGGTGGCCGAGCGTGAACGGGTTGCCGTTGATGACCGCCGCGCCGTTCGTCCCTTCGCGTCGCAGGTGCCGGTGGGCGTCCAGGTAGCGTTCGAGCCCGCCGCCGCATTCGAGCAGGGCCACCGGGCCGCTCGCCACCAGCAGGCGAAACTGGCAGTGCTCGAAGCTGGCCGCGTGTTCGGGGCGCGTAAAGACCAGGAAGGCGTCGTGGCCGGCCGCTCGGCCGAGCGACGTGAGGGCCGTGGCCAGCGCTCCGAGCGCTTCGCCCCCCTGGAACGCCTCGTCCACGGCGAACATCTTCAGGACGTAGCCCGCACGCCCGGCGGTGGCGACCAGCCGGCCGTTGTCGTACATGCCGACGAAATCGTCGCACCCATCTTCGAAGGCGAGGCCTTGTGATTCGATGAGGCGCCGAGCGTCGAGTCGTTCTCCGGCGGTGAGGAG
>JADGOB010000109.1 GCA_017883185.1 Acidobacteriota bacterium
ACGCTGAACGCCTTGTCTTTCCAGAGCGAGCGGACGGCGAAGAGCAGGTGTTGCATGGCAGGAAACTCAGAAACGGGCAGCTGACAGCTGGCAGCCGCCGGCTGACCGCTAACAGGATATCGCCGACCCTTCATAAGACGAAAACGCGATCTCAATGGTTCGGTCGCCCTCGGCGGAAGGACAAGACTGTCCGGTTTCGAACGCCGGCGCGACATCGGACAGTTCCTGCCAGCGACGGCTTGCGATCCGGTGCAATAAGCAACGTGTATTCATCGCGTTAGGGTGACACCATCATACGGTACGGCTTTCGCCAGAGTGTTGGGTGGCCGTCCGGCCGGCGGCAGTTTTCGGAGGATCACCCGTGGGAGCCATCTACCGCGATATCCGTTACGCCGTTCGCCTGCTCGGGCGCAGTCCGCTGTTCACGATCGTCGCTGCGCTCTCGCTTGGACTCGGGATCGGCGCCAACAGCGCGTTGTTCAGCATGTTCAACAGCCTGCTGTGGCGTCCCCTCCCGGTCGAGGCGCCGCAGCAACTGGTGAGCATCTACACGCGCAGCGCCAACGCGCCGTACTACGACGCGTTCTCGTGGCACGAGTACCAGGACTACGCGTCGGAGAAGACGTTCGCTGGCCTGGCGGCGTACACCATGACTGAGTGCGCCCTCGGCGCAGGGGGCCCGGATGCCACCCGCATTTACGGCGAGGCCGTCAGCGGAAACTATTTCAAGGTGCTTCGGCCGCGGATGCAGCTCGGTCGAGGGTTCCGGCCCGACGAGGGGTCGACGATCGGCCGCGACCCGGTCGTCGTGATCGGATACCGCCTCTGGCAGCGCCAGTTCAATGGGGACCCGGGCATCGTCGGACGGACGATTGCCCTCAACCACGAGGCGTTCACGGTCGTCGGCGTCACCGCGCCTGAGTTCCACGGCGTCTACGCGATCTACTTCTCGCCGGACATCTGGGTTCCCATCACGATGCTCCCGCGACTGGCCCCCGCCTACACGCAGGCGCTCGATTCCCGCGACGAGCGGGAATACCGGACGATCGGACGCCTCCGAGCTGGAGCGACCGTCACCGAGGCCCAAGCCGCCGTGCAGACGATCGCCGCGCGCCTGGAAGTCACCTACCCCCAGACGAACAAGGGATTCAAGGCGTTCGCGTTCCGGGAGGTGGACACCAGACCCGAGGTCGAGATCGCCGAGGCGTCCACCGGCGTCGCGCTGCTGTTCATGGGCGTCAGCGCGCTGGTGCTCCTGATCGCGTGCGCCAATGTCGCGAACCTGCTGCTCGCGCGTTCCAGCTCGAGGCGCAAGGAGATCGCGATGCGGGTGGCCCTCGGCGCGACCCGCGCGCAGATCATCCGCCAACTGCTGATCGAGTCGATCCTGCTGTCGCTCCTGGCCGGGGGCGTCGGCCTTCTCCTTGGG
This sequence comes from Acidobacteriota bacterium, assembly GCA_017883185.1. Taxonomy (GTDB): domain Bacteria; phylum Acidobacteriota; class Vicinamibacteria; order Vicinamibacterales; family Fen-181; genus FEN-299. Next base: position 1,430 of record JADGOB010000109.1, read on the forward strand.
TCGTTCGCGTCCGGCCTGATCGCGTCCATCCAGATCCCGACGGACATCCCGTTAGTGTTCGATTTCGTCGTGGACCAGCGGGTGATTTTCTTCACCTTCGGCGTCTCGCTCCTGGCTGGGATCGCGTTCGGCCTGGTGCCGGCCCTGCGGGCCTCGCGCAGCGATCTCGTGCCGGCGCTGAAGTCGAACTACGCGCAGGGCGCCTCGGGGCGTCGGTTCACACTGACCAACGGCCTTGTGGTCGCACAGGTTGCGGCCTCGCTGGTGCTGCTGGTGGTGGCCGGGCTCTGCCTGCGGAGCATCGGAGGCGCGCGGACGATCGATCCCGGCTTCCGCACGGACCACCGGGTTGTGTTGTCGTTCAGCCCTGCCCTGATGGGTTACGACGACCCACGCTCGGTGGAGTTCTATCGCGTCCTGATAGGCCGATTGAGGCAGTTGCCAAGTGTCGAGGGGGCGACGGTCGCGCACTTTGTCCCGCTGGACTTCTCGGGTAGCGGAGGCGACGTCATCATCGAGGGACGTCCGGCCGAGGGCGGGAAGAATCGGGTCCAGGTCGGGTCGTCGCGGGTCGACGATCAATACTTCGCCACGCTTGGCACGCGAATCGTGCAGGGGCGCGCGTTCACCGAGCGCGACACGCCAACCTCTCGGCCCGTCGTCCTGGTCAACGAGACGATGGCGCGAACGAGCTGGCCGGGCCAGAGCCCGATCGGCCGTCGCTTCCAGTACAACATCCCGAACGGTCCGTTCCTGGAGGTCGTCGGCGTGGTTGCCGACGGGAAGTACCGGCAGCTCACCGAGAAGCCGCAGCCGTACGTCTTCCTGCCGTTCGCGCAGAACCCGGCGCCGCGATCCACGGTCGTCGTCGCCTATCGCGGCGACCTGGGCAGCACCGTGGCCGCAGTGCGCCGCGAGGTCAAGGCGATCGACCCGGCCATGCCGATCTTCGAGACGAAGACGATGGATCAGTTCATGGAACGGGCGATGATGGGGCCGCGCCTGTCGGCGGCGCTGGCCGGGCCGGCGGGCCTGCTTGCCGCGCTGATTGCCGCGATCGGCCTCTACGGCGTGATGGCCTACTCGGTGAGCCGGCGAACACAGGAAATCGGAATCCGCATGGCCATCGGCGCAACGCCCGGCGACATTCTCCGGCTGGCGGCCCAGCAGGGACTGGTCCTGGCCGGCATCGGGATCGTGATCGGCCTCGTCGTCGCGCTGGCGTCTTCGCGCCTGGTGTCGATCCTGCTGTTCGGCGTCACGCCGAACGACTCGGCGGTCTTCATCGGCGTGCCGCTGCTGCTGGCATTGGTGGCTGGACTGGCGTGCTACATCCCTGCGCGGCGGGCGCTTCGCGTGGATCCATTGATCGCGCTGCGGCAGGAATAGAAAACGGCTGCCTACCGCGTGGCGAGCATCGTGGCGATGGTCTTCTGCAGTTCCGCGGCTTCGACTGGTTTCGACACGTAGCCGTCCATCCCGGCGTCGAGACACCGTTCGCGATCGCCCTTCATGGCGTGCGCCGTGATGGCGATGATCGTCAGTTTGGACCCGGTGGCACGCTCGCGCGCCCTGATCGCCTGCGTCGCCTCGAACCCGTCCATGCCGGGCATCTGCACGTCCATCAGGACGAGATCGAACAGGCGCCGCGCCGTCGCGTCCACCGCCTGTTCGCCCGAGGCCACGATGGTCACGTCGTGCCCCCACTTCTCGAGGAGGCGGCCGATCAGGCGCTGGTTGACGGCATTGTCCTCCGCGACGAGCACGCGGAGCCGGCGGGTGGCGTCGGCCGCGAGGCCTGGCTGAAGCAGCGGGGGCTGGCCGGCGGTCACCGGCTCTCCGGCCGGCGGCAGGCCCAGCTTCACCGTGAAGGCGAACACGGTGCCCTTCCCCTCCTCGCTCTCGATCTTGATCTCACCCCCCATCAGCTTCACGAGCTGCGAGGTAATCGTCAGGCCGAGGCCCGTGCCGCCGTAGCGCCTCGTGGTGGACCCATCGGCCTGCGTGAACGGCTCGAACACGGCCTTGATCTTGTTGGGCGGAATTCCGATGCCGGTGTCGCGCACCTGGACCGACAGCATCGTGCTCCCGATCTGGCGACCCGCCTCGCGGAAGGCCAGCGAGACGGAGCCCGACTCGGTGAACTTGATCGCGTTGCCCAGGAGGTTCACGACGACCTGCCGAATCCGGCCGGGATCGCCAACAACCACGGCCGGCACGGCGTCGTCCACGGACCACCGCAGGTCGAGTCGCTTGTCGGCAGCGAGCGTCGAAAAGGGTTTGACCATTTCCCTGACGAAATCCCTGACAGTGAACGGGATGGCCTCGAGTTCCATCCGGCCGGCGTCGATCTTCGAGAAGTCGAGGACGTCGTTGACGACGGTGAGCAGCGAGTGCGCCGAGCTGCGGACCATCCCGAGCTGTTCGCGCTGGTCGTCGCTCATCGGCGTGTCGATGAGCAGCTCCGTCATGCCGAGGATGCCGTTCATCGGCGTGCGGATCTCGTGGCTCATGTTCGCGAGGAACATGCCCTTCGCCTGGTTGGCGGCCTCGGCCCTGGTCATCGCGCGCGCCAGCTCTTCCTGGACCTGCTGCCGCTCGACGACCTCGCGTTCGAGCCTCGCCTGCGCCTGGCGACGGCCTTCGACCTCGGCGCGCAGTTCGGTGGTGCGTTCGTCCACCAGCCGCGCCAGCGTTCGCTGGCGCGCCTTCATGGCGCGATCGCGCAGGCCATAGACCGTCGCGCCAGCCAGCAGCAGCGCAAGCCCGCACAGCGCGTAGAACCAGGAGGCCTGATAGTAGTGCGGGCGGATGCGGAACGACAGCGTCGCAGGCAATTCGCTCCACGATCCATCCTTGTTGCGGGCGGAGACGCGGAACACGTAAGACCCTGGCGGGACATTCGTGTAGAAGGCGGTGCGACGCTCGCCTGGCTCCACCCAGTCCGGGTTGAACGGGTCGAGGCGGTACCGAAACTGGATACCCTGCGGCGAGCGGTAGTCGAGCGCGGTGTACTCGAACGTGAGCTCGCCCGAGCCGGGAGGCAGGACCGTGTCGATCACCGGGTCGATCTGACTGCGGCCGTAGAACATCCTCTCCAGGCGGGCCACCGGCACGCCCACAGCGACGGGCCGCGCGTCCACGATCGCGAATCCCCTGATGCCCGCAAACCAGAGGCGACCGTCCTGCATCTTCCACGCGGCCGGCTGCGATCCGCCATTGCCCTCGGTCCCGCGCAGGCCGTCGGCCACGGCGTAGCCAGTCGATCGCACCCTCGTCTTCGACCCGGCGGCCCAGTCGTTCACGTCGGCCTTCAGCACCTTGAAGATGCCCCGGTTGGACGACATCCATAGGTAGCCGAACTCGTCCTCGAGGATCGCGAACGCGGCGTTGTCGAACAACCCCTCGCGGGCGGTGACCGACTTGATGCCGTTTTTCACCCGGCTCAGCCCGCCGCCGAACGTCCCCGCCCACAGCACCCCGTCCCGGTCCTCGTAGAGGGAGAGGATGTAGTTCTCCGCCAGTCCGTCAGCGGTGGTGTAGGTCTTCGCCACTCCGTCCTTCACGCGCGTGAGGCCGCGATTCCCCGCGAGCCAGAGCGCGCCCGCCCTGTCGATCAGCATCGCCTGGATGGCCGGCGAGATGGCGTCCCCGGCGGGGCGGACGCTGAGCAGGCGCCCACCCTGGAGGGCGCAGAGGCCGGCGTTGGTCCCGATCCACAGCGGGCCATCGGGAGCGGCAACGAGGGAGCGAATGCCCGATTGCAGGACCCGGTCGGGATCGGGGATGCCCACCACTCGCCCTCCGACGATCTTGCAGAGGCCGCGCGGCGTCCCGACCCACAGCACGCCAGCCGCGTCCTCGGCGAGCGTCATGATGACGTCGTCAGGCAGACCCTGCTTCGACGTGAACGTGGTCACGCGGCCGTCGGACAACCGCGCGAGGCCCGCGCCGTTGGTGCCCATCCACACATCGCCGGACCTCGCCTGGAGGATCGCCTGCACGTCGTCTGTCGGGAGCCCTTCGCGCAAGCCAAAGCCCGAGAAGGGGGTCTGCCGGAGGCAGGTGAGCCCGGAATCGAAAAGCGCCACCCAGACGTTCCCCTGCTGGTCCTCGAGGAAGCCCATGACGTAGTTGCCCGCAAGCCCCTCGGCCTTGCCGTAGACTTCAGCCTCGCCGTTGTGCAGTCGCATGATGCCGCGGCGCTCGAGACCGAGCCACATCGAACCTTCGCGATCTTCCCAGATGGCGTGGACCGAGTCGTCCGCGGGGATGGGCACCCGCACCGCCCGGCGGCCCTCGATCCGCGCCAGGCCTCGACTCGTTCCCACCCACATCACGCCCCGCCGGTCCTCGTACACGTCGTACACGCCATCGTCGGGCAGGCCCTGTTGGACGCCAAACCGCTCCAGCCGGCCGTCGATATACTGATAGAGTCCGACCGCGCTCGAGAACCAGATCGAGCCGTCACGGGACTGGTAGATACGGACGGCGCTGAAGTCGCCGGTGCCTGGCAGTATCGCGGGCTGGAGCAGCCTGCCATCCTTCAGGCGGCACACGCCGTTGGTCGTGCCGATCCAGAGGATGCCGTCCTTGTCCACCAGGAGCGAGCGAATCTGGTCGGACGGGAGCCCGGTCGGCGTGCCCAGCCAGCCGAACCGGCCGTTGCGATACGACAGCAGGCCGGCATCGGTCGCGATCCAAAGTGTTCCCGCTTTGTCCTCGGCCAGCGCCCGCACGTTCTCGCGGCGGAATTCGGGGACAGAGGCCCGGTCGAACACCGTGAACCGGACACCGTCGAACCTGACGAGGCCCGCCTGCGTGCCCAGCCACAGGTAGCCGTCGCGGCTCTGGATGACGGCCTGGACGCTGTTCTGCGGCAAGCCGTTCTCGATCTGATAGGAAACCGTGTGGAACTGCGTGATGCGCACTCGCGGATCGAGCGCGGAGGCAGGGCGTGCCGCGCAGAGCACGGCCACGCAGGCGATCGCCAGGGCGGAGAGCCGAGGCGCCGGGCGCAACGAACGGGAGAGCCGGACAATCCGTTCCATCTGAAGCGTTGCGGATGAGTTGGCCGGGCCGGAAAGACACCGCGGCCGGACCCGTCCTGTCAGGTTATCGGCAAATCGCCCGCACGCATGATGGAAACGGCGAAGACGCTTATTCGTACACGACGCGCCCGGCGCCCTTTGCCGGGTCGCGCAGGTAGGAGCCCACGCCCTTTTCGATCACGTCCTTGTACCGGGGCACCTCGGTGATCACCAGCAGCTTGTCGGGGTGATCCTCGCCCCACGTTTCCGCCACCTGGAGCAGCGCCGACGCGTGGCGCCCGACCCGCACGTCGATCGGCCACCCCTTCTCGTCGATCTTCTCGAACAGGAGCCCGTGCTTCCCGGCCTTCACGACGAACTCGTCCTTGCCCGTCAGCAACTGCTCGCGCGTCGTGATGCCGCGCGTCGCGTCGAGGAACGGCTCGGGCGCCTCGAAGAGCAGCGACAGCGCCGGCGAGTAGTCGCCGATCTCGCGGTGGGAGAGGCCATGCAGCGTCCGCGGCGAGAACTCGGTGCCGATCTTGAACCCTTCCATGTCGGTCAGCGTCATCGACACGATCGTGGCCATGTCCTGGCCACGCTGGTGCGTCACGATGGTACTGATGACCGGGTACTGCAGCTCGGCTTCGTGCAGGTCGATGGCGATATCCACCTGCTCGCGCTTGATCAACTCCATGAAGCCGTAGGCGGTCTGCTCGGTCAGCGTGCCGTTTGGACGGCCCGGCCACGCCCGGTTGACGTTGCGGATGTCCACGAATGCCAGCTGCTGGCGGCTCGGATAGTGGAAATACACCTCGGGGTCCGGCCACTGATCGAGCGGGTTGGTCCAGCGGTCGCCCATGCGGAAGGTCTGCGAACCCCACGGCGTGACGATCGAGAAGTCGGGCGGATACGCGCCGCCCAACCGGGTGACGGTTGACGCGCTGCGGTTCGCCGAAAGAATGACGATAAGGCGGCCCTTCTGGACGACCGCGTTCTCGGCGAGGATCCACGCGACCAGGCGGCCCGCGGGCTCCTCGGGATGCGAGCCGCCAAGCACCAGCATCGTCGCCCCGCGTTCCCTGCCCTCGAGGAGGTAGACGTTGCAGTTGTTGGCCGTGCCGCGCAGCGGCTCGAAGTAGTCCGCCAGTTGCTTCACGGCGGTGACGCCAGGGCCCAAGACCACGGGTTCCTTCAAACGGCGGCTGTGGTAGAAGCTGGCGCCGGACATCGCGAGGAGCACGAGGCCAAGGCCGATGATGACGATCTTCTGCGCGAGGAGGCGGCTGGTCATGGCGTCACCTCACTTCAGGCGCAGCAGCCGAAGCAGGAACGGCAGCAGCACGAGCACGTAGAGCACGTCGCGCTCCCACTTCCTCGACTTCAGCAGGTTGACCGCCAGGATCACCGAGACGAACGCCACGAGGGCGTAGTAGAACAGTGTGACAACAGGCATGTTCAAAACCTACATGAGAGACCGCGACTCGGTGTCGCCTTCGGCGACGACGCCTGCGGGTCCTGCCCGCGAGCAGCCCCAGCTGGCCTCGGGCCGCTGACCGCTACAGCCCCGTCACCCCTCGACTCGCTTCGGCCCTTGAGATCCTCGGGCCGTCCTGAGTTCATCGAAGGACGCTCGCTCAGGGTCACCGGCGCGGTCACAAGCCGGTGAGAAACGACAGCTTCTTCGAGTACACGACCATCAGCGTCCCCATCACGACGATGATCAGCGCCGGCACCAGGCAGGCCCGCAGGAACTTTCCATACGAGCCCTTGTAACCGACGACGTCCACAGTCAGGCGGCCGATGATGGCCGTCGGCGGCAGCGCGTCGCCAAGCGGCCAGATGAGGCTCATGCCCGCGAGCGCGACGATCGGATCGAGGCCGCGGTTGTTGAAGAGCAGGATGAGCGGCACGCCGATGACCGGCGCGGCGCCCCACATCAACACCGCTTCGGACGCGGGCAGCACCACGAACAACGTGGCGTAGACCACCCACATCGGCAGCGTGACGGCGGTCACCGCGAGCAGGCCGCGCGCGCCGGTGAGCGTCATGATCTCGACGAGGATCCCGACGCACGTCAGCGTGCCGAGCAGCGGCAACAACTGGTCCACCGTCTCGCGCGCGATGCGGAAAAACTCGAGGCGGACCGGCGACACCAGGTACGACACGAGACCCGCCGCGGCGAACATCAGCGGCAGGCCGATGATCGGCGTCGAGAACGGCCACTGCCGCCCCACGAACACCAGGCCGCCGAAGACGACGAACGGCAGTAGCACGCGCCACCAGGCCATCCCGGCAGGCGGCGTGGGCAGTTCCTCCAGCGCCTTCGTCACGTCGGCGCCTTCGCCCTTCCAACCCAGGATGAAGCTGGTGAGCAGTCCGGCCACCAGGCAGGGCAGCATCAAGGGCCAGAAGAAGCCGACGTACGGCATGTTCACGCCGGCCGCGGTCATCATGGCCCACAAACTGACCGGCGGCGCGGCGGCGCTCAGCCCGGCGTTGAGGAAGATCAGCGCGGCCGCCCGGTGCGTCGGGATGCCCATGTAGTGCAGCACCACCGCCACGAGCGACCCGGTCACCAGGACCGTGACGCTGCCGGCGCCTGTCAGGGCGCCCGGCACGAGCAGCAGCACCGTCAGCAGCACGAGCAGCAACGCGCGGCTCCGGTGAAACCGCTTCAGAATCGACCGGACGACGAACGCCACGCCTCCCGACTCCTTGAGGAGGTTCATGAAGAGCGTGGCGGTCACGAAGATCAGGTTGATGTCGAGGTAGGTGGCGGCCCCCTCGGCGACGTGGCGCACCGGGAACCCGAACCCGGCGACCAGCGCGCCGCCCACTGCCGCACCGAACATCGCCAGTTCCGTCGAGATCCGGAAGGCCCGCACGACGACGTAGACCGCGACCATCGTGGCCAGCACGATACTGGCCTGCGTGAACATGCTCACTAGTCGGCTCCTACTTGCCGAACACGGTCTTCAGCACGCCGTTCAGATCCAGGCCCTTCTGATACAGGATGACCGGGATGTTGAACTTCTTTCCGAGCGCGGTGAACCGGCCGTCTTCATCGCCGTCCTTGCGGACGATGAGCATCTGCGCCTTCGGGCAGACGGCGTCGATCGACATCTCGTCCGAGTTGTCGCCGGGCGCGGCGTTCTTCGCCCGACGCTCCATGCCCTCGACGTGCGCGCCGATCACGGTGATGCCGCGCTTCCTGGCTTCGGCAATCAGCGCGCCGGCCCGGCTCAGTTCGTCGTCGATCGACACGCCCGCGCCGCCCATGCCCTTCAGGCTGCTGCCCGTGACGATGATGAGCGTCTTGTACGGCTTGGCGGCCAGATCTTTCACCGTGCCAATGTCCTTCAGGTCGTAGTCAACCTGCAGGCGGCGCAGGAAGACGCCGACGGTGACGGCGCCAGGGCTCTGCCCGCACGAGGTGAGGAGCACGGGCGCCTGCGCCTTGGCGGCCGCGGGTGCGGCCTGGGCGGGCTTGGCGGCCTGTGCGAACAGCGGTGAGACCGCGACGCCGAACAGAAGGGCCAGGGCAAGGCCGACCCACCGACGGAACGAACGGATCATGGCAGAGCCTCCACGGAAAACGGCCACGGGAATCGGTGCCGGGTGACATTTCGCGATCGTACCGCGCCAGACGACAGAGCTGTAAGGCGGCGAACCGCGCCCGACCGTGTGCCGGGCGAAGGATATCAGATCTATAGCCTTCCCGAGCGCAGAATGCCGACGGCGAGCCAGAGGCCGAGAAGGGCGGCGGCGATGAAGCCCACCAGGCCGATGGCAGGCAGGCCGAACAGCTGTGGACCGGCGCCGCGCTGGAGAACAAACGACGAACCGATGATCAGCGCCGCGATCACGATGGCGAAGCTGAGGCGGTTGCTCGAACGGTCCATCTCCTGGACGAAGTGCTCCAGATTGCGGTGGACGAACTGGATCTGCAGGCGGTCGTCCCGCGCCTTCCCCACGATCTCCATCAGATCGCGCGGCAGCGTCTGCATCGCCCCGGCCACCTCTCGGCCGATGTCGGCGACGCGGGACGCGACGGCCGATGGCGCGAGCCGATCGCGGAGGATCCCGGCCACCACGGGCCGGGCGTGCTCCACCATGTTGAAGGCCGGATCGAGGCGGCGCCCGACACCCTCGATGGTGACGAAGGCCCGGACGAGCAGCATCAGGTCGGCGGGAAACTGCAGCCGGTGCCGCCGCATGACGGCCAGCGCGTCCTGCAGCAGACTGGCGATGGACAGGTCCCGGAGGGCAATCCCCACGTAGCCGTCGATCGCCTCGGCCAGGTCGCGCCGGAACTCCGCGGCGTCGAGCGTGTGCAGCGGCCGGCCGATCGAGAGGATGGCCGCGGCGAGCCGCTCTGGATCCTCGCGCGCGACCGCGTCGAGCAGGTTGGCCAGCGCGTCGCGAAGCGGCCGATCGATCCGGCCGACGCTGCCGAAATCGAGCAGGCAAATCACGTTGCCAGGCATGACGAAGATGTTGGCCGGATGGGGATCCGCGTGGAACAGGCCGTCGCGCAAGACCTGCTTCAGGAGAATCTCGCCCCCTCGCGCCGCGATCACCCTGGCGTCGAATGTCCCCGGATCGCTCAGCACGTCCAGCACCTTCGTCCCGTCCATGTACTCCATCGTCAGCACGCCGGTCGTCGTCTGGGGCCAGTGCACGTGAGGGAGGCGGAGGGTGGGGTCGCCGGCGAAGTTCCGCGCAAAACGCTCGATGGATCGCCCCTCGAGAGAAAGGTCCTGCTCGCGGCGAATGGCGCGCGCGAACTCGGCCACGAGCATCGCGGGCTGATAGAGATCGGCGTCCGGCAGGTACCGTTCGGCGAGGCGGGCGAGCAGTCCGAGAATGCTGAGATCGAGATCGATGGTCGCGCCGATGCCGGGGCGTCGCACCTTGACCGCGACTTCCCCGCCGCCAAGCAGATGCGCGCGGTGGACTTGCGCGATGGAGGCGGCCGCGACCGGGGTGGAATCGAACCGCGCAAACACCTGCGCGAGCGGCAGCCCCAGTTCGGCCTCTATCGTGGCTTCAGCCGCGCCCGGCGTCATCGGCGGCACGGTGTCCTGGAGACGCGAGAGTTCTGCGACCAGGTCGGCGGGCAGCACGTCAGGGCGCGTGCTGAGCGCCTGGCCGAACTTGATGAACGTGGGTCCGAGTTCCTCGAGCGCCTGACGGAGGCGCTGCGCCTTGGAGCCGGCGGGCTCTGCGCGACGTCCCCAGGGGCGGCGAAGGCGCCGGCCGAGGGCGAGGGTTCGCTCCAGCCTGAGCCGCGCCACGACGTCGGGAAACCCGTACTTCGCCAGGACGGTGGTGATGTCCCGCAGCCGGCGCAGTTGTTGTGCCGGCGGCGTGGCTCCGGGAACGCGCATGGGAAGGCTCCCGCCTCCGCCCGCACGGCGATCTACGCGGGCTTCGGCGTGGCTACGCAGAGGCGCTACGCGCGAAGGCGGGCAGGGCTCAAGGCTCAGGGACGTGAAGGTTCAGCGATTGCTGGGATCGACACCAGTCGGCGGAGCGGGCGAAGGGGCTTCCCTGCCTGCCAGCTTTGCCTCGAGTTCGTCGATTTTCGCCTTCAGCGAGTCGATCTCGGTCTGCCGCGCGATGCCAATCGCGGACAGGGCGCGGTGGACCGCCTGCTCGACGTCCTCCTGCAGGCGCCCGCGGTGCTCGGCGGCACGCTTGGTCCACGAGGACACCAACTCCTTCGCATCGTTCTCACTGATCTCGCCCCGCGCGACGAGGCCGTTGAAGACGCCTTTCGCCTTTTCCTCGGTCAGGTCCAATGCCCCGAGGCCAGCCAGCAGAAGCTTCCGCAGCGCATCCACCATGATGGTCCTCCAGTTGTGTCGATAGTCGGGGTACAGGCTATCACGACAGTGTGACGGACGCTGGCGTTCAGCAGTTCCAAGTGGGGCCGGTGTTTTCTCGTCAACTCGAGCATGCTCGAGTGCTAATGTGCCGCCTGTCGTGACAATTCTTGCCCGGCCGTTCGTCTTGACATCAGGAGTCGTTCACAGCCGGCCTCGAACGCGCGATTGAATCAGGAGATCAGTTCAACAGCGAGCTGAATGCCACGGAGCTTGCCGTGGCACTCCGCCGCTTCAGGCTGGATCACGGGAGCTATCCGGATGAGTTGTCCGCGCTGGCGCCG